>JAEYRX010000059.1 GCA_023435225.1 Bacillota bacterium
ATTGTACATCTAACCATCTATCATTTCATCAGGGAAATGACGGACTATATTTACGATATTAATTTGTCAAAGATCTAGGTCTCTAATATATCAAGCTTTTTGCCACCGCGAAGCGGTTTTGTTCAACTATTGCGTTAATGACTTATGTCAGATATAATTCCAATCTTATTAAATATATGATATATTTCGTTTATGCAATATATTAATTCATATAGCTGAAATATTACGTTTAAGCGACATTAAGTAGATTGATCACTAATAAAACGATCTAGTGGGCTCTGTATCGATGCAATATTCTTTTTACTAACATGAGTATATATTTCCGTAGTTTTAGGACTGGCGTGCCCTAATAATTCTTGAATATACCGCAAGTCGGTGCCTCCTTCCAATAAATGCGTGGCAAAAGAATGCCTTAATGTATGAATTGAAACACTTTTAATAATAGCAGTCTTATCCAATGTTGTATCGAAAATGTGTTGCGCTGTTCGTTCGACAATATGTTTGTTAGGGTTAGCGCCCGGGAATAACCAATAGTCAGGTCGATATTCTTTGATATAAACTTTTAAAAATTTCTCCGCTATTTGTGATAAAATTGTATATCGGTCTTTTCGCCCCTTGGCATTGTGAATATGAATCAATTTTCTTTCATAATCAATATCTTCAAGTCTCAAACTGACAACTTCACTTACTCTAAGTCCGGCTGAATAAATTAAAATTAATATCATTCGGTGTTTTAAATTTGTTATATGTCTAAAAATGTCCATAATTTCAGATTGAGTTAAAACTTCAGGTAAATGACGTTCTCTTTTTGGTCTAGGGATATCACTAATTACATCGGGATTATTAAATACTGTTTTATATAAAAACCTCAAAGCGCTAATAGTTTGATCAACATATTCATGAGATAGAGATTGATTGTCAATTAATTGTAAAAGATATTCTTTGATATCGGTTTCATTCATCTCTTGAGGATTTTTAGGACAATATTGTAAAAAGCGGCGGATATTGCTTCCATAAGCTTTACGTGTTTTAATACTATATCCTTTGATGGTTAATTCTTTATCAATTCCGCTAAGGATTCGAGAATTTCGAGTTTCATTGTTTAGAAATAGCTCTAAATCAATTTTAGAAATAAGTTCTTTATCTATAAAAATTAATTCTTTCTCAAAGATTTGAAATAAATGGCTAATTATTATTTCAGTATTCGGTAAAGTCCAATATTTTCCTTCAAAATTCCAATTACGCCCTTCAATTTTTTTGATTTTCTCAACAAATTCCGTTTTATACTCAAATTTCACCCCAATCTGTTTTTTATTTTCCATTTCAATTAATACTGTCATGTCGATATCACCAATCATTTTAAAATTAGCAAAAAAATTATTTCCTACTAATAATTGTAAACAAACATATATTCGATGTCAATAATTTCCTTGAAAAATTTTCAATAATATTGCATATTACATAAAAAAAGACCGCTTATTCAGCGATCTTTAACTATAATTGTTAATTGTCAATTGTTAATTTATTAATTGCCCTTCTGGTATTTCCCCCGCTTGGTATAATGGGTATGCAATAATTCATGCGACTTATGGCCCAGCGGTTTCTCCAGGTATTCTTTATAAAGTTCATTAACGGCCGGATTTTCATGGGATTTCCGGACCGGCATTCCTTTATCCTCTTCATAAATAGCCTTGATCCGGGCCAATCTGGTCTCCAGATTGGTTGGGAACGGCTGACCGCCGCCGCCGATACAACCGCCGGGGCAGCACATAACTTCGATAAATTGATAGTCGGCTGTACCGTCTTTGATTTTATCCATTAGTTGTTTGGCATTGGAGAGGCCGTGAGCCACAGCTACTTTGACTTTAGTTCCGTCTAGGTCTACTGTAGCTTCCTTGACGCCTTCGATACCACGGACATCTTCAAAGTCGACTTTCGGTAGTTCTTTGTTGGTTACTACTTCATAAACAGTACGGAGAGCCGCTTCCATAACACCGCCGCTGGCGCCGAAGATAACTCCGGCTCCGGTGGAGATACCCAATGGTTCGTCGAATTTCTCTTCCGGCAAGTTTTCAAAGTTAATTCCACTCTCCCGGAACATCCGGCCCAGTTCCCGGGTAGTCAATACCAGATCGACATCCTGATAACCGCTGCTCGCCATCTCCGGACGTTGGCATTCATATTTTTTAGCAGTACATGGCATTATCGAAACCATGTAAATCTTTTCCGGCGGGATATTCATCTTTTGGGCGTAATAAGTCTTAACCAAAGCTCCGAACATCTGCTGGGGCGACTTACAGGTTGAGAGATGGTCCAGGAGTTCCGGATAAAAATGTTCGATATATTTGATCCAGCCTGGGCTACAGGAAGTGATCATCGGTAACTGACCGTTTCCGTTAATCCTTTGCAGGAGTTCGTTACCTTCTTCCATAATAGTGAGGTCGGCTGAAAAGTCGGTATCAAATATTTTGGCAAAACCAAGTCTTCTTAAAGCCGCTACCATTTTTCCTGTTACCAAACTACCGGGATCCAAACCCATTTCTTCACCGATAGCAACCCGGATCGCCGGAGCGGTTTGAACAACCACATGAAGATCGGGGTTGCCCAAAGCATCCCAAGCTTTTTGGGTGTCGTCAACTTCATAAATTGCGCCGACCGGACAAGCGTGGATGCATTGACCGCAAAGTGTACAAGCAACATTACTCAAATCATTGCCGCCTGCTGGGGCAATAACGGTTTTATCGCCGCGGTTTATAGCCGATAAAGCCGAAACCCCTTGAACTTTTTGACAGACCGCTACGCAGCGACGGCATAATATACATTTTGACGGGTCACGGATGATCGAAACACTGGAGTCGTCGATTGGCAGCTTTGGTTTCTCAGGAGTTCCAAAACGTTGTGACCTAATTCCTAATCTTTCGGTTAATGATTGTAATTCACAATGCTGGTTCCGGATACAGTTTAAACAATCCTGCGGATGATTTGATAAAAGTAATTCCAAGTTCAAACGGCGGGATTCCCTGACTGCCGGTGTATTGGTTTTAATTACCATTCCTTCAGCCACCGGTTGTGAGCAAGCGGTTTGTAAGGACCTGGCCCCGGCTACTTCCACCAGGCAGAGACGACACATTGCCTTGGTGTCAAGATCCGGATGGTAACAAAGAGTAGGAATATCAATACCTGCTTGTTTTGCTGCTTGCAATATGGTTGTCCCGGCCGGAACTTCAACAGTCTGACCGTCTATTGTTAATTTAATTAAGTCCATTAATTTCATCCTTTCTAACTAGTTGACAGTTGATAATTGATAGTTGACAGTTACAATAAATCAAATCATTGATTAACTTAGGATTATTAATTGAGAACTCTATACTGTACACTGTCAGCTGCTCGAAATAACCCACTCATTTACCACATTGCCGTTAGCAATATGATTAGCAACAATTTGGCGGGCCCGGTCTGTGGTTACTTTTCCGTAAGTAACTTTATTTTGACCGGGAATATATACTTCAACCAGTGGTTCCTGCTCGCAGAGTCCGATACAACCTGTTTGAGTAATAGTAACATTATTGATGTTCCGTTTTCCCAATTCGTCAAGGAAAGCAGTCATAGTCTCTCTGGCGCCGGCGGCAATACCACAAGTGGCCATCCCAATTACTATTTTAATACCTTCCGTGGCTTCCCGGAGATTAGTCAGCATTTTAGCTTCTTCTCTTATCTTGGCCAACTCTTCGAGTGATTTCACGCTAATTCCCCCTGGTTTGAATTTGTTCCGTTTTTCACAAAGTTAGCATAAAAATTGAGGACCACGTCCTCATTTTAATTATAATAAATCATTAATATTATAGTGGATAATATCCTATCATGTCAACTCTTACAATAAAGCAACATTGCCTATTTACGGGCTACTCCGGTGTTCATCCTGTTTTAACATTTAATTCACCATATCGTAAGAAAAAAACAGCTAAAAATTGCTCCTGGTTTTTTGAATAACTCATAAATTAGAAGTGCTGGTAGGAGGTTATTTTTAGCAATCCAAATGATAAAAAGTTACATTTCTTGTTAATTATAGAACTGTAAATTATGAGCTTTAAACTATAAACTATTAATAAATATTTCGCTTGGTGTAATGGGTATGCAATAACTCATGCGACTTATGTCCTAATGGTTCTTTTAAGAATTCTTCATATAATTTGGTTATGAAAGGATTTTGATGGGATTTACGTAGTTCTTTCCCCTCATCCTCTTTATAGATTGCTTCCAACCTCTTTTTACGTATTGAATTATTGGTTGGCCGTGGTTGACCTCCTCCGCTAATGCAGCCGCCCGGGCATCCCATTACTTCAATAAAATGGTACGGAGATTCACCGGCTGCCACTTGATCCATTAGTTTTTTGGCGCCGGACAATCCGCTGGTTACAGCCACTTTTACAGTAATCCCCTTTAAAAATTGATATTCCGGTAACGGATTCTCAATTAAAACCTCTGCTGTTTTGATCTGGGTTAAACCGACGATTGGATTTACATGAAGTTTGTCAAAGGGTAGTTCCCGGCCGGTAATCAACTCATAAACCGTTCTCAAAGCCGCTTCCATTACACCGCCGGTAACCCCGAAAATATCGGCGGCCCCGGTAGATAACCCTAATGGGTTATCAAATTGGCTATCTTCCAAAGCTGGAAAATCAATTCCGGCATCTTTGATCATCCGGGCTAATTCCCTGGTAGTCAAAACAGCGTCTACATTTGGAACACCGTTATTTTGCATCTCCGGCCGGACTATCTCAAATTTCTTAGCTGTACACGGCATAACCGAAACAACGAAGATATCTTTGGGATCAACTCCGATTTTTTCGGCATAAAACGATTTAGCCAAAGCCCCTAACATGGTATGAGGTGATTTGCAGGTCGATAAATGATCCAGCTTTTCCGGGAAAGTATGCTCGACGTATTTGATCCAACCCGGACTACAACTGGTTATCATCGGCAAAGTGGCCGATTCACCGGTGAAAGTATTTTTAAGTCTTTGCAATAATTCACTACCTTCTTCAATAATGGTCAGATCGGCGGTGAAATTAGTATCAAAAACATCGTCGAAACCCATTTCTCGTAAAGCGGAAGCCATTTTTCCGGTAACCAGAGTTCCCGGAGGAAAACCGAATTCCTCACCTAAAGCAGCTCGGATAGCCGGCGCAGTTTGGATTATTACCCGTTTCGATTTATCAAACAAAGCATTCCAAACCGCTTGGGTAGAATCTTTCTCCTGAAGGGCGCCAACCGGGCAAACAGTTGTACATTGACCACAATAGGCACAGTTTACCGAATTCAAAGGCAAATCTTCCGGCGGGCCAATGACGGTTTTAAACCCGCGCCGCTGGGCATTCAATACTCCGACGCCCTGGATTTGATTACAAACGGTAATGCAACGGCGGCAAAGAATACATTTGGACATATCACGGGAAATAGAGGGAGAATCATCGTCAAGGATTGATTTTGATTTCTCGCCTTCAAACCTATAATCGTTAATCTGAATCAACTCGCCTAATTTCTGTAATTCGCAATTTTGATTCCGGGCACAGCTTAAGCAATCTTTCCGGTGATCGGAGAGCATTAATTCGTAAAGAACTTTTCGGGCTTTCTTCACTTTTTCGGAATTGGTATAAACCACCATACCATCTTTGGCTTCAACCATACATGAAGCTTGTAGGGTTTTCGCTCCCTGCACCTCAACAACACATATCCGGCAGGAACCAATTTGATGAACATTTTCCAGGTAGCAAAAGTGAGGGATCAAGATATTATTGTTCTTGGCTGCTTCAAAGATAGTCATTCCTTCTTCGGCAGTAACTTTTTTATTATTAATAGTAAGATTAATCATAATCAAGCCCTCCTATCGCATCGCAGGCAGCGCATTGATTCAGCAATAGCGTTTAATTTGTGGAAACCGACAGCCACTTCTTCAAAGTTATTCTTTCTGGTCTCCGGCTCGAGAAACTTCATTGGGAATCGTTCATGTTCAATAATTTCCTTCTCGTCGGATGGTTTGGGGATTTCAATATCTTCACCGGTATTCAAGATGCCTTTACCACCCAAATACTTGTCAATAGCCTGAGCTGCTTTCTTACCATCGGCAATGGCGGTAATCGCTACATCCGAACCTCTGGCTACATCACCACCGGCAAAGACACCTTTAGTTTTGGTCATTAAAGTATCTTTATCGGTAATAAAGGTTCCCCATTTAGTTACTTCAACCTCGTCTTTGTCAATGAAAGGTAGATCCGAATATTGGCTGACCGCCGGAATTACCATATCAGCTTCTATACGGAATTCAGAGCCCGGTATTTCTTGGGGTTTCCTCCGCCCACTAGAGTCAAACTCACTTAATTCCATTTTTATACATTCGATCTCCTTGACTTGACCATCCCCGAGGAACTTTAGCGGTGCAGCTAGATTAATAATTTCTACGCCTTCCTCAATAGCATCCCTGATTTCCCGGGGATCAGCCGGCATATCTTCTTCAAGCCGGCGATAAAGAATCTTTACTTCCTTAGCGCCAAGGCGTAAGGCTACTCGAGCAGCGTCAATAGCAGTATTACCTCCACCGATAACTACTACTCTGTTTCCGATTTTAACTTCCTTACCGAGATTAACATCGCATAAAAACTCCAGTCCGTGATAAAGACCTTGCATATTTTCGCCAGAGATGCCTATCTTTCGGGAAAATTGAGTACCGGTAGCAATATATACGGCATCATAATCCTGACGTAATTGTTCAAAAGTTATATCCTTTCCAACTTCGGTATTTAAGTGAATTTTAACCCCAACTTGTTCGATTTGTTTAATTTCATGCTGAAGTACGTCTTTAGGTAACCGATATTCGGGGATACCGAAGGCCAATACTCCTCCGGCTACCGGTTTGGATTCATAAACATCGATATCATAACCTAAACGGGCCAGATAATATCCGCAAGTAAGACCGGATGGACCGGCGCCGATAATTGCCACACTCTTGCCGCGTTTCGGAAATACTAGGTCCATATAAGGTTCTTCATTTTTTAGCACATAATCAGCTACATAACGTTTTAGATCGGCGATGGAAATTGGTTCATCCAACTGGGAGCGACGGCATTTACTTTCGCAGGGATGGGTACATACCCGACCGCAAACAGCGGGGAACGGATTTTCTTTGCGAACTAAATTGTAGGCATCACGGATCCTTCCGGCAGCAATTAAGGCCACATAGCCGGGAACATTAACCCCAGCCGGACAAGCGTTCTGACAAGGTGAAATAAATAAATCAGCACAAATTCCGGCTCGGCAATATTTATATTTAATATGCTCCTCAAATTCTTCCCGGAAATATTTAATCATACTTAAAACAGGGTTCGGAGCTGTTTGCCCCAGACCGCAGATTGCAGTCTCCTTAATGATATTTCCTAGCTCTTCCAAAAGTTCAATATCACCTTCGCGTCCTTCCCCTTTGGTAATCCGCTCTAGGATCTCCAGCATCCTTTTAGTGCCTAAACGGCATGGAACACATTTACCACAAGATTCATCCTGGACGAACTCAAGGAAAAAACGGGCCATATCTACCATACAGGTATCTTCATCCATGGTGATTAAACCGCCGGAGCCCATGATTGCTCCAAGTTTAACCAGGGAATCATAATCAATAGGCGTATTTAAGTATTCCCGGGTAATACAACCACCGGACGGACCACCGGTTTGAGCTGCTTTGAATTCTTTTTTCCTGGGTACTCCGCCGCCGATATTAAAAATAATCTCACCTAAGGTGACTCCCATCGGAACTTCCACAATTCCGGTATTGGAAATATCGCCCGCTAAAGCGAAAACCTTGGTTCCTTTACTGTTTTCAGTACCAAAACCGGCAAACCATTCTGCCCCATTTAAAATAATCGGCGGAACATTGGCAAAAGTTTCGACGTTATTTATAATAGTAGGCATTTCAAACAATCCTTTTTGAAATGGAAAAGGGGGTTTCTGCCTGGGTTCGCCTCTTTCTCCTTCAATTGAGGCCATCAAAGCGGTTTCTTCACCACAAACAAATGCACCGGCCCCAATCCGGATCTCCAAATCAAAATTGAATTGGCTGCCTAAAATATTATCACCTAATAAACCGGATTCCCGGGTTTTTTCAATAGCATAACTTAATCGTTCAACCGCTAATGGATATTCGGCCCGGACATAAATATAACCTTTGGAGGCTCCAATAGCATAACCGGCAATCATCATTCCTTCAATTACCGAATGAGGATCACCTTCCAAAATACTCCGGTCCATAAAAGCACCGGGATCTCCTTCATCAGCGTTACAAACCAAGTATTTGGTTTGTCCGGCTGCTTTTAAACCGGCTTCCCATTTAATACCGGTGGGAAATCCGCCACCGCCGCGCCCCCTTAAACCGGACTTCTTCATTTGGTCAACAACATTCTCCGGTTTCATCTCTTTTAATGCTTTAGCAATAGCCTGATAACCGTCTTTAGAAATATATTCTTCCAGAGAGGAGTAATCAATGGCTCCGCAATTGCGTAAGGCGATTTTTACCTGGTTTTGAAAATACGGGATATCTTTTAAATGAGAAATATTTTTACCGGATTTACGATCAAAATAAGTATTATCGGTTTTGATTTTTCCGGATAATAAATGTGTATAAACAATTGAAGGAATATCAGTTGGTTTTAACTTAGTATACATAACTTCATCCGGCATAATGATCATTACCGGCCCTAAATCACAAGTACCAATACAACCCGTTTCGGTTAATAAAACCTGTTCGGTTAAGTTACTGTCTTTAAGGGATTTCACTAAAGCTTCTTTTACGGTATGGCAGTTGGAAGAGATACAACCGGCGCCGGAGCAGACTAAGATACGATATTTATAGCGTCCGATATTTTGCAGATGTTTGTTTTTAATTTTAATCAAATCATCATTGGTGTTGATTCTTAATTGGCTCAAGACGTTAACACCTCACTTTTGACTGATTGTAGTTCTAGTAATATTTTTCAATTATGTTTTGCAATTTCTCCGGATTGACCTGTTTATAAACCTTATCGTTAATAGTGATTGCCGGAGCTAATCCGCAAGCTCCGATGCAACGCATTACTTCCAGAGTGAATTTTTGGTCACCGGTGGTTTCACCAACTTTAATTCCCAATATTTCCTGAAGTCTTTCTACAATCTTCTTACCGCCCCGAACATAACAGGCAGTTCCTAAACAAACTCTGATAGTATGTTCGCCGCGGGGTTGGGTAGCAAAAAATGAGTAGAAAGTGGTTACACCGGAAACTTTTGATAAAGGAATATCCAGTTTTTCCGCAATGAACTTTTGTAACTCCAATGGCAAATAACCATAAATCCCTTGAGCCAGGTGTAAGATCTGAATCAGACTACCTTCCCGACCTTTGTATTCTTCGATAACTTCATTAATTCGGGCATATTTCTCCGCTTCGGTTTCTTGGTGACATTCACATTGTTTGGTTTGAGCTGTCATCTGCAACCTCCTCAACATACCGCAATTTTTTATTGTTTTTAATGGTAATTATATAAGTTGAATTAAATTTTTTGACCCACATCACGTCCCTAAAACCTGCCGTGATGAAAAAATTAATGAATTTAATTCAACTTATTACAGTTGTAATAGGATGAAGTAAATTCTGATTTGATACCATTTACATTCGGCTTTAAGAATGCAAATTTTGGATAAGAAATTTACTTCATCCTATATAGTAAAAAATAATCCCTCCTTTAACGAGAGAATAATTGTTCATTTTTTCACAAACAAAATAAAGAAATTAAGGACCTAGTCCTTTAAAAAATTTATGTGAAAATTATTAAAAAATAACGAATTTTTCACCAATAAAATTGTTACTAATTTATTAAATCCATTATAGCTTAGAATCAACATAAAAGTCAACTTTGCAACAATATTTTAATAAAATGATTGGTGAATTCAGCTATATGATACTCTTGATGATACCAATTAGTTGGAATTTTATGATTATTTAAAAAATGATTATGGAATAACAATATGAGTTACTTTTTCACAATGGCCATAATTAAAAGAGTTTTCATTCATAATCTGATTGAGGCTGATTTTTAAGCGGGGATGAATCAAATTTGGTTCTAGTTCCAACAATGGTGTAAGGACAAATAAGCGTTCCGCAATTTTAGGATGAGGAACTGTTAAAAAGGCGCTTTCAAAGACCCAGTTCCGAAAGAATAATAAATCCAAATCGATTAATCTGGGGCCATACCGAAATGAAGGAACTCTTCCCATCTCCAATTCAATCATCTTTAATGTTTTAAGAATTATTGTTGGAGTTAAACTGGGATTAATATTGAAATAAACAACTTGATTAAAGAACCAAGGCTGATTATGCACTTCAGCCGGTTCACTAAAATAAACGGCTGAAGCGGTTACTGGTGTTTGAAAAGTATTTTCCAAACGGCGGATAGCTTCAGCTAAGTTGTCGGGTGGATTATTAAGATTACTTCCAAGACCAATAAAAGCCCGGTTACCGATTTCTAATGGCATCACACATCTTGATTGCCCTGGAGTGTTCTAAAACATCATGAACTCTTATTATATTAGCTCCTTTGGTTATACCCCAGATTACAGTGGCAATCGTTCCCTCCAATCTTTCATTTACAGGAAGATCTAAAGTTTTACCAATAACTGATTTCCGTGAAGTTCCTAGTAAAACTGGTTTTTTTAAAGAAGTCAATTGTTCCATATTTTGTAACACAAATAGGTTGTCTTGTACAGTTTTTCCGAATCCAATGCCCGGATCAATAATGATTTGATCTGAATTAACTCCGGAATTACTTGCTATCTCAATAGATTCCGATAAGGAGTCTACTATTTCCTTCATTAAATTTGAATATTTAGCCTCAACTTTGTTATGCATTAAAATAACAGGGACTTCAGCTTGGGCAGCAACTCTAGCCATTAGATGTTCCTGATCGCCCGGGAATTTAAACCCCCAAATATCATTAATGATTGATGCTCCTATTTCTAATGCTTTTTCAGCTATTCTTGGTTTATAAGTATCTACCGATATCGGTACATCGATTTTTTGATTGATTAATTCCTTTAAGACTGGAAATAATCTTTTTGATTCTTCCGATTCGTCAACCAGAGAAGCTCCGGGGCGGGATGATTCGGCCCCTATATCTAAGAAATCAGCTCCATCAGTGATCATTCTTCGGGCTTGATTAAGCGCTGTTTCAATATGTTTGGTTTGATTATAAAGCCCGTCCTGTGAAAAAGAATCAGGAGTTACGTTAATTATTCCCATTATATAAGTTTTCGTATTAAATTCGTACAATCGGCCTTTAATATTTATTGGCGCCGGATTATCAGAATGATAATTATCTACTATGTTATCTCACCACCTTGATAAGATTATTGTTATTAATCGGTAAAAAGGATAAAAACCTTAACAAAATTATTAATAAAAGAGACACAGCCACAAAAAGAATTTTTCTCTCTGTGTCTCTGTGTCTCTATGTATAATCTAGAAAACGCTATCGAGGCTTGTCGTTCGTTCGCCCAGCCTTATTTTCATATTTTCAGGCGCGCAGCAGAAGCCAGCGTGGACGACTCTGTGGTAATTTAAATAGATTAAAACATAAATTTCAAAAATTACTCATCAACTCTAAAAGCTAAATGAAGATCAGCTTTATATCCGGTTACTTTTCCATCTTTAACGGTTGCGGTCATGTTGGTTACCTCTACTCCACTTATATTATGAATAGTCTCCGATGCTTTTTCTACAGCTAGATCAATAGCATCTTTCCAACTATCGGGAGACTCGGCTACCAATTCAACAACTTTAGTAACAGTCAAAATAATGCCTCCTTTCCTTAAAATAGATAAGTTGAATTAAATTTCCCGAATAAATATTACGTCTGGAATATACAATTGCTTGCTTAAGACTAGTTTTGCTTTAACGGATATTTTAGGAGCATTGGCTTTAAAATAGACAATTAATCCGATAGCCACCAATAATGAACAGATAAAAAAAATAACTAACCCCGGTTTGCACATTTTTATCACCGAAGTTAGTATTCTAAACATTAAAGAAATGTATTCATTTAAATTCTAAATCACTGGAATATAACTCTCTTAATTTACGCAAAGCTTCTTTTTCCAACCGGCATATTTGCACTTGGGACACTCTAAAAATTTCAGCAATTTGAGTTTGTGTTTTTTCTTCAAAAAATCTTAAGAAAACAAGTTCTTTTAAGCGATGAGGTAATTTCTCAATGGCTTCACGAAGCGCATAATTTTCAAACCATTTGGAATGTTCAGTATCTTCACCGATTAGTTGTTCGCGGCTCAATGAATCTCCATCATCTTCGTGAATAATTTCCTGCAATGAATTAAGAGGTCTGGTTGCTTCAAGTGCACCGGCTATCTCTTCTCTTGAAAGACCGGTTGCCTCAACTAATTCAGATAGAGTAGGCTCTTGCCCTAATACATTAGAAAGTTGAATCCTAGTCTGTTCAATTTTAGCCGCTATTTCTTTTATACTGCGGCTGACCTTAATTGGTCCGTCATCCCGAAGATATTGTTTTATCTCTCCTATTATCACCGGAACCGCATAAGTGGAAAACTTGACTCCAAATACCGGATCGAACTTCTCCACCGCTTTCATCAATCCCATACAACCAATCTGAAATAAATCGTCAACTTCTCCCCTATAAGCAAAGCGCTGGGCAATGCTCATTACTAAACGTAAATTATGATGAATAATGATATTTTTAGCTTCCAAATTACCGTTACGGTAATTTGAAACCAACACCCGAAATTCTTCATCCGACAATAATCCGCTTTCGGGCAGATTTATATCACTTTTAACAGTTTCCGGAGATCCTAGCATCGGCGATCCCCCGTTCTGGACGCTTTTTCATCTTTACGCTGGTCCCCTTTTGAGGTTGTGAGTTTAGTGACATTTCATCCATAAAAGACTCCATAAATACCAAGCCAAGCCCCATGCGTTCGGGTTCGGTAGAAAAAGTTGCCTGTTTCGCCATTTCAACGTCTTCAATTCCTTTACCAAAATCAGTTACTGATATACTTAAAGCTCCATCTTCGATCTCTAAAACCACTTCCACCAGTCCCGGATTTTTCGGATAAGCATGAATTACACAGTTGGATACAGCTTCTGATACAGCTACCCTGATCTCCTCTATTTCTGCCAGAGTAAATTCCAATTGTGAAGCAAATGTTGCCACTACCAACCGAGTCAACCCGACATTCTGTGGTAAACTGGGGAACTCAAGTTTTAAGTGATTATTCAATACGACTCAACCCCCATTTTAACTGTCCAGAGCTTGGCGGCGGTTTTCATAGATGTTCATGATTTTTAATAACCCCGATAGCTCTAAGACTCTATAAATTTGTGGTCCGACATTAATAGCGGAGACTCTACCGCCTTGTTGGCTTAAGCGTTTATACCGGCCCAAAATGGCGCCCAAACCTGAACTATCAATAAAATCAACTTTTTCCAAATCCAGAATCAAATGCTTAATTGTTTCATATTGATTGAGCTTTTTTTCCACCAAATCTCTGAAAAGCGGTGAGGTTTCCAGGTCAAGTTCACCCTCAATAGAAACTATTAATTTGGATCCATCTCTTTCAGTTTCAAGCTGCAAATTTAATCCCCCTTCCGAACTGCAGGAAATATTCGCCATTGTTTTATAAGTTTCCTGCTCCGTAAATGAACAAAAAAACTCGAAAAGTCACTGTTTGTAACAGTTTGTAACAAAAATTTTCGACAAAAAAACAACCGGCATCTAACCAGCTGTTTTTGCAAATAATCTATTTTGAGTATTCAGGAGAAAGGAGTCAGGAGAATTTCTGATAACGCTTTGAATTTAATAAGCCCTTAAAAACTTCATTTCACTACTGACTCCTGACTCCTAAATTCCTGGCTCCTGTTTTTTTAATGCACTGCGCTTCCGACAATCTTGCGGAATATCTGCCAACACATCTCTAAAAACGGTGATTTCTCGACGGTTTGATCAGCTACTAATTCCATATTACCACAAATTTTACCATCGGCAGTTAACATAACCTCGCCAATTTTTTGGCCTTTTTGAAGCGGCGCATTTACAATTGGATATAACCGGACCCTTCTTTTTATTTCTCCTTGATAATTACGTTTTAATACTGCAGTTAATTCACGTGGTACAACTGCATTTACAGCTCTTTGTTTACCTTTAAAAACAGTAACTTTGCCTATAATTTCTCCACCTTGATAAATCTTCTCCGATTTATATTGAGCAAATCCGTAATTAAATAATTTGCTGATATCTCGGGAACGAATTTGTGAAGTAGGAGCTTTCATAGTAACTGCAATTAAACGTATTCCTTGACGTTTGGCGGTTGCAACCAGACAAAAGCCCGCTTCATTGGTAAATCCGGTTTTTAAGCCGTCGCATCCTTGGTAAAAACGGACTAAATTGTTGGTATTCCGCAAAAAAGATTTTCCGCCTCTTAAACTATCTATCCAAACTCCGGTCCATTTAAAAACCAGCGGATGTTTAACAACTTTCCGAGCTAATTTAGCCATATCCATCGCTGTGGTAGTATTACCCGGTCCGCCGGAATCAGGTTCCAGTCCGGTAGTATTAACATAGTGTGTAGTAGCCAAACCTAGTGCTTTGGCGCGCTTATTCATTAAGGCTATAAAGTTCTCCTCCGAACCGGCTATATGTTCAGCTAATGCGTACGAAGCATCATTGGCGGAAACTATGCAAACCGCCTTCAATAATTCGGCAACCGTCATCTCTTCTCCAGGTTCAAGCCAGATTTGAGAACCTCCCATTTTACAAGCTTCAGGTGATGCGGAAATCACGTCAGTCAACTTGATTTGGTTTTTATCCAAAGCTTCCAGAACTAACAACATCACCATTAACTTAGTAACACTCGCCGGTGGTAATTTCTGGTCTGCATTTAACTGATATAATACCTCCCCACTTTCCGGCTCCATTAATACGGCTGACAAAGAGTCAAGTTTTAGAACACTCCCTTCAGCTAAGATGTTTCCGGTTAAACCAAAAAGTAAAATTAAACAAAGATTGGTTATTATTATTGATTTCCAGATTTTTTTCATAAAACTACGCCCCCTTGCGCTTTTTTGTCGGCGTTTAATGTTTTGTATAACATGAACGCTCTAAAACTAATCAACAATACTTATCTAGATTTTGCGCAAAAAGGAGGCGTTATATTCTTTATTTTATTAACTTACCGGCACAAACCCAACATGTTAAAAATCCCTATCTTATCTGGGCAATTACTTTTAATTCGGAGCTTTGAAATAAATTGTAGGTTTTACCTTCGTGAGGACCATTGGTAACTTTAACGAGGCAATGATCGCGGGCTATTGAAGTTACTGCTACGTTCTGGCCGTTATTTAAGAGCAAAACACTTCCGATTGGGTAAGGAGCAACCACTTTTATAAAATGTTGAATTACCATTGGATCAAATTTTCGATGATTATCACGAATCTCTTTAATCGCAATATAGGCTGGTACTTCATTTTGAAAAGGACGCCGAGTAGTCATAGCGTCAAATACATCAGCTACTGCCGCTATTTTTGCAAAACGGTGAATATTATTACCGGATAATCCCTTGGGATAACCGGATCCATCTTCACGTTCATGGTGTTGCAAAGCCACATGAGCCATTAAAAAACTTAAATTAGCTTTTGTTTTTAGTATCTCATATCCATGCCTGGCGTGTTGTTTTACAACCTCGTATTCTCTAGGGTTCAACTTCTCTTTTTTATTCAAAATTTTTTCAGTTATAATAAGCTTGCCAATATCATGGAGTAAGGCTCCGGTTCCCAAAGATTCTAATTCGGATTTAAAAAGTCCCAAAGACATCCCAACTAACAATGAAATAATACAAACGTTGATAGAATGGTTATAAAGATATTTGTCATAAACCCGCATTTGAATTAGGTTATAGACAACCTGTGAATCTGCGAGAACTTGGTCAATTACTTCCCGGACAACTTGTTTTAACTTTTCAACGCTAATTGACTGATTGCCTTGTACTTGACGAATAGCGTTTTTTAAATAAACTGCAGCCCGATTTCTGGTTGCTTCTTTAATAGTTTCATAATTAAGAATTTCAACCTTATCCTCAATTTCTTGAACTGCGATATGAGTATATTTTAAATGTTTTAATTTTTCTATATATAGCTCGGTTAATTCCAAACCAGCTTGCAGAAGAATCCGACCATCATTAACCCGATAAATTGGCTTGGCTAACTTCATTCTCGGTTCAGCCTCTTCAATCGGAATAACTCGCATTTTACATTTCACCTCCAAATTGGACGGATTATAAGACTCTCTTATTACGGATTAACCTAGATTATCCAGAATAAACTCGAACACTTAAATTGTTGAAAAATTGATTAGTTTTAAATCTATAATTTTTCGACAATATTATATCGAATTATCCGACAATTTTTTGTCGAAAAATAACAGTTTTTAACGAAAGAAAAAAGCCGTAAAAAAACCCGGCAAAAGCCGGGTCTTTATTATGCTTGTGCTTTAATATTTTCGGGATATATACTTACTTGCTTGTCGGATTTACCAACCCGTTCAAAAGTTACATAACCATCGATTTTAGCGAATAGAGTATCATCTTTGCCGATTCCAACATTATTACCGGGATGAAATTTGGTACCTCTTTGCCGAACTAAGATACTACCGGCTGAAACAAACTGTCCGCCAAATCTTTTGACTCCTAAGCGTTGGGCGTTGCTGTCACGACCATTGCGGGAACTTCCGACCCCTTTCTTATGGGCGAAAAATTGCAGATCAAATTTGAACATATTTTACACCTCCACTTCACTTACCTTTAGGTAGTCGGGATATTGTCTTTCAATTTCTTCTAATCCAATTAACATTACTTTAGAAATCAAGTCGGCTCTCTCATCGTCGACATTATTTACCCACGTACATCCAAGCCAACCATCTTCAGGATCTTGAATTATGTTTAATTCTAAATCTGTTAATCTTTCTAAAGAAAGAACTGCTGAATGAGTTAAAGCGGAAATACCGGCACAAATGATATCAGCGCCTTTTTCAGCATAATTTGCATGTCCGGAACAAGTAAAGCCGGTAATCATTCCATCTTTATCTCTTTTTAAAACTACAGTAACCATTAGGCCTCAGCTTGTTCAGCCGGTTCAGCCGGTTCAGCCGGTTCAGTTGCTTTTTTAGCAGTCTTTTTTACTTTTTCGATTTTTTCAATCAGAATACTGGTAAACGGTTGCCGATGACCATATCGTTTTCTAATATTTTTTTTGGCTTTATAATGAAATACCAAAATTTTCTTATCTTTATCGTGATTTAATATCCGGCAAGAAACTTTAGCGCCTTCAACAAACGGTGTGCCAATAACGGTTTTTCCTTTATCGTCTCCCAGTAAAAGAACTTTATCAATAACGGTAGTGGAACCAACTTCAGCCATCATTTTTTCTACTCTTACCATATCGCCTTCTTGGACCCGGTATTGTTTGCCGCCACATTCAATAATCGCATACATTTTCTCTACACCTCCCTGCATCAGACTCGCCGACTCGGCACTCTTGATCAGTTTAAAGTTTAAAGTCGATAGTTCATAGTTAAAAACTAATTTGAGTTTTTAAGTTTAGTCAATAGTTGGCAGAAAATAACGGGTTGTTGATTAGGAAAACAAGTTACTTGTTTAAACTATCAACTATTCACTGTCAACTCTCAACTAAAACGGCCTACTCGCGCGGTTATATGCTATTCTTCCGAAAAACCAGGGAAGAAATAGTATCAATAATCAATCACCTAAAAAACCACAAAATTAATAATATCATGAGAAACTTGAGAAGTCAATCTACAATTACTGCTTTGGCATAAGTTTTAAAGGTTTTCGTTATTAAGGCTTTAATTGTTTTGCCGGTTAAACTTCCTGCATTATCAATATTTATAACGTAACCTTCAATCCGGGATATTCCATCATCAGGATTTCCGATATGATTTTCGGTTATTTTTAACTCTACTGTCTCGCCTTCTTTTACCGGCAAAGATAAAATCTCAATTTCCATTTTGGAACCACTGGCCAGTAAACGTACTTGGTCAAGCTCCAAATTTTCTTGCCCTTTAACAAAAATAGTTTTATTTAAATTCTTTTCAATTTTGTCAAGATTAGCGCCGCCGGGTCCGATCAAAATGGAGGCGATTTGAGGATTTACACCAAGTAATAAAGCTTCTACCGGTAAGTTATTAGCTAATTGTTGAATTGAACGAAGAGCTTTTTGAGCATAACTATCCAATGAGGGAATATAACCGGTTCCTTCACATTTCGGACATTCGGTTTGTAAAATCTCCCGTAAGCTTTGTTTTACTTTTTTTCGGGTCAATTCCAGCAGACCCAAAGATGTAAAACCTAATACATTGACTTTTGTCTTATCTTTTTGAAGTTCAGTTTGGAATTTAGTAATTACTTTAGCTCTCTCATCGTCGGAAACCATATCGATAAAATCAATAATGATAATCCCACCAAGATTTCTTAAACGAATTTGTTTGGCTATTTCTTCGGCAGCCATTAAGTTAGTTTGAAAGACCGTATCTTCCAGGTTGATTGTACCGGTAAATTTACCGGTATTGACATCAATAACGGTTAAAGCTTCGGTTTGGTCAAAAACCAAATAAGCGCCGGAATCCAGCCAAACCTTTTTTTTGAGCGCTCTTTCCAATTGGGATTCGACATTATATAACTCAAACAATGGAACTTCATTAGTATATAATTGAATCCGGTTTTTAAAAGAAGGCGCTAAACTTTTAATAAGGTCAATAGCTTTGGAGTAAGCGTCCAAATCATCGATTAACAGACGGTTGACTTCTTTGCTTAAATAATCTCGTAAAATCCTATAAAGTAAATCGTGGTCCCGATAAAGCAAAGAAGGACATGGACCTTTTTTAATTTTCTTGTGAATCTTCTTCCAAACGTTTATCAAAAATTCATAATCACTTTGTAATTCAGCTGCTTCCACATCTTCAGCCGCTGTTCTAATTATCAAACCGGAGCCTGGGCCTTTAAAAGAATTTGCTATTGCTTTCAACCTTTCCCTTTCGGCCTCATTTTCAATCCGGCGCGAAACGCCTATGTAATCCGTAGTGGGAATCAGAACCAGATATCGGCCGGGGATGGTTATTTGAGTAACCACTCTGGCGCCTTTGGTCCCGATTGGTTCTTTTATCATTTGGACCATTATTTCCTGTCCTTCATGAAGCAGGTCCTTGATCGAAAGGTTCTTTTGTTCTTCCGTATTTTCATTTTCACTGTCTTTAGAAATTACATCATCAATATAAATAAAGGCATTTTTTTCTTCACCGATATCAATAAAAGCAGCTTGCATACCCGGTAATACGTTTTCTACTTTTCCCAGATAGATATTACCGGCCCGCCTTTGTTCATCTTGGCGTTCTACGGTAAATTCAACCAAATGGCCGTCTTCCAATATAGCCACTCTAATTTCATTAATTCCTATATTAATCATAATATCTTTATTCATTACTCATCCTCCGGCTTTCACAAAATCCAGCGGTTTAGTTATGAAGCCATTCTCTTCATGCCACAAACCGATTCTGGCGATATTCAGGATTTCAGCCGGCTGAGGAATATTAGCGGTAATGTCCTCGGGACGCAGATGACCACCGCTGCCAATTTCCCCAGTAAAACGAAGTTCCAGAATATCTTGCGCAATCATCTCAGTAGTTAAATTATGCAGCCAGGGACGAATGTTTACTAATTTTTGATCGCCTTTAGTGCGGCGTTCGATAATAAACTCAGATAATTCCAACAGACCGTTTAACCAATTATTGATTTTTTGTTGGTCTTCAGGATCAATTTTTAAAAGTACCGAGTAAGCAGCCCGATTAATTACTGCATTTAATGGTTTAACATGATGCTTGATTTCAACAATTGCTAAAATCCTTATATCAACAGGTAATGCTTTATTAAGAAGTTCTTTGATATCTCCCGGTTCATAATATTGGGTTAAAGAAAAATCCAGATATTCATCATTACTGCTTACTCCTACCGCTAAAGCCGGACCAAAGCTAAGCTTAGGATGAGGATGAAATCCTTCGGAAAACGCCAGCGGAATCTTACTGCGCCGGAAAGCCCGTTCTATAGTACGCATTAATTCCAAATGCGATAAATATTTTAGTTTTTTTTCCTTACTAAATCTTAAACGATAATCAAACATTTTTGGCACCAACTATTCTTTTTCCAACTTTTAAGGTGGGACAAACTCCACAACCTGCACAAGACTTATCCATCCGGCAGTCTTGAGTTAAAAGGTTCAAATCGGCTTTTTCATTTTCCTGTTTCAAAAATTCGGTAGAAACCCCACTTTTAATATGTGACCAAGGTAATATTTGTTCCGGAGACCGGCCGCCGGTGTAAAAATCCGGATCCAGGTTGTTTTCCTGAAAAACATCCAGCCATAATCGATAATTAAAATGGTCGCTCCATCCGTCGAATTGAGCTCCTTTTTGCCACGCCCGGCAAATGATTGTGGCTAATCTCCGGTCGCCCCTGGAAAAAACCCCTTCCATTCTACTCATAAATGGATCATGCCAATTTAATTCCAAATGCCGGCCCCGAAGATGTTCTTGAAGATAACGCTGTTTTTCCATGGTTTCAGCGACTGATATTTGCGCCCGCCATTGGAATGGAGTATGTGGTTTTGGTACAAAGGTTGATATACTTACCGTAACCCGAAGGGCATTAGTCCGGGGATGGATCTGTTTGCCGATTTTTAAAACCGCTTGTGCTAACTCAACTATCCCGGCCAAATCAGCTTCCGTTTCTGTGGGCAATCCTATCATGAAATAAAGTTTGATCTTTTGCCAACCGGATTTGAAAGCGGCTTCAGCGGCGGTTAATAAATCGGTAGAGGTAACACCTTTATTGATTACATTGCGAAGCCGATCGGTTCCGGCCTCAGGAGCAAAAGTAAGACTGCCTTTTCGGGCGCTTTGAAATTTTGCCGCCAAATCAACTGAAAATGAGTCTATTCGTAATGAAGGTAAAGAGACATTGACACCAAGAGGATTAAAACAGCCGCAAGTATTGGTGATTAAATTCTGAATTTCACTGTAGTCGGCACTACTCAAAGAAGTTAATGACAATTCCTCATAACCGCTGTCCGCCACCAAATTTTGCAGTGATTCCAAAATAGCGGCCGGTTTTTTTTCCCGGACCGGCCGGTAAATCATCCCGGCCTGACAAAAACGGCATCCCCTGGTACAACCTCGTTGAATCTCATAGGCTACTCGATCGTGAACAATATCAAGGTAAGGAACCAACCATTTTTTGGGAAAAAAGGCATCGGTTAGTTCACCTACTACCGCTCTGGTAGGGTAATGACCGGTTAATGATTTGATTTCATTGATAGTTCCGTCTTGATTATAATTGACCAAAAAGTGTGACGGCACATAAAGGCCTGGAATTTTTTCCAGGTCTTTAAACAACTCTCCTTTGGCGGTTTGGCCTTTTTTCCAGCGGGAAATACGTTCTAAAACTTCCGGAAGTACTTCTTCGGCTTCTCCAATTAAAAAACAATCAAAAAAATCGGCTACCGGTTCCGGATTAAAAACAGATGGTCCGCCACCGATGATTATCGGCTGATTTCGGTCACGGTCCTTACTTAATAAAGGGATCCGGCCAAACTCAAGAATAGTTAAGATATTGGTATAGCTTAATTCATATTGCAGCGAAAACCCGACTACATCAAACTCCTTTAAACTGCGTTTGTTTTCCAAAGTAAAAAGAGGTTGATCAAGATCCCTTAATAATTTTTGAAAATCCGGCCACGGGGCATAAACACGTTCAGCCAACATCCCGGGTTGAGAGTTAATTAATTCATAAAGGATTCTCAATCCTAAATGCGAAAGACCAATTTCATATACATCAGGAAAAGCTAAAGCGACTTTAAGGTCAACCGATGACCAATCTTTGATTTGAATATTATACTCGGCTCCAATATAACGACCAGGCTTTGTTACTTTGTTTAAGTTTCTTTCAATGATACTCCATGAGATATTATTCTGTTCTTCAACCAAATTCATTTTCCTCCAAAATCAACCAAAAATTAATGCAGGATTATTCTATCTCAGCTGACAGTAATCTGCAAGGTTAAATCCACTTATCTATTAATTAAAATGCTGTCGATGCTTGTCGGATAGAATGAAGTTTATTTTATAATTCATATTTGCATAATACACAGCGGAAGCTGGCGTGGACGACTATCGAAAAAATTCTATCGATGCTTGTCGTTCACCCAGCTTTATTTTCAAACTTTCAAATACACAGCGGAAGCTGGCGTGGACGACTAGTTAATTTTTCTATTAATAGATATCTCCGTTTCCGGCAAGAGCGCTCTTTTAAAAGTTGTGTCAAACCCATTTTCAATTAATAATGTCCAGGCTAAGTCTTCATTTATTATATGCATTTTTTGCTGATTATCTTGGAGGAAAAACAACAGATTTTCATTTGTACCATAATATTGTAAAGGAACTCTTAAAAGAGTTTCCGGTAACACAAAGATTGGTTTTATTGTTAAAAAACCTTTCTTAGCCCGCTGTTTTCTTTTATGTTGTAAAGAACGCCATAGTAAATTTAAATCCGGTTTTTTAAAATATAAGGCATGCAATAATGTAAAAATACCTAATAGAAAATAAAAAGCTCCTCCCGAGTCGGAAATAATCCTATTAATTCCTAATCCTAAAAATAAAACACCAAGTACTATCGAGATAATTCTTAAAATATAGGTTGAAGTTGATAAACCCCATTTTTTATTTAAATAGGCATGAAGAAGTTTGCTTCCGTCCAATGGCAAAACCGGAATTAAATTCACTGTTCCTAATAACAGGTTAACCTGCCCCCAAAATTGTAAATACTGATTTTGAATTCCCAGTAACTTTAGATAGATTACGCCGGTTGCCAATAAAAAGTTGGAAATAGGACCGGCCAATGCTATTATTGTTTCTGCTAGGGGATCAAGTAAAAATGACGGATTTATACGCAGACAACCACCCAATGGGTTAAAACTTAACTCTTCGACGCGGTAACCTAAAAGTTCACTGCAAAAAATATGCGATAATTCATGGATAGCTAATGAAATTAGAAGTAAAACAAAGATTAATAAATTACTATGAAAAAGACTTAAAGCTAAAATAGAAAAAAAAATCACTACCGATATTAAATTGGTGCGAATTTTAAAATTATATTCCGGCATTTGATTAGCTCGCTAAAACCGATAAAGGATCGATTGGTTGTTCGTATTCTCTTATCTCCAGTAATAAAATAGGACCTTTTTCTTGGCCGGGCCGACCGATTTTAGCTATTGGCTGTCCGGTTTTAACAACCTGCCCAACAGCGATATTTGTATTACCCAAATAATGATACACGGAAGACCAGCCGTCTCCATGGTCGATGATTACCTCCCACCCTTGTTCCGGTTGATGATTAAGTCTAATTATCGTACCGTCAGCTATAGCCATAACCGGAGTTCCGGGTGTTGCCGAAATCAGAATACCGGTGCTGAATTCTCTTGTTTTTTGGTTTTCATTATAACGCCAGCCGTAGCCTTTAATAATATTTCCTTGAACCGGCCATACCGGATTAGTTAATTTTTGGCGCTCTTTAAAAGTATTTTCGGGGCTGATATTTTTAGCAACCTCTTCTACCCGGACCAGATTACCGGCATTGGTCACAATGCTTTGGTATAATTTTGTTCTGGAAATCCAACCAAATGTGTCTTCGGTTGAGGCGTTTACTGCATAATGAAAGCGTTTTACCGCCCATTGAGCCCAGGGGAAGTCGCTTTTGGTTAAGATTAACAGCAGAATTAAACATCCGATAGTGACGATGCTCTGAAAAAGTAACTTTATAAAAAAAGGAGGCATTGCTTCTTCGGTTAAATTTGATTCATCAATTGAACTTGAATCCGGGTCTGACTCGGTGGGGCTATGCTCCTTATCAAAATCGTAGAGTTCACTGTTTTTAATCATCATACTCCCCTCTTTCTTAACTATTTATATGGAAGAGAAAGCTTGGCTAGAACTGAAATGAAATTGACAAATGATAATTGAAAATTGAGAATTGACCATTAAGAATTGTTAAAAAAAACTAAAAAATCCATACTCATTTAAGTAAGTACGGATTTTTTTAAATCAAAAGAATATTTTCAACCAAGAAAATGCCGTTCACCCAGCACTTATTTTCATACTTTCAGCTGCACAGCTGAAGCTGGCGCGGACAAGTACGTTAAAAAATGTCTAGGGACTTGCTCAAGGTTTATAAAAACCTTATACTTTAATTGGTTTCTATGGCATCGGTAGGACAACCATCGGCAGCTTCTTGTACACATTCTTCCAAATCCTGATCTACCGGTTCATCGGAAGTTTCTGCTTTTTCATCGTCATTCCAATTAAAAATCTCCGGGCAACTTGAGACACAAAGACCGCAACTAATACATAAATCTTGATCAACCTTGACTTCCATTATGATCATCCCCTATTTGTAATTTCAGAATTTAACAATTCTCTCATTCGCCTAAATATTATCCCAAAAAAGAAAACGAACTATTCATTAGAAATATAGTCCGCCGGATCTCTGTGTCCTCTGTGTACTCTGGTTAAATGTAAATCTTTTAGTTCAGGCTAAAGCCCGGTAGTAGGATAAAACAAAAAATTAATTCAATTTATATAATTGAGGGATTTTCATAACTAGAAAATTTAACATTCCGATACAATATATTGATAGCCACATCTAGGCCATTCACTTAAACTCCCTTAATTCTAAAAACCATTTGAGTTGTTCTTGGTAGGGCATACGATTTAAACCACTAGGATTAGGCAAAACAAAATCAATTACTTCTTTTAAAACCGGCGGTTCTTGTTTTCCCCAATCAACTTTATTACGGTGAACTAAATGACGGTAAATATCCTTCCCTAAATAAGCTGCTACCGTGGGATGATATTTTTCCATGAGTTTTAATAATATGGAAGCCCCTTCTTGAAATTCAGAACGAGTAAGTTCAGCAGCGGTTGCAGATGAACGGGAGACAATATTAGTTATGCCAAAGTCCAACTCTAATAAACGGTAATCATCTTCCGCCTTAAAGCGGATGGGAGTTATTCCCGAATCATGGAGCAAACGCCAGAAACGATTGGAATGTCCGGCAAAATGATGGCCGATAGCAGCACTTCGTAGACCGGGATTGATTCCGACAAATAGAATTCTTAAATCCGGTTTGACAAGATTGGGGATTACTGTCTGAGTATTCATCCTGCCTGCGTTGCCGGTTCATAAACGGAATCAGGAATACGCCCGCTCCATTTGCCGCATTTATCCCCCAAGCAAGCGATGAGGATTTCATCTTGTTTTAGTTCTACGACTTCACACTGATTGGAACAGCCATCACAATCAAAGCTGCTGGTATTAATGGGGTTATTAAGTATTTTAAAACCTTTAAAATTAGAGGTGGTTTTTTTCATGTTAACTTCGTCTTTGGCAAGAATAGCTGCACCAATTGCTCCCATAACCTCATAATGTTCCGGAATGATTAGTTGGTATCCGAGTATTTCTTCAAAAGCCTTTCTAATTCCTAGATTAGCCGCGACTCCGCCCTGGAAGATTATGGGTGCTTTTATCTCTCTACCTTTGCCGAGATTACCAAGGAAATTACGGACCAGAGCCCGGCATAAGCCGGCTAAGATATCTTCTAAAGGATGTCCCATTTGTTGTTTATGAATCATATCCGATTCGGCAAAAACAGCACATCTTCCGGCAATTCGAACCGGGTGTTTCCCTAAAGCGGCTCTCTCCCCAAATTCACTAATATCAATGTTTAACCGAGCTGCTTGTTGATCTAAAAAGGAACCGGTGCCGGCGGCGCAAACGGTATTCATCGCAAAATCCTTTACAATTCCATCCCTAATGATTATTAATTTTGAATCTTGTCCTCCAATTTCAATTATGGTCTGTACTTCCGGTTCCAGATTAAGACAAGCTATAGCGTGAGCGGTAATTTCATTCTTGATTAAATCGGCGCCTAGTAACCGGCCGATTAATTGTCTTCCGGATCCGGTAGTACCCAAACCGGCAATTTCAAAATCTTTTAATTCTTTTAAAAGCTGGGCCAATCCCCTTTGAACCGATCCAACCGGATTCCCCTGCGAGCGTAGGTATAGTTTCTTTACCAATTCACAATGGCTATTAATAAAAACAATATTAGTACTGACTGAACCTACATCTATCCCTAAATATAACTTCAAATCAATTTCCTCCATTTAAATATAGTAGAGAAATGAAAAATTAGTTACAATACTTAGAAGAATTATCATAATTTAAATTTAACACTTAGATACAATATATTGATAGATACATCTGGGATATTCTTTATATATTGTATCCAAATACTTAATCACTGTAATTATGAAAATCCTTTATTAAGACACTTTCTCTGATTGAGAGTGTTCCGATTTTTTGGAAATACTAACACCATGACGACGGATTTTGGTTTGATGTATAATATCTTTTTTCTGGCGTTGGTAATTTAATAAATCAATAAACGCTTCCAAACGAGTTCTAACTCCGGCTTCGGCTGAATGTTCGTCAATAATAATCGACAGCACCGGAATAGAAAGCTCTTTAGATACGGTCGGTAAAGCTTGCATGGCTATTATCTCCGGCATACAAGTAAAAGGCGCCAACTCAACAACTCCATGATAACGATTAATTCCGGCATTAACCGTTAAAGCCACAGTCTCCAAGCCATGACCTCCGATAAAATTTCGTAAATACGGTCGGGCCATCAGTTTTAAACGTTTATTCCAATCGGGATAAATTATACTAAATAATAACTGATCGCGGACCCATTCGGTAAAATAAATCGTCCGTTTAACTTCTACACCTAGTTCCCCAAGTAATCTTTCGATTTCAAAATTAACCCGCGGTTCCAAAACCATATAAATTTCACCGAGAAGTACTAATTTTAACGGAGTTATTCCCGGATTAACAGCGATTGTTTTTAAGTCGTCCAAGCTTTGACGGGCAATTGTCTTAATATCTTTAACTAAAGTAACTTGGTCGAGTTTCTTGTAAAAACTGTTCTGAAGCCGGCTGACTGTACCGGGCCATTTTTCTATTGGTCTGATTTTATTAGCTAATTGATCAAATTTATCCAAAGCTTCCGCTTTAAGCCAGGCTAAATAAACCGCCCGGGAGATATCGGACAAACCATGTTTTGGATAATATTTTTTTATTTTCTCCCATAACTCGAATGGATGGGTTTTTGGCGCTTCAAATACTAAAAAGTCAATTTTATATCCGGCTTCGTTCAGAATCTCCCGTTGTTGCTCACCATAATATCCAAACCGGCAGGGGCCGACACCGCCGGCCATAAATATCAGCTCAGCCCCGGCTTCGATTGCTTCTATGTAGTTACCTAAATTTACTTTTAATGGGAAACAAGCGAATTCAGGCGCTAATTTGGTACCCAGAGCAATAGTTTTCTCGGAGATAGGCGGCGGGACTAAGGGGTCTAAGCCCAACTCGGAAAGTAGAGTTCTAAATGGTATGTAAGAATTACCAATATGCGGAAAAGTAACTTTTAACATGCTAACCGCCTATATTTTATGAGATCAATAAAAGCTTCCAACCGGGTAATAATCCCAGCCTCCCCACTATGTTCTTCGTAAAAAATTTTTAAATACGGTTTATTTGCCGCCTTTATCCGGCGTTCCAACATATCGCCGACAATTGCTTCCGGTCCGCAGGCAAAAGGAGCTATCTGGATAAAACCGTCTACTTCCTCTGCGGAGTTTAACATCCAATCCAACGCATCGAACTGGAGCTTTCCGGTAGTCCAGAATAACTTTTTGGCCAGTTTATTTGACCCAATCCCACGATAATTATCAGGAAGCATTTCGGGGGTTAAAAACTTTACCCCGTTAAGATTTAAAGCTTTCAACAGGTTTAAATTAAAACAACTATCATACAAACAATATGGATGCCCAAGTAACCCAATATTTAAGCGATTATCGTTTTTTGCCAAAGTTTCTTCTTTATTGTAATTATTTAACATCTCTACGGCTGGGTTTATAGTTAAGTCCGGCTTATTAGAAAATTTCCGGAAATTGCTTTTTATTCCCAATTGTTTAGCAGCTTTTTTTAAACTAACTGACATATCAACTTGTTCCGGTCCTACTTTAACAACAACCATTTTATCCTTAACATTAGGAACGGCATGGCTGACAATATCGGGTAAACCCATAAACTTTGGACAGATATAAGCATCACTCTCAACTTTTATTAAATGTGGAATCATAATATAATCAACTTGATGGGCTAAAATACGGATATGGCCTAAAAAAATCTTTACCGGCAGGCAGAGCTCATCAAGTCCAACCTCGATACCGGCGCTCATAAGCTGTTGGTTGGTAGCTGGGGAAGTTATAACTGTTAAACCGGACGTTTTCCAAAAATTTTCCCAATAAAAACCATACCAATAATATAATAATGCCCTGGGAATTCCAATCCGCAAACTGTTCACCTTTTCTATCATTCTTTATTCTTATTCTACCGTTAAAAGAAGAGATAAGTTATAGTATTATTCGAATTTTAATTCTTCAATAAATTCAATTTAATTCGCTAAATAGATGTTATTTAGTTGACGTAATTTCCCGGTTTTTAATTAGTTCTAAACGGGTCAATTTTTTCCTTCTTTTTATATCAAAAATAATAACAGTCATTCTTAAACTAAAAATCCTCAAATCATTAGATAGAAACTTCTGAATTTTGGATTTTAGATTATTAAATTCTATAGGTTTTATTAATGTCTATATCCGCTTCTTCTTAAGACTTCTTCTACCGCCAGAGTGGTTATTTTAGCTCCATCCTCAACCAGATCGGCATCGTCCATTTTTCCCAAGTCTCCAATACCGATTACAATCGGGACATTTAAGGAGTTAATTACATCTACGGTATCACCTTCCACTTTTTTATGTCCCATTGGCTCGGGAATACCATCTTTATCAACCGGTAATTCGATAATTGAACCGTCTCTGCTAATTGATGCCGTAACCGGAACACCTTCAACTCCGGATGTATTTGAGGCTACAGCTACTACCCCTAATATTTCTATATCCGAATCATTTGCCAATTCTTTCAGAACTAGCTCGCCCGGTCCTTCACCCCGGGAACCACAATCATCAACCATTACCAATACCGGATCATAAGCAGCTTCTTTGATAGCCTTGACTATCTTTTCACTAGATTTATAGGTGGGATTACCGGCAGATAAAGATATCGCCCTTCCTCCAACATTTTCAGCCACTTTTTCCACTACTTTTTTAGCTACGCGATCACCATCAGTAAGCACAATAATTTTTCTTTTAGTCAAATTATAATATCTCCTTTATTGACTTAACCATTTTTACTAGTCGCCAATAACTTTTCCGGATTCCTAAAGCTACTAGATATCTTCCTAAAGTAACCAACTTAAGCCTTTGAGTAAAAAAGCCTCCAAATTTGGTTAACCAATTTACTTGTTCCAAAGCGTTATAAAAACGCCAGTTATTCGGGTTTGACCGTTGTTTAATGATAAAACTAATTGTCTGTAAACATAAGGAATCATTATTTGCAAAACCTATGATAAAAATCTCATTGTCATGAGAATCTTTGCCTAAAAAATATGGTATACCAAAATCATGGTAATCACTCTTATCAAACTCCGGTATTGCTAAGATTTCCTTAATAGTTGGTATTCGATTATTTGGGAGTGTCTGCAGATGAATATGGCCGGCTATAACTGATGAATGAGCCCTTCCGTAACAGAAATAAAATATCTTCATTTAATCGCTACCCTGTATATGTTTCCAGGTTTTTTTTACTTTGGAAACTAAAATCGGATATGAGATAATAGTTCCCATAGTCACTATCGGCCGGCCAAAACCAATCCATCCCAAAGCCCGCGACGAATACCCTCCGGTTACCATTAAAGGATTAAAAAGTTGAACACAGTCAACAAAATAAAATTCCGAAGGATCTCCGGTGAGTTTGTAAAACTCTTGAATTATTTTTATTACTAATTTGGCAGTATTCCTTCTTCCGAGGACGTATATTTCATGATTATTTTGGTCTTTATCTATAAATATCAATTTACCATGTTCCAGATGGGTTATTCGGTCGAAGTATGGAATTTTTTTGAACTCCGACCAATGAGGTACCCGGTCGGCCGGTAAAATTCCTAAATGAATGGCAGCCGCAGTCGGAGAAGCATGAGCTCCCCCATAACAATGATAGACAATTTTCAAGAAGACTCCCCATTATTCTCTTGGTTGTTTTTTTGAGATTCGTTAGTTTCTTCTTCGCCTAATGCTCCGGTAAATTCCTTACCAATATTTGATAAATTTCGTCTATTTAATAACAGGAAAATTCCCACCCCAACAATCAGAGCGGCGATAATCCAAAAAACACTACGCATACTTCCCCGATTTACCATTCGGTTACCGGAAGTTCCAAAAACAACATTTTTCGCAGCAGCTGCAAATATTCGGGCGCTTCTTTCAGCCGCAATTTTACTGTTGGTGTTAGTGCCAAACTCCAGTAACATTGTTCGCGGACCTAAGTCCTGATTATATTTACCTTTTCCATAAAAGATACCTTTTATAAATCCCGGGTATTTCCGGTCGATCGAAGCTTTAATTTGCTTGGCAAAATCATTATTAGCTTGGAAATTGGGATTTTGTTTGCCAACTACCAATTGTACTTTAGTAACTCCTTCATTCCCAATTGTTTTGGAATATTCGTAGGCCGGTACTGCGTCCCGGTGTACATCTAATAAACAGGTAGGCTGATCTTTCAATAATTGAACAGCAGTTCTTCGCGAACGGTCATAAGCCATTGCATCATGAGGATCATGAGGAGTTTTTGAGTGCACAACCGGAACTCCATTTTCTTCAAAGGCTTTGGCTAGTACTTCTCCTACTTGAAAAATACCGCCATTTCCTTTTTTGCTGGAAGCCCCATCCCCTTTGACGTAAGATTCATCTGAATGGGTATGATAAATCCCAATCGGTCCTTTTCCTTTTACTTCTCCTGATAAAAAACTTAAATTGAACAAACTACTCCAAAATTGCTGAAATCTAGTTAAGGTGGAAGCTGTCAATTTTTCGTGTTTGACTAATTTCACAATTGCTTGATTGTCTTTAATCCGGATTACTTTATAAAGGTCATTAGCGCTGTTTAAGTATTCGTCTCCAATGGCAATCTGATGAGCGGTACGGGCAATAATTTTACCGCGATTTTCTTTCAAGGTATAGTATTTATCATTTAACTCGGTTTCTGCTGATACTATTCCGGCGATAAAAAGCAAAATCAAGAGTGAAAAACCGCTGGTATATATTAAATGTTTCATTTTTTTCCCTCCTTTTTTTTATTATCATTATTAGTTGCTCCTTCGGGATGGTCTAGCGCTTCCATCAATTCTTCGGGACGACCCTTACCGGCTGGTCCTCCTTGTAATGCTTCCCGGCTTTCTCCAATAAGTTCCGCCAGTAAAACTGCTAAAATTCCGGCTATTACCAAAGTATCAAAAGCTCCGGCTCCTCCTATTTTGGTCGGAATGTTAGTACCCCAAACCTCAAAAATATGAACAATATCCATGGATAATACACCTAAAATACCGATAATGAATGCTAAGCGACGGGATCTTCCAGCAATATATGCGATTATTCCCGCGATTATCGCCCATAAATATTGCGGTTCAATAAATCCGGCATGGGTGTCAAAAGGATACAGTTTGTTTACGCCATATAGTACAACAGTAGTGACGACAATTCCGATAATTGAACGAAGCCACTCTTTTCCGGATCCGGCTTTAAATAAAACATACAGAGCTAAAATTAACGGAACAATGGCTCCACCAACATTTAAAGTTACTGCCGGACTTCGCCAAACCGGTATATCAATAAAACTTCCAACAATTAATCCGCCAATAAATAAGAGGCCACCACGATCACTCAAATATAACCGGTCTAAAACCCGATGCGCCAGACCTAAAAATATTAAAATACTGACCAATACCAACAAAACAATTCCAGTCATTTTCCTACCTCCTTCGCCATAACCAACATCAATTGTTATACCGATAGGTTTTCCTGGCAATAAATTGCTTATGCTGGTAAATGTGAGGAAAGAAAATCAAACTATAAAAAAAACCAACTATTGTTGGGAATAGTTGGTCTTTATAAATTAAATTAATTTTATGCCTATAGTATTCAGGGGTCTGGAGGCGCTATAATTATTGCTTCGAAGCTATGTGTTATTAGGGTCTTTAAAAAATCGTTTGTCATTTCATCACCCAGGGCTAAACCCCTGGGCTGATGTAAAAAATCTTTCCAAACCTCGTTTTCACGGGCTCCGTAAATTCTTTGAAGCCTATCAAAGGGTTTAAATTATTAAGAACAAACTCCAGTTATTTAAGATTAGACGAGGTAATGTAGATTTTAAAAGCCCTCTGAACTTCACTTACACTACTGGCTCATGACTCCTAAACTACTGGTCACTTCTTAAAAAAATCTCCTAGATTCTGCGTTATACCGGTATCACCTTGAGATTTTAAATAATCTTGGAGTTCCTTTTTTTCCTGGTCCTGTTCTACTTCATTTAAACTTAAAGATACTTTCCGGTTGGCGGAATCGATCTTTAAAATTTTAGCTTTAACTTCCTGACCGATTGAAAGTACTTCTTCAGGTTTGGCAATTCGTTTATCGGATACTTGGGAGATATGCACTAAACCGTCTATCTCGGGAGCTAAACGGACAAAAGCGCCAAACGGTTCAAGCCGTACTACCGTACCGGGATACACAGCGCTCTCTTTAAAATTAACAATTGCCTCTTGCCAAGGATGAACCTTAAGCTGCTTTAATGATAATGAGATTTTTTTCTTTCCTTGGTCAACTTTAATAATCAGAACTTCAACCTGGTCGCCTTCTTTAAGAAGTTCTTTGGGAGATTTAACCCGCATCCAGCTCATCTCGGATACATGAATCAGACCTTCAATACCGGAACCTAAATCTACGAAAGCGCCAAAATCGGTAAGCCTGGTTACCGTACCGTTCCATCGTTCACCTTCTTTGATGGAACTAAAAAATTCGGCTTCAGCTTTTCGTTTTTCTGCTTCAATCAGCACTCTTCGGGAAACTAATACCCGTTTTTTAGAACGATCAAATTCTAAAATTTTAACTGGAAAACTCTTACCAATCAATGATTCTAAATTATCAGACTGCCCGGACTGTGAAGCCGGCATAAAAGATCTGATCCCATTTAAATTAACGTTTAATCCTGCTTTTACTACATCAGATACCGTTCCGGTAAGAGTCGTTCCTTGTTTATAAGTTTCTTCCAGTTGTAACCATACCTGTTCTTGATCGGCCAACCGCTTGGACAACAATATCCGATCCTCATCCCCTGTTCTGGTGACCATTACCCTTATTATATCACCGTTTTTAACAATTTCCTTAGCGGAGGAAACCGGTTCTGTAGATAATTCCGCAACCGGAATTACCAAATCGGATTTACCGCCGATATCGAGAAAAGCCGCATCATCCCGGACAATAATTACTTTCGCTTCAATAATTTGGCCTTCTTTTAGCTCTTTAAATCGATCTTCCGGCCATTCATAATCTAATTTTTCTTCTTCGAGTACTTGCTGATTATTTTGATTAACATCAATCAACGTTCAATTACCTCCTAAATGATTTATTCTATCTACAACTAAATTTATTTGCTGATCAGGAGTAGATGCACCGGCAGTTACTCCCACAATCTTAACATTATTAAACCAATCTTTTTGTAATTCATCCGGAGATTCGACTTGATAAGTCAGACATTTATTGTTGCGGCTTATCTCAGCCAGACGGTTTGTATTAGCGGAATTCTTACCTCCAACCACTATCATTAACTGCACTTGGGTACTTAATTCGGCAACTTCTTGTTGCCGCTGTAAAGTAGCTGAACAAATTGTATTAAAAATCCGGATTTCTTTTGAATAGGATATTATTTCAGTTACAATTTTTTGAAAATTTTCAATATCTTGGGTGGTTTGACTTATGATGCCGATTTTGGGAGCTATTTTTTCGCTATCAAGCTCAGTAACATCATTAACGACCAATGCATCTCCGTCAATTGAATCAAGCACCCCTTTGACTTCGGCATGGTCTTTTTCTCCGACAATAATTACTTGATAACATTGTTCTTTTAAAAGAATCGCCAGTTGCTGAACATTTTTAACAAAGGGACAAGTGGCATCAATAATTTCCAGGTTATTGGCCAAGGCTTTCTTATAAATCTGGGGTCCAACTCCATGAGATCTGATAACGACTCTGCCCGTATTAATATCCTTTAATTCTGTTATTACATTTAATCCATTATCGGAGAGTTCTTTAACTACTCCCGGATTATGAATCAAAGGACCTAGACTATAAATGGGGGTTTGCTTGGATTTTAATGCGTCTTGTACCAATTCCAAAGCCCGTTTTACTCCAAAACAAAAACCCGCTGTTTTAGCTATAATAATTTGCATATTAATAATTTTGCCCCTTTGGCAACAGCCAATTCAACAACTTTGGAAACAACTTGGTCAATATTTAGATTAGTAGTATCTAAAAGTATAGCTCCCTTTGCCTGACGTAAAGGGTTAATTTCCCGGTGACTATCATAATAATCTCTTTGCCTGATTTGTTCTTCCAACGTCTCAAGTTCGACTTCGATTCCTTTTTCCTTTAGTTCCAACCAACGTCTTTTGCTTCGTTCTGTTACCGAAGCTGTAAGAAAAATTTTCAATTCAGCTTTAGGAAGGACTATGGTTCCTATATCTCGGCCGTCCATCACTACCCCGCCGGTCTTAGCCATATTTCTTTGTAGGCTAACCATGGCTTCTCTTACCCCGGCAACCGCTGCAACTACTGAAACATTATTAGTTACTTCCAAAGTTCTGATCTCTTCACTAACATCCAGACCATCCATAATTACATGAAGAATGCTTCCATCTGTTATATATTCATATTCCAAATAAACTTCCGTATCCTGGGCTAATTTGGTTAATTGTTGATTGTCGGTTAATAATATACTATTTCGCAAAGCTTTTAAAGTTATAGCACGATACATCGCTCCAGTATCAATATATATATATCCAAAACGTAAAGCAACCGACTTGGCAATAGTACTTTTACCGGAACCAGCCGGACCGTCAATAGCAATCGAAATTTTTTTCTGGTTCATAATGTACCTCAAACTTGATATTTATTAAGTAATTCTTCCCGGCCTTTCCGGACTACTTTAAGGGTTCGGTCCAAGCTTTCTTCTAATTGTTCCAAAATTTGATTAGCATATTGCAATGCATCTGATTCAATTTCCATAGCAGTCCGTTTAGCTTCGTTAATGATTCGGCGGGAGTCTTCTTCAGCTCTGATTGTAATCTGGTCTTCGCGGACTAATCTTTCGGCGTAATTTTCAGCTTCTTTTAAAATCCGTTTGGCTTCATCTTGTGCTTGGGCCAAATAACGCTCTTTTTCCCGCGATACCCATTCCGCTTCTTTGATCTCATCCGGTAAAGCGATCCGGATTTTTTTAATAAGTTCATCAAGCTCTTCTTTGTCAATCCAGACTTTACCGGCTAATTTAAAATTAGTAGTCGCCATTTTTTCCAGATGATCTAAGAGTAATAATAGATTTATTTTCGGCATTTCGATTACACCTACAATGAATTATATTTTTTCCGTAAAGCGCTTTCTACTTGAGCTGGAACCAATTCGTGAATATCACCGCCAAAAGCCGCCAACTCTTTTATCATGCTGGAACTTAAAAATGAATACTCATTTTTGGTCATCATGAACATTGTTTCAATCTCCGGAGCCATTCGTTTGTTATTTAAAGCCATCTGAAATTCGATTTCAAAATCGGATATAGCTCGTAAACCCTTAACTATGACACTTCCGCTGATCTGACGAACAAAATCCACTAATAAGCCGCTGAAACAAAAAACTTCAACATTTGGCAAATGACTGATGGCTGACTTTATTAATTCAACCCGTTCCTCTAAAGTAAAGATCGGTTTTTTATTTGGATTTTCCAAAACAGCTACTACAACTTTGGGAAATAACTGAGCTGTTCTTTCAATAATATCAATATGGCCATTGGTTATTGGGTCAAAACTACCCGGACAAACAGCTTTTTCTTCTTGCGACTGCATATATAATACCTACCGTTCTTCTTGTTTTTATATAGTATGAAGTAAATTTTTTATCCTAAGCATTTGCATTCTTAAAGCCAAATGCAAATAAACCAAAAAAGAATTTACTTCATACTATTACAGCTGTAGTAAGTTGAATTAAATTCATTAGTTTCTCATCATGGATTGTTCTAGGGACATGATGTATATTAGAAATTTAATTCAACTTATATATTTGTAAATTATCATTGATTGGAGATAAATTGTCAATTGATTTTTTGAAAGAAAGATAAATTAATATCACCATAATTTCGGCCTAAATATAGATTAAGTTCTGAATGGGAGACTGAAATTTGTTTTGGATGTTCCACAGCCAAAATTCCATCGTTTTTTAATAATTTCTTTGCTACAATACTGTCTATTGTTTTTGGAAGTAATCCGGCTTGAAAAGGCGGATCCAAAAAAATTAAATCAAATCGGGTTCCCTCTTTGGATAATAATTCTAAAGTTCTTTCCGCTGGAAAAGGTATAACCCGGACCTGTTCATTTGGGTCCAATATTGTCAAGTTTTCTCTTAATATTTTAATACTGGCGGCATTACTATCTGAAAAGACAACTGAATTAGCTCCCCGGCTTAAAGCCTCAATACCAATAGAACCAGTTCCGGCAAACAGATCGAGCAAATCGGCTCCATCTACCTTAACTCCGATAATGTTAAAAAGAGCCTCTTTTACCCTATCGGCTGTCGGCCTTAATCCTTCATGTTTAGGGCCTTTTAAATTGCGTCTTTTATATTTTCCGGCTATTACTCTCATGTTGCCGGTAAGGTAATGATACCGATAGTAGTAGGACCGGCATGAGAACCAACAATCGGACCGACTATTCCCGGATAAGATTCCACAATATTTAGACGTTCTTCAGCAATTTTTTGAAGAATAAGAGCTTGTTCAGGTAATTCCGTATGTACAATGCTAGAAATCAGAGGCGTTTTACCGTATCTATGCGCTAATTTTTCAACCATCAAAGAGGCGACTTTTTGAAAGTTACCCCGGATCTTTTCAACTGGTATTATTACTCCATCTCTTATAGAAAGTAATGGTTTAATATTAAGTAAACTCCCTAATAAAGTTGATGCTCTACCAATTCGTCCAGTGCGATTTAGATGTTCCAGACTATTAAGGGTAAAATAAATCTCTACATCTTTTTGAGCTTGTTTAATGTTTTCGATAATTATTTCCGGGGCCGCATTTTGTTCTGCTAAAATGGCGGCTTTCAAGACAATCAATCCCAACGCCATGGAAACGTAACGGGAATCAATTATTTCAACCCGATATTCCTCACCCAACATTTGAGCGGCTAATCTGGCTGAGTCCGCTGTTCCACTCATCTCCAAGGAGATATGGATGCAAATAATAGTATCCCCCGGCTTGGCTATTTTTTGAAAAGTAGTTAAGAACTCGCCCGGGGCTGGTTGTGATGTATTTGGTAATACCGGTTCATTTCTTAAGCGATTATAAAACTCGTGACTCCATATTTCAACACCGTCTTTATAGACTTCTTCACCAAAGTGAACATTGAGGGGAACAACTGAAATATTATGATCATTAATTAATTTCTGTGGTAAATCAGCGGTACTATCAGTAACGATTTTAACTCTCATCTGTTCTCTCCTTAGATAACTGGTTGGTTAGAATAGTTTGCTTGCGCTAAATTGTCCGGATGTGCAGGAATATGTTTCCTTGATTCATAATATGAACTAAATTTCAGTTAATATTATACATTATCTATTCAACTGATATTAGGTAATAATAAAGTGGTTGCCCTCCATAATATAATTCGATTTCCGCCTCCGGGAAACTCTCTTCCAATTTATTTAATAAATTTTGAGCTGTAATTGCGGTAATATCACTGCCATAATAAACGGAAATCAGACCGCTATTAGCTTCCGGAATAGTCTTTAAAGTATTTTCAACAACCGTTTCCGGTGAATCACCGAAGGTTGTAATATCTCCATTTATTAAACCGATAATATCGCCTTCTTTAATTTCCTTCTCATTAAGCTGGAAGTTACGAACAGCATAGGTTACTTCTCCAGTAATTATAACGCCGCTTTTTTCAGTCATTAACTCTGCGTTTTCTTCTAAAGGTTTGTCATCGGAAAAACTCATCATTGCGGCTAAACCTTCAGGTATCGTTTGGGTGGGAATAACTTTTATCTGTTTGTCGGTGATTATTTGGGGAACGTGATTGGCTGTCATGATAATATTGCTGTTATTTGGTAGGATAATAATTTTTGAAGCTGATAGCTGGGAAACTGCTTTAGTTAAATCTTCAATACTAGGATTCATTGTTTGGCCACCGTTTACAATGCTCTGAACCCCTAAACTGCGAAAAATCCGTTCCAAACCATCACCGGCGGTTACAGCCACAACTCCGATCTGCCGGTTAGGATTGTTATCGACTAATTGTTGTGCTAACCTTTGCTGACTTTGTTCGACCATATTATTAATTTGAATTTCTGATAAATCCCCTAACCTTACGGCAAAGTCAAGAATTATGCCTGGATTATTAGTATGGATATGAATTTTGGTATTGTTTTCATCACCAACTACTAATAGGCAATCACCATGAGGGCTCAGACTATTTTTAATGTGTTCCAGATCTAATTGTTTGCCTTTTAGAATAAATTCAGTACAATATTGAAAATTAATTTCCGTATCGGGAAAAGCTTCATTATCCGTATAAGATGTAATACTTATAACTTTTTTGGAATTATCAAATACAGTGGGTGAATCAGTTACTTCTCCATTTAAATATTGGATCATTCCTTTTAAGTAATATACTAATCCTTGAGCCCCGGCATCAACAACTCCGGCTTTTTTCAGGACCGGCAACATTTCCGGAGTACGAGCCAATACTTGATTGGCATATTCATAGATGTCATTAAGATAACTAGTTAGATCAGAAGAATCTGTTAAATTGTCAGTAGCATGCTTGGCAATTTCCTTAATAACAGTTAAAACTGTTCCCTCAACCGGTTGCCGGACAGCTTGAAAACATAATACCGAAGCGCCGTTAAACCCTTTCTCAAATTCCAGTTTTGCAAGATTTTTAATCCCTTTAGGCGTTGCTTTTGCAAAACCGCGAAAAAATTGTGAAACTATAACACCGCTATTTCCCCGGGCGCCCATTAAAGCGCCATAAGCGGCAGCATCTAGTATTTCATTAATTTTATTTGAAGAATTATTATTAACTTCACGTAATGCGGATTGAAACGTTAGAAACATATTGGTCCCAGTATCACCATCGGGAACCGGAAAAACATTTAAAGCATCAACTTCTGCTTTATGGGCATATAAACAATTAGTACCTGAAGCCAATAATTTTTTTAATAAGACTCCATCTATAACATCTGGTTGCAAAATTACGCCTCCTTAATAAATACCATCAATAAAGTTGGAATTATTCCATATTCTTCAAGATGAACCGTGGGCATAGTTTTTGAAGAATTAGGATAATTAGCTGAATCCTATTTTAAAAATAATTATACTAATTTTTATTAATACGGACCCCTTGTACAATAACATTAACTTTGGAAATCTGCAAGCCAAACTGTGTTTCCAAAGCATATTTCACGTTTTCAATTACATTCCGGGCTACTTCTCTGATTCTGACTCCAAATTCTACAATGATGTACAAATCAACCTCAATAATTTCATCATCAATAATAACTTCGATCCCTTTAGTTAAATTATCTTTCCCGGTCAAGAGTTCCGAGAGCCCATCCTGGATATTACGCGAAGCCATACCAACTACACCAAAACACTGTAACGCTGCTATACCGGCAACCATACTAATGGCATTGGGAGAAATGTTGATAGCCCCAAGAGACTGATTAAGTGTGGAATTAGACGTTTCAGCCACTCTTTTACCTCCTTAAGTTTGAAAAGCCAAGCTTAAAAAACTCTATTTCTACTGGTTTTTATTGTTTTTACCAAAAAAATAATCCCCAAAATATTAAAATTCGAGAACAAATGAAAATTTCCTTCAAATATAAGTTGAATTAAATTCATGTATTCATCCAGCATCTTCAGGAAGAATTTCATTTAACGCTTTTAATAATTCATCTATTAATATGTGGTGCATTTTAGCCCCGTTTTCAATAGTTTCCATGGTTATTCCCATACAACCGATACAACCCATACCAAACCGTTCAAAAACTCCCGCAACATCAGGGCTTAATTGTAAAGCATCAATTATACGGGTGTCTTTGGTTATCATTAAAAAAACCTCCATATATATATTAATTACTCGCCTCATTTAAATTCATAGAGCTATATATAGTAAGCAAAAGTTCGTTATTCTTATTAAAAATTCCTTCTTAAATTTCATAAGACCTATAGTAATAGTTTATTCAAATGAGGGAGTTTAATAATTGTCTTTATCAAACTTTTACTTGTCAGTCCTTTATGTTTGTGGTAAAATGATTTTGCTCATGATATTGTTATTCTTTTTGGAGGTGTTCTTGTGTCTAACCGTTGTAGTGTTTGCGGCAAAGATTATCAAACCGGCAATTTAGTCAGCCATTCTAATATTAAAACACACCGTCGTTGGAAAGCCAATATTCGTTCGGTGCATGCCGTGGTTGATGGAGTAAAAAAACGGGTTCGTGTTTGTTCTCGGTGTTTGCGCTCTAACAAAGTTCAAAGAGCAATTTAAATATAACTAAAAAAGACCTCAGGGTCTTTTTTGTTTTGTCTAATTAACAAAATTTTAACCTCTAAAACTTACTCCCTTATATACCAATACTTAGAGTCTAGATACTTCTTTATATAATTATTATTTATAAACCAATAATAGTGGAGGTATTGTAATGTCTCAATATGGCCAATTAAAAATATTTTCCGGAACTTCTAATCCTATGCTCGGGCAAGAGATCGCCGATTATCTTGGGATTAAATTAGGAGCTGTCAATACCTCCAAATTCGCCAACGGTGAGATATACGTCAGGTTTTTGGAAAGCATACGCGGTTCGGATGTCTTTATTGTTCAGTCTTTTTCCAATAATGTTAACAATATCAACGACTCAATTATGGAATTATTAATAATGATCGACGCTCTAAAAAGAGCTTCAGCCGGTCGGATTACTACTGTAATTCCTTACTACTGTTATTCCCGTCAAGAGAAAAAGTCGGCTCCCCGCGAACCGATTACCGCCAGAATGTTAGCTGATGTAATTTCCACTGTCGGTTCCGACCGGGTTATTACCATGGATTTACATGCTCCGGCTATACAAGGTTTTTTTAATATTCCGGTTGATCATTTGACTGCGCTTCCAATGTTGGCTCAATATATAAAGCAAAAAAAGATAACCGACGGTGTAATCATTGCCCCTGATGCCGGAAGCGTCAAGAAAGCGGAAAAACTCGCCACCCGATTAGACATGCCTTTGGGTGTAATGTATAAACGTCGACCGGCGCCTAATGTGGCTGAAATAAAATTCTTTATCGGTGAAGTTGAAAATAAAACTCCAATTATTATTGATGATATGGTAGATACTGCCGGCAGTATTATGCAGGTAGTTGACACATTATTGGAGCATAACGCCAAACCGGAAATTCACCTGCTGACGACCCATGGTATATTTTCACCTCCGGCGATGGAAAGATTAAGCCATGAGGCTATTAAAGAAGTGGTGGTTAGCAATACCATCCCACTCACTCCGGATAAAATTCTTCCAAAATTCACTGTATTATCAGTCGCTCCCCTTTTAGGAGACGCTATTCGCCGAATACACCAAGATATATCCGTTAGTGTTTTGTTTGATTAAACCCACTCATAAAAAAACGCCTTGCGGCGTTTTTTTATAATTCGGCAATTAATCCAAGAGTATATTCTCTATTTGATTGATCGGCCATTCCATTTCCAATAGTAAACTTAGCAGCTATTTGTTTGCTGAAATAATAATTAACACCGGCCCGCAACTCTTGGGGTTGCCAATTCTCCGGTTTAATTTCAACTTCGCCCCCGATTCTTAATCTTGAACCAAGTCTAATATTTGCTCCCGGAGTTAATACCAAAGCGGAAGGCCTTCCCGGAAGAGAGGTTCTGGCCTCAAGGTTTGTAAAGGCATATAAAAATTTAGCATTGTACCATAAAGAAATACCATAGTCGGCAATTTTAGAATTTTGAAAATCATAATCAGTATAAATGGTATAACCGTTTCCAACATTATTGGGACTAAATAAGGCTTTTAACATTATTTGACCGGAATCACTATTCTTAAAATCACTGGAGAATTGACCGGAGAGTGTAATTGCCGGGGCGATTCCATAACTCAATTGAGCTTGGTATGACGGAGATGTTGTTTCAGCATTAGCAGTACGTCCGGTATAGATCCCTTTCATTTCAAAACCCAATCCGGCAGGATCAAGAATTTTACCATTTTCCGCTTGAAGGGTTAATTCATTAGCGAAAACTGCTCCGGATATTAGGAAAAGAAAAACCGTTGTTACAGTGATAACTGCGAATATTTTCTTCATATGATCGCACTCCTTTTTTGTTTATATATGTCGTAGAATGCGATTTCTAGATATTCGCCCGGTTTCCTTTCGAAACAATTTGTCAACTATGAGAGCCAGGACCAATTGATGATAAATTTGCTAATTGCTACAATCATGCCACAGTTTGCTCAATTAGTTTCGCCAACTTGGCCAGATTGTTAATTACCGCTATAGGGTAGAAGCTTTGAAAATCTTTTTTTCGGGTTGTTCCGGTAGTGACTCCTACGAATCTGACCTTGGCGGCATGGGCGGTCATGGCATCGATAATACTGTCTCCGACATAAATTACGGAGTCATTTGCACATTGTAGCTGCCGGATGGCCAAATTTAATCCTTCGGGGTCCGGTTTGTGGTTGATTACATCTTCACCGCCGATGATAATATCAAAATATGGCAATAATTTTTCTCGTTCCAATACTTCTTCAATCCGATAACGGTATTTGGTTGAAATAATACCGAGCGAAACTCCATGTCCTTTTATTAACTTAATTATATTAGCTACGGTTTTGTATAGTTGAGTCCGATCTACCATTATCTGGTCGGCTCGTTCTTTGAACAGCTTCACTAGTTCCTGGAAGTCGGCTCCCGGGGCCAATAGCTTAAAAGTATCCGGGAGCGTCATTCCGATGGTGGAAAGCATTAATTTTCTTGTAGGAACCTTTAAATTGGACTGTTTCAAAGCATAACCAAGACATTCCACTATTGCTCCGGCAGAATCGGCTAAAGTGAAATCAAAGTCAAACAAAACAGCTTTGACCATATCAAAACTCCGCCGAACCGGTAGTTCTAGGGAATGGGACCACATCCCGGATATTAGTCATTCCGGTTAAATACATAATTATCCTTTCAAAACCCAAACCATAGCCGGCATGTTTCGTCCCGCCATACTTCCGGATATCCAGATACCACCAATAATCCTCTTTGTTCAATCCTAAATCGTTCATTCTTCGTTCCAAAACATCCAGCCGTTCTTCTCTTTGACTACCACCGATGATTTCCCCTACTCCCGGTACCAATAAATCCATCGCAGCGACTGTTTTTTGGTCATCATTCAACCGCATATAAAATGCTTTGATTTCTTTAGGATAGTTAATGACAAAAACCGGTTTCTTAAAAATCTTTTCCGTTAAATATCTTTCGTGTTCGGTTTGAAGATCTTTTCCCCACTCTACCGGATATTCAAATGATGCGTTATCCTTTTTTAACAGGTCGATGGCTTCGGTATAAGTTATCCGGCCAAAATCGGAATTGATGATATTAGTTAACCTTTCTCGTAATCCGTTATCAATAAAGCTGTTGAAAAAATCAATTTCTTCAGGAGTTTTTTCCAATATATAGCGTATAATGTATTTAACCATATCTTCAGCCAGATCCATATCATCGTTCAAGTCGGCAAAAGCAATCTCCGGCTCGATCATCCAAAATTCCGCCGCATGTCTGGGAGTATTGGAATTTTCAGCCCTAAAAGTCGGCCCAAAGGTATAGACATTGCGGAAAGCTTGGCAAAAGGTTTCAACATTCAATTGACCACTGACGGTAAGGCTGGTTTCTTTCTGAAAAAAGTCCCGGCTGCAATCAATTTTACCATCCTCCGATTTTGGAGGGTTATTTAAGTCCAGTGTGGTGACGCGGAACATTTCGCCGGCGCCTTCACAGTCGCTACCGGTTATAATCGGTGTATGCACATAAACAAAGTTACGTTCCTGGAAAAATTGATGAATGGCGTAAGCTGTAAGGGAACGAACCCGGAATACCGCTGCAAAAGTATTGGTCCGGGGGCGTAAATGAGCTATGGTACGTAAATATTCAAATGAATGTTTCTTTTTTTGTAAAGGATAATCTGGAGTTGACGCGCCGGCGATTTCAATGGCGGTTGCTTTTAATTCGAACGGCTGTTTAGCGCCGGGACTTTCAACCAATTCACCTTGGACTTCGATTGCCGCTCCTACCGAGAGCTTAACTACCTCATTAAAATTCTCTAATGAGTCATCAAAAACCACTTGAAGATTCTTAAAGAACGAGCCGTCATTAAGCTCAATAAAGCCGAATGTCTTTGAATCTCTAAGAGTTCTTACCCATCCGGAAATATTAATCTCTTTATTTAGATAATTAGCCGTTTCCCGGAAAACCTTTTTAATAATCACATTCTCCATCAATGCCCCTCCAGTATTAAATATGTTAAAAAATTATTTTAATAACTCTGTGTCTCTGTGTCTGATTTATAGGCCACAGAGACACGGAGACACAAAGAAAAACATTTCAAGAAAATAGCTTACTAAAGCGTTAATTTATTAAATTGAGGGGTTTTCATAATTAAAAAATTTGACATTTGAACAAAATATATTGATAGATACATCTGGGCTTTTCACTATATATTGTATTCAAAATTGAATAAAGGTAATTATGAAACTCCCTTAAATTATAATAAGAAAATATTAGCGGCTTCACATTCCTTAATCATTTCCTCAGGCCAAATGGAAGATTGCACCTCTCCGATATGGGCTTTCTGCAAGTAATACATACAAAGCCTGGATTGTCCAATGCCTCCGCCAACCGAATAAGGGAGTTTACCGTTTAACAAATCCTGGTGAAATTGCATTTCCAATCGTTCTTCACAATTGGAAGCCTTTAATTGATTAAGTAGCTCCTCCTCCCCGACCCGAATACCCATGGAAGAGATTTCAAATGCTTGGTTTAATACTGGATACCATAGTATTATATCTCCGTTTAAATTCCAGTCATCATAATCAGGCGCCCGTCCATCATGCTTAATTCCTGATTGTAATATTCCACCGATTTTTAAAAGAAACACCGCCCCTTTAGATCTGGCAATTTCATTTTCCCTTTCTTTAGGTGTAAGTTTTGGATACATATCCTCGAGTTCCTGCGTGGTAATAAAAAATATTTCTTTTGGTAAAGCTTTTTTATATATGGGATATAATTTACAAATATAATTCTCGCAATCCTTGATTGAATTATATATTTTTTTAACAATCGATTTTAGAGTTGTTTCAGTCCGCTCCGCTTTGTTAATAATAATCTCCCAGTCCCATTGATCTACATAAATTGAATGTAGATTATCCGGTTCTTCATCACGTCTGATTGCATTCATATCGGTATAAAGACCTTCCCCAGGCTTAAAACCGTATTTAGCCAAGGCCAGCCTTTTCCATTTAGCCAAAGATTGTACAATCTCACATTTTTCACCTTTTATCGCCTTTAAATCAAAATCAACCGGTCTTTCAATACCATTTAAATTATCGTTCAATCCGGATTCAGGTTTTACAAATAAAGGAGCAGATACTCTAGTTAAGTTCAGAGACTGAGCTAAAGAAAGTTCAAAGTAGTCTTTAATTTTTTTAATCGCAATTTCTGTTTCTTTTAATGACAACTTTGAAGAATAATCACTAGGAATTTTTACACTACTTGTTAATTCCGGCATCGAATCACTCCCGTTTTTAATTTTCAAATGTTTTTTTCACAATGTAAAAATTATATCATAAAAAAACTCTTTACAATAAAAAGATATATAATCTAAATATTAGCACTAGCGTTGCATTAAATTAATTTTCCAAAGTCAACCCAACTCATAAAAAAGCATAAGTAATATATATCCAAAAATAGTACATACAACCATCGTTTTTTTCTTTTGGAGAGTAAGGTTCTGGTAAT
>JAEYRX010000047.1 GCA_023435225.1 Bacillota bacterium
TATAACAGCTTTAATAAAAATACACGGCCGTAACTATAAAGAACTCGGTCTAAAACTGGCGCCGGGAAATAGTACGGTTCCCATTCCGTTCGCGATTGAGACTCCGGGAATGCATCAAGTTGATATAGAAGTTTTCACCGATAAGGGCCAGTCAATAACAGCGGCAAATACCAGTGGAGTAGCCAGAGTGAGCGGACCAGCCCGGATATTATTAATTAGGAATCAAAAATATGATTCGCCTTTAACTGATACTATACGTACTCAAGGTATGTCGGTAGAGAGTTGTAAGGCGGAAGAAATACCGGAAAATATTCAAAATTTAACTGGTTATGCGGCGGTTATTTTAGATAATGTACCGGCTACCAACTTCTCTACCAAACAGCAAGAGGTCATTAAAAGTTATGTCTCCGGTGGAGGCGGCTTATTGTTAATTGGAGGAGATTCTTCCCTGGGACGGGGTGAATATTACGCAACTCCGCTTGAAGATATTCTACCGGTTGAAACCGACACCCGGCAGCGTATTTTCTTTAACCGGGCCAGTATTCTTTTTGTGATTGATCACTCCGGTTCAATGTCGGAGATGGTTGGAAAAACTTCCAAACAATTAGCGGCGATGCAAGGAGTAGCGTCGGCAGTCAAAGAATTAAACCCCCAAGATGAAGTGGGTATTTTATCATTTGATATGAAACCTACTTGGGTGGTTCCTTTTTCTCCGGCCACCAACCGGGAAGCCATAATCAATTCTTTGTCAAAAGTGCCTGAAGGCGGAGGAACCGATATGGCTTCCGCTTTTGAGGAAGTAATTCGCGGATTTGGTAATCCCGGCCCGGTTCGTCGTCATATGGTTGTATTAACTGATGGGCAAACTAATATCGGTGACTTCCAAGCTCTTTGCCGCAGGCTTCGATCGATTGGCGTCTCGATTACTTCAATCGGAGTTGGAGAGGAAGTTAATGAGGAATTATTACGGGATATCTCTCGCTGGGGAGATGGGAAATATTATCGGGCCAATATTGATCAAATACCTCAAGTTATTCGGAAAGAAACCATTAGAGTAACCCGGGATCTAATTCAGGAAGGAGATTTTTATCCCGTCCTTAAAACTAAAGCTTCTTTTCTGGAAGGATTAAACCAACAGAATCTTCCGGTGAAAGGCTATTTGATTACTAAACCGAAGAGTTTAGCCACTGTTTACTTTGAAGTAGGGAAAAAGGACCCGTTACTGGCAGCTTGGAGGTATGGCAATGGAAAAGTTGCTGTTTTTACCGGTGATTCCGGTTACCGTTGGTTGACAGCCTGGGTTGGTACAAAGTCTTACAATCGGATATGGGGGCAGTTACTTCGTTTTATAGAACGAACTACAGTTGATAGTGGTTTGAGAGTGGAGGCAAAGGTTGAGGCCTCAACCATTAGAGTGGTAGTTGAAGCGCTCGGGCCGGACCGGCGTTTACGAACCGGATTACACTTAACCGGCCGGACCAGTAATACTTCCAAACAATCATTTATGTTAAATGAAACAGCGCCCGGGCATTATGAAGCAGTTCTCCCATTAACCGAAACCGGACTGCAATTTTTAGAGATCTTCGATCAACTGGGCAATTGGGCTACCGGTTGGGCCTGGAATCCACCAGGTAATGAATTGCAATTATTAGGACCCGATTTGGCTACTTTAGGACAGATAAGTTCAACTACCGGCGGACGGGTATTATCATTAAAAAATCTCAAGCTGCCAAGAACCGAATGGTCTTGGGAGTCGATCTCCTTACGGTATTTCTTTATATTGGCGGCATTATTCTTTTTTTTAATTGAATTATTCTTCAGAAGTACCTCTTTTGGCCAATTATCAATGTTCCGCGCAGTTGTAGCCGCCTGGTGGGGCGCTCAAAGGCGGTTAATGGAAATGATTCAAGGCAATGACAACAAAGAAACAGTTGTGGCTATTTCGACCAGGTATGATCAACAACAAACCATCCAAGCCCACCGTTATTTGGCCGAACGCTCCCGGCGCAAGATGGAATAGTTGAGGTCGAATTATATTGAAATGAAAAAGATATTATTTAACACAGAGGCACGGAGACACGGAGTAAAAACACTGAGAAAACATTAGGAAATATTCTCTGTGCCTCAGTGTCTCAGTGTTTAAATTGTTTTTAGTTTTTGACCATTCCACATAGATAAATTTTTTAGGAGGAGCTAAAATTGAAAAAACATTCAGTGTTTATCTTATTTAGTTTATTGTTTTTAGTAGCTTGTTCTTCAGGATTAGTCAAAAAGCCGGTTACCGTTTATACATACTCCAGTTTTCCGGTTCAGCTGATTGATAATATTAAGTCTCATTTCCAACACACAGGTGTACAAATAGATTTTCGTTCATTCTCCGATACCGGCCCGTTATTTAATCAACTAATCCGGGAAAAAAAGAATCCTGGAGCTGATCTGGTTATTGGTCTGGATAATAATTACTTAATGAAAGCGGTTAAGGAGGATTTATTTCTTTCATACCAGCCGAAAGCCTCTGCCAAAATTCCGGTCGATTTGGTTTTCGACCCAAAATACCGGCTAATTCCATTTGACTTTGGATATATCGTCTTCAATTATGATAGTGAAAAACTGGAACGGGTCCCTTCAACTCATCGGGATCTCCTCTTGCCATATTATCAAGGCAAAATAATTATTGAAAATCCGCTTACTTCATCACCGGGACAAGTATTTCTATTAACAACCGTAGCACTTTTCGGTGATCCGGGTTACTTGGATTATTGGCGGGGCTTAAAAAAGAACCTTTTGACCATAACTCCCGGATGGGATGAAGCATATGGAATGTATACTAATGGCGAAGCCCCTTTGGTGTTGACTTACGGTTCCAGTCCCGTCTACCATTTGTTGTATGACCATACCGAAAGATATAAGGCATTAGTCCTTGACGGGGCAGCCTATGCTCAGATAGAAGGGGTCGGTATTGTTAAGGGAACTCCCAATAGAACAACTGCGCAAAATATCATTGAATATATCCTTTCGCCTGAATTTCAGAGTTTAATACCGGAGAATCAATTCATGTATCCGGTAAGGAGCGATGTTTCCCTGCCTGATAGTTTCCGGGTAGCCGCTAAAGTAAAGAAAATTTTAAATTTACAACCGGAGCGGGTAGAGGCGAATTTAGAACACTGGTTGTCCCAATGGGAAAAAGTGATGAATGAATAGGGATATTCGCTCAATCAGAGAAGCGGAATTTAGGAGTCAGGAGTCAGGAGTCAGGCGTGCGGGCTATTTCAACGACGTCTTTACATTATATGGAAGAAACAATCGTATTCCGCAGATTATCTTTTATAGTTTTATATTGAGTTTATTCTATTTACCGGTTTTAGTGGTGTTTTTTAAAGCGTTCCTTCACCGGAACGCTTTAGGCCAATTCGGAGAATTTTTAAGTTCCCAAGTCTTTCTTAATACCTTGTCATTTTCAGTAAAAGAGGCTTGTATAAGCTCGCTAGGTAGTTTGTTACTGGCTTTTCCGGGCGCCTATTTTTTTGGCCGCTATGAATTTCCTGGGAAAAAGCTGCTTCGGAGTATAATGATTCTTCCGTTTATGTTCCCGGGTATTTTAGTAGTTCTTGGGATGATTGTTTTTTATGGTCGGAATGGACTGTTAAACCATTTTTTAAGTTGGCTAACGCCGGATGGCGGGCTCCAATTTCAAAGTTTATACGGTTTTTGGGGTATTATCTTAGCCCATATTTTTTATAATTTTTCCTTTTGTTTACGACTTTTAAGTGAAAGCTGGGAACGGATTGATCCCCGGTTACGGGAAGCGTCCAAAGTGCTTGGAGCTGGAGTGTTTGCCACTTTACGCCGGATAACAATCCCTTTATTATTACCGACAATATCTTATCTTTTTGCGTTGGTATTCTTATATTCTTTTTTAAGTTTTACCATTGTATTGGTGCTTGGCGGCTATCTCTATAAGACTTTCGAGGTTTTAATCTATATCGAATATAATCACAAGTTGAATTTCGACCGGGCTTCAATGATAGCGGCGGTTCAAATTGTTTTATTAGCCGGAGTTCTTTTTCTCCAAAATATATTTAACCGGAAAAATAAACGTCAAGTCAATATTTATAGAGAATTGCCCAAGTTAAGTATGAAAAAAAGGCCTCTGGCAACTTTGGTATTTCAAAATTATTTATTATTAGTAACAGTTTTCTTCGCCGGCCCCTTAATTACCATTTTAAGTCGTTCTTTAAATAGTAGTGGACTTGCCGGAACTCAACTAACTTTAGATAATTATCGACTACTTTTTCAAGAAGGTTTTAAGTTTACGGTCGGTACTAATTTTCCGGAGTTAATAGGCGTTAGCTTGCTTATTGCCTTAACTGTAGCCGTTATTTCCATAAGTTTGGCTTATATTACCGCCGGATACCGGAGGAATAATTCTTGGGGCTGGTTGGATATTTGGTTCCAGTTACCATTGGGAATCTCTTTTCTAACTTTTGCCTTCGGAATAGCTGTTTTGGGTAAACCTCTTCCCAATTGGGTTTTAATTGTTTGGGCTCAAGTTTTTTTAGTTTTTCCACTGGTATATTCAATTCTAAGTTCAGCCCGTCATGAATTCGGTGATTCATTGATGGAAGCTGCCGCTACCTTGGGTGCTAATCCTATAACTATCTTTCGGACAGTAGAATTTCCAATGATGAAAAAGGCTGTTGGTACGGCATTCGCCTATGCCATAGCCTTATCTTTAGGAGATTTAACTTCGGTTTTGGTCCTTGGCAATGGAAAAGTCAATACTATTTCATTAGCAGTATACCAGTTAATCGGTCACTATCGTTTTGCTCAAGCTACCGCTTTGGGTAGTATTTATATTCTGCTTTCGTTACTTTTGTTTATTGTAATTGAACAAAGATCCTCAAAAAATAGGAGTCAATAATTTTAAGAACAGGAGTCAGGAGTTTAGGAGCTAGGAGTCAGTAGTGAAAGTGAAGTTTAAGATGCCGTTTTTAATAATCTCAGAGCATTGATAGAAATTTTACCGACTCCTGTCTCCTGGCTCTTGATTACTAAATATCAAAGAAAGGATTCTCAATGAACGAAGCATTTTTAGATATTAACTTTTCTAAATTATATCCGGAGTTTCAACTACAGGCTGAATTAAGGGTTGATGAAGGAGAGTTTTTTTCGTTAGTGGGTCCTAGTGGTTGCGGAAAAACTACTTTGTTGCGCTTAATTGCCGGCTTGGAAGAACCGGCAGATGGTTTTATAAAACTAAATGGGTTTGATATTACCAGTTTTTCTCCGGCTAAGCGCAGGGTGGGACTGGTTTTTCAGGAATATGCGCTTTTTCCGCATCTGACGGTTGAGGAAAATATTGAATACGGTTTAAAAATTCTTATAATACCCTTTAATGAACGAAAAAAACGGCTTAAAGAATTATTAAGTGTTTTCGAATTAGAAAACCTGGCTAAGCGGCAAATAGAACAATTATCCGGAGGTGAGCGGCAACGGGTAGCCTTTGCCCGTGCTTTGGCGCCGGAACCATTGGTATTACTCCTAGATGAACCTTTTTCAGCTTTGGATTATAGTTTACGCCGCCACCTTCAGCGGGAACTCCGTCAAAAACAGAAAGAACTAAGATTTACTACTATATTTGTTACTCATCAACAAGAAGAAGCCTTGGCTTTATCGGACCGGTTAGCTGTTATGCAAAACGGGAAAATATTGCAAACAGGTACTCCCCGGAAAGTATATGAAAATCCGGTCAATCAATTTGTAGCCGGTTTTTTAGGTGAAACAAATTTAATCAGTTGTAGGCTGGAGAAAGAAGTAAATCAGGTCAAAGTATGGTTCGATGATGAAACCACACTGTATCTATCGCCAATAGAAGGTATTGATAATGGAGAATATTACTTTTCGGTTAGGCCTGAAGATATAATTATTAGTAGTGAAGAAGAACTGTTATTTAAAGGTCGTCTTCAAACAGTGGAGTTTTTTGGAACCCATTACCGGTTGGAAATAATGGCCGGAAAGAAAAAAATAACCGCTTTTATAGGGAAAAAGGCCGGTTATTTTAAAGAAGGTATGCAAATTAACATTGGATTTGCCATATCAGGGATAAAACTTTTTCCTGTCATAGAAATGTAGAAAAGAAGTAAATGTATTTAAAAATTTATTGAGGACAGAGGCAGTTAAAAAATTAGTAAGTTACTAGGTGCTGATACTCATGCCTCTTGCCTTATTGCTGGACCAGCCAATCCTTGGCTTCTTCAATTGTTTCAAAGATGGGGAGATTACGGTTAGAGAATCTCATTACCGCATCATAAGCTATTTTTTGAACTCCTTTAATGCCAAGTACGGCGCCGGCTTTGACATGAGGTTTATTATGTTCGGTAAATTCCTTAAAGGCTTTTAAAATTTCCGTGTTAAAGATAATACCATCCACATCAACCAGAGTCAAAATCGAGTTTGCCGGTTCTTTTTCAATCTGCGGTTCTATTTCTTCGATTGCCGCTACCATTCTTCTCCGATCACAGCTTGAAAAGTTCATATAATGGATTTTTTTGCCTTTATGTTCAAGTATTTCCAAAACTGCCATCTGCATTCCTCCTTAACAAATTTGCAAAAAAAGTATAACGAATGCTAACTCGATTATAACAAAAATAAATTCCAAAGAAAAGATTATTTGTAATATTAATGGATTATTTAAATGAATTTAGAAACAACTATGATATATTTCCAAAAAAAGTATTTTTATATTAATGTTTAAAGGTTTACTGAAACAATCGTCGAATAATCAATTTAGCTTATTTGATATCTAGGAGGAAGAAGATGGAAAATCGAAATCAGATTGAAATATCATCTTTTTCAAAAATTTTATCAATTTGGTTAATTATTATAATCGTTATTATTATATCCGGAGTTGCAGTTGGCGGTCAGGTGTATTTATGGCAACAATCAGTCATAAAAAAAGAACGGACAAGATTGGAAAGACAGATTGCCAAACTAAAACAAGAAATTAAAGTATTAAAAAGCAATAAGCAAAAAATGCCTGTTAACATTGCCGAAATCAAACTTGATAAAAAATCCGAATCACTCCAGGAATTATTGGCAGGCCGTGAAAAAGCGGCAATATCATTTTTAAAGGCCGGTGATATGGAGCGGCTGGCTAAATTAGTTCATCCGGATAAAGGACTTCGTTTAGCTCCCTTTGCCTATATTGATCCGGAAAAAAACCAATTATTTAGCTCCAGACAGGTACAGCACTTTTTTGAAAGTAGAAAGCGGTTAATATGGGGGTATAGTGACGAGGACGGTATGCCGGTAAAACTTAATCCGGAAGAATATTACAATACTTATATTTATGATCGCGCTTATGCCGATACCCGTGAAATAACATACAATCAAGCTGATAATTCCAGCTTTATTACTGGTAATTATTTTGAAGTATATCCCCAAGCGATTATCGTTGAATACCGGGTAACTGATAATAGATCCAAAGACACTCAAAATAGTAATTGGAGTAGTATTAAATTGATTTTTGAAGAGAAAAAAAATCTTTGGTATCTGGTTGGGATTAACCATGAACAATGGATGCTTTGATGATACCCTATTTTTTATATTGGTTATAGGAGAATTTAAGTAATTAATCAAACTAGTAGTTGATTTTTTACATTAATAGATTAAAATATTTAAGTATAAAATGTTACTTAATCTTTTAAATACAATTTAAAACTTATCATTATGAAGGTATAAACAAATTTCTAAAGAGGGATGTCTGCAAATGAGTAACCAATCTGTAATTAAGCTATTTGAAAAAATTGTAATTTCAAATTATGAAAGAATTGCTGTGAGGGATAGAAAAGATAAGATTACCTATGGTGAGTTAAATGAAAAGGCGAACCGTTTTGCTCATTATCTATTAGAAGAAAAGAAAGTAAAAAAAGGGGATTTTATAGCCATATCAATGAACCGCAATATTGATATGATGATAACCCTTTTGGGGATACTTAAGGCTGGATGCACTTATATCCCAGTTGACCGTATTTATCCTAAAAAACGAATTGATTTTATATTAAACGATAGTCGAGCCTCTGCGTGCATCGTAAATAAAGATTCAAAAGAAGAATATGAATTTCACGGAGATCTCATTAATTATGATGAGAATAAATATCGCCAATATAGTACTGAAAATTGTTCTATTGATATTGAGGGTGATGATGGTCTATATATGACTTACACTTCCGGATCAACAGGAATACCAAAGGGTGTTCTCGTTTGGAATAAATCAATATTAAATCTTTCAAAAACCGTGGAACATCTTTTTGATTTTTCGGAAGATTCTGTTTTCATTTCTATGACAACGATGACATTCGATATTTTTGTTTTTGAAGCACTCTTGCCGCTACTCCGAGGAGCATCTGTGGTGATTGCTAGTCATGAAGACCAAGGAGATATTTATTCTTTGGTTTATTTATTAAAACAAGTGACTGTCTATCAATCAACACCCAGTAGGCTTGCAGCATTTCTCCAAAATGAGCTTGTAGTGGATTCATTAAAGAATATTAAAACCTTTATTCTTGGAGGAGAACCATTTCCTATGGAATTACTGAAGAAATGTAGAGAATTATTCTCGGCACAAATTTGGAACGGATATGGACCAACAGAATGTTCGGTTTACACCAGCTTTAAAAATCTTACAGATGCAGATGACATTACGATCGGAAAACCGGTTCAAAATTCTCAAATGTATGTTTTAGATGAATTCAGAAACGAATGTATCAAAGGCGAGCTATATATCGGCGGTGCTTGTCTTGCAAAAGGATACTGGAGTCGCGAGGAATTAAATAAAGAAAGATTTATTACCGGTCAAGGCGGTAATAGATTGTATAAGAGCGGAGATATTGTAATAAAGCGGCAGAATGGTGAGTTTGAATATGTCGGAAGAGCAGACTATCAAGTAAAAATAAGAGGATATCGAATTGAGCTTCAAGAAATTGAAGAAGCATTAAAAAAGGTTGACGGTATCAAAAAAGCAATTGTAGATGCGCAAGCTATGCTCAATGGTGAAAAAACCCTTTGCGCTTATTGCATAACATCAAGAAAAATAGAAAAAGAAGAAATAATCAATCGGCTTGCACAATCTTTACCTGAATATATGATACCGCTTCACTACAAATTTATGGACAGCTTCCCCTTAAATGCAAACGGAAAAATAGATAGAAAAGCTTTTCCTCTCTTTGATTTCAATCGGAAATCCGAAGAATATGTCGCACCAAGAAATGAGATTGAGGAAGAGATTGCCCAGCTTTGGCAAGAACTCCTTAATTATGATAAGATATCGATCTTTGATGATTTCATTGATTACGGCGGAAATTCTCTCACTGTAGTGCAGATGGCGGGATATTTATATGAAGTGTACCAAATAAAACTTAGCCTGGCATCGATCTTGACCGAAGGCCGAACCATAGCAGACCTGGCTGCTCTTGTAGAAAAAGTTGTGCTTGATTCTACGGACGAAGATGAATTAACTGCCATGATGGCCGAATTAGATAAGGCGTCGCTATGAAATCAATTATTGTTAGCTGTTGGGGAACTCATGGAGATGTATATCCTTTTATAAAATTAGCGCTTCATCTTAAAGATAAAGGATACAAAATAATATTCTGTTCACACGGCCTTTATGAAAATCTTGAAGTCTGTCGTGATTTTCACTATGTTGCCTTGGATTCTCCTGAAATTTCAAAAAAGATTTTGGAAGATATGGGAGATATGATTAACCCCGTAGATAATCCCGAAGGGTTCTGGAAATTTCGCCAAACATATCAAAATAATGAGATTATTACTTCAGAAATTCAATCCATTCTTCCGCATATTGACGAAACTACCGTATGTGCAATCGGACGTTTCTGGTCAAGCCAAGCTTTAATGATCGCTGCGGAAATAAAGAACATTCCTTTTGTCCAGGTTTTTCTTGCTCCCGCTTACATAATTAGCATCCCTATTTTCGAGTCATTTTTCGGTGAGCGTTTAAGAGTTGAAATAAATAATTTGCGGAAGGATTTTGGACTTAAGCCAATTGTATCTTGGAGTGGATACATGTGTGCCAGTCCATCATTAGGCTTCTGGCCTCATTGGTATGCTTTAAATACATCTCTTTGGTCAATAAAACCAGTTATGCCGGGATTTGCCGAACATACTCAATTCAAAGTCATATCAGATAATCTAATTGATAATAATATAATGATTGAGAAGTACATAGAAAATCACAAGCAATTTGCCGTGATAACCGGTGGATCAAGTAAAGCAATTCAAAATGATTTTTATAATATATCCATAAGAGGATGTCAGGAAGCAAAACTTCCTGCGATTGTCATTACACCCTATAAAAATCTTATATCAGTAAACTTCGATGAGAGTTTTTTGTATGTACCATGGGCTGATCTGCCGGCTTTATTAAACAGGGCTTCTGTCGTTATTCATCACGGTGGAATTGGCACGATTCAAGATTGTATTAAATTTGATTGTCCACAGCTTATCATTCCTTCAGGCGCCGATCGTCCTGATAATAGTGGAAGAATCCAGGAACTTGGAATAGGTTGTTTTGTAACACCCAAGGAAGCTGTGCCTCATAAGATTGCTAATGAGATATTATTATTGGTTGATAACGAGACGGTTCTTGAGAAAATATCCAGTTATAAGGAGGAAATTAAGCAATCGTCATTTGGAAATAAAGTAATCGAATATATTGAAGATCTAGAGAATGATAAGATTAATAATCGAAACATCTTCGAAAAACCAGATATTTTAGCAAAAATAAAACATGGAGCACAGAGAACCGTTTACTCAATTCTCAAGCCTCCTCCTCCTGAAGCCGCAGCCATTGATCCTACCAATATTTGTAATCTTCAATGTCCATTATGTGTCAGTAAAAATCAGGATTATCCTAAAACATCGATGCCCTTTGAATTGTTTGCAGAGATCCTTGATAAAATGGATTTTCTTAAAACCATTTCTCTTTTTAACTGGGGAGAATCATTACTCAATAAAGATATTTGTCGGATGATCGCGGAGGCTGCTTCCAGAAAGATTAATGTTGTTCTTCATACAAATCTAAATGTCAAATGTACTGAAGAGTTCTGTGAAGAGCTTTTAAAATCAGGTCTACTAGAACTAACACTATCTATTGACGGAATTACCCAGGAAAGCTATGAAAGTTATCGAAAACGGGGTGACCTAACCCTTGTCATGAAGAACTTGAGAGTGTTAATTGACACTAAGAAACGACTTGGTTTTTCTTCGCCGCGCATTATCTGGAAGTATTTGGTACATTCTCAAACGGAAAAAGAGATGGATCAGGCAAAGAAAATTGCAAACGACATCGGGGTTCCAATTGTGTTTACCAATTTTGGTATTGGCGAGGAGCTTCCGGATTTTCAATTTGCGGAGTCTGTTGAAGAAAGAATGAAGAGTTGGCTTCCTGAAAACGGCAAGTATATTGATGAAAATTTAAAAACCGGTAAAGAAATGCTGCCTAAATTTAAAAAAATCTGTGATCAGCTCTTTAATTATGTGGTTATTAATCCTGATGGGAAGATTTCACCATGTTGTTGGGTCAGCAGTAAGAATAGTACCTTTGGAGATTTAAAAGAGCAGAATTTTCTCGATATCTGGCATAATGAAAATTATCAATACGCACGAAGTCTTTTTGTCAAAGAATCATACAAAGGTAAAAAGAAAGATGTAATTTGTGAACAATGTCAAGTTTTTGCCAAATATGGTTACGAAAAAAGCCGGACAAATATTATTTTAAGTACGAAAGGTTCTGACGGGGACATTAATCCTTTTGTTAAGCTTGGAAAGTATTTAAAGAAAGAAGGATATAATGTCACTCTGATTACACATTACAAATATAAAACGAAAGCGGAGAATGCAGGGCTTCAATTCTTGGAATCGGAGCCCAAAGAACTCTATGATCAGATGAATGAAGAGATGATACGAAGCTCTGATATGGTTGGTAATATCGACAAAATTAAAAAGTTTCACGCGAAATTTACAACTGATGCAAAGACGGAATTTGAAATTAATCAGATAAAAAAAGCTGCTTCCACTCAAAGGACAATTATTATTGGACAGAACGGGTTTAGTGATAATGCTCTTTTAGCTGCAGAAATCCTTAAATATGAGTATTATGCTTTAGTTCTCTCGCCGGTATTTATCCAACGTATGCTGCTTCAGGAGGAGTACTACGGAGATTGCCTGATTGATCCGATCAATAAGGTGCGGATCAAACACGGACTGAATTCGGTATCAAGTTGGTATCAATGGATTTCATCCGTCAATAATATTTATGGATTATACCCTTCATGGTTTGTAGACAGTGGTGTCCATGGCCAACTTAACATAAAAAATGTAGGGTTCCCTCTACCCGAGCATTCAGAAGAAATTGACGATAACTTTCTTATTGAACAAATAAACGGTGCCGTGTGTATAACACCTGGTACAGGTGAGTTTATTCCGGATAATTTTTTTGAAGTGACAATTAACGGTGCTCGCGCAGGAGGTTTGAAGATAGTCGTTGTTACAAAACATAAAGAAATTCAAAGGAATTATCCTGATGTATTTTTCTTGGAATACCTTAATTTTGAAAGATATTTTAAATATTTTTCAGTAATCATTCACCACGGGGGGATCGGAACAACTTATGGAGCTCTTTACGCCGGAGTCCCTCAATTGATCCTACCGCAGCATTTTGATCAACCTTATAATGCGCTACAGATGAAAAAATCCGGAGCCGGTGATTTTGTTTCCAAAAAAGAATGGAATGCAAAAAGCATTGCGGAGAAAATATCGGTTCTTACTAATAAGGAAACCAAGAAAACGGCTAGAAAGTTATCAGAACAACTGCTTGAACAAAATCCTTTTGATGCAATATTGAACGGAATAGAGAGCTCTTCTTCAAACCCGGATAGTAAGATAAAGAATATTTCATCCCGTTTTGAGGGGGATGAATCGGGCAAAAAGGCTTTGCTCATGAAAGTATTAAAATCCAGAAAGCAGCTACAAGAAGTTCATTGATTTTTTTAATAGAGGGAGTTTCCTGGATGTGACTAGGATAAATTAAATTAAATTTCTATTTTTCCTTATGTCCCAAAAGCCGAACATAAGGTTTATTAATGAATTTACTTTATTCTATATACAATTTATTGTAACAGAATGTCAAAATTCTTAATTGAGGGATTTTCATAATTAATAAATTTAACATTTAAATACAATATATTGATAGATATATCTGGGTTATTCACTATATATTGTATCAAAAAATAATTATGGAAATTATGAAACTCCCTTAATTATAAAATCCCACATAAATCCAAATCCATTATAAAGATAATTATGAAACTCCCATAACAAAGATTTCATTTTGAAAATAAAAAAATGGAGTAAGCTTATGAATTCGAATGTAGAACTTAATGAGACAAAAAGCAAAACAAACCTTGCTGTAAAACTACTTCGTCAAAGAAAAGGTAAAACCGAAGGGAACAGGATTATCAAGGCTGAAGGGATAGAGTATTACCCTTTGTCTTATTCCCAGAAGCGTTTTTGGTTTTTGGACAAATTAAATAATGATTCCGGTAACAATATTTTTTATGTAAAAAGATTTCATAATGCCGACCTTGAGAGAATTCAATGGGCTTTGGAACGGATATTTTCAAGACATGATATATGGAAGGTTCAGATCAAAATATTGGAGGGAGAACCTGTACAATCCATTTGTCACGACCGGAAGGTACCTGTAATCATTAAAGATCTGCAGTCCATGAAAACCAGTAAAAAACATGAGTTTTTGCAAGAGTTTTACCATACGGAAATGGACGCTTCGATTGATATGGAACATGAACCTTTGGCAAGAGTTCACTTATTTATTGTATCCGAAAAGGAAATAGTCCTAACCTTGTTGGTAAATCATATTATCTTTGATGGTTGGTCATTATCATTATTCGAGAAGGAATTAGCTATTTTCTATGAAAAAGCCTTTCAGGAGGATCCACTACCTGAATTGCCGATTCAATTTGTGGATTTTTGCAAATGGGAAAAGGATAGTATTCATAAAAAATTTCTTGATGATCAATTGATTTATTGGCTTACAAACTTAAAAGATACGCCGGTTCTTGAGTTACCGACTGATTATATCAGACCTGCCGTAAGGACTAATCACGCCGGAAATATTTCTTTTGTGTTTACTAACGAAGAAAGCAGTTTTTTAAGAAATCTGGCAAAGCAGAACAACTCTACGCTTTTTATTGTGATACTTACTTTATATGCTGTTTTATTAAATAAATATTCGGGGCAGGAAGATTTTTGCATCGGTTCTCCGAGCGCCAATAGAAAACGTAATGAAGTAAGAGACTTAATAGGTGTTTTTATAAATATGTTGCCTATTAGGGTAAGGATAGACGAAGGATATACTTTTGCAATGCTGCTTGAAGCCGTGAAAAAAACCACTCTAGAAGCTTATGAGCATCAAGAATATCCTTTTGAAAAAATTGTGGAAGCGCTTCAGCCGGAGCGAGATCTCAGCCGAACTCCGATATTTCAGGTTACCTATAATATGCAGAATGATTTCACCAGGCAAGAAACAGAATTTGAAAGTGGGTATGAAGATTATTCAAAAATCCTTGCACAGCATAAGATTAAGAATGACCTTGCATTTGTCACCATGGAAACACAGCAGGATATTTTAGGAAACTTTGTTTATAATACTGATTTGTTTAATGAATTTCGGATTAAACAGTTTATTGGGCATTTAAAAAAAATAATTACTGAGATAAAAAATAATCCTGATATACGGCTCTCGCATCTTAATTTACAAACAATAGAAGAACGAAATCTAATCAGTCGGATTCATAAAAATAAAATTTCAAATTCGGACAGTATTCAGCGGTTATTTGAGAAAGTGGTTATTAAAAATAAAAAAAGACAAGCGGTTGTTTTTGAAAATAAAACTCTCACCTATGACCAGTTAAATAAAAAAGCTAATAAAATCGCTCATTTTTTAATAAAAAAAGGAGCAAAGGTTGAAGATAGAATTGGTTTATTTTTAAATCCTTCGCTTGAACTTGCCGAAGCTCTTCTCGGGATTTTGAAAGCCGGCGGGGCTTATGTTCCTTTTGATACCAAACTTCCTCTGTCTCGTGTAGAAACTATGATCATTCAAGCTGAGGTTAAACTGATCATTTCAACATCTGATTTTAAAAAATATTTTGAAAAATCATCTACAGTTGAAATCATTTATATAGATGAGCTGATTGATACTTTGGAAGCTTTTAAAGCTGAAAATCCTACAGTGAAAGTGAACCCTGAAAATCTTATGTATGTAATCTTTACATCAGGGACGACAGGTATACCAAAAGGTATACAGGTTGAACACAGGAATTATTATAACTACTTAAAAAATGTTCTTGAACGTCTTCACAATCCGGTACATAAGAGTTTTGCCCTTGTCAGTACTTTTGCGGCAGATCTTGGTACAATTATGATTTGGGCGGCTTTAACCCGAGGCGGGACCATACATCTTATGGGATTTGATAAATCCATTGATCCTAATGGGTTCAGTGAATATATGCATCACAAAAAAATTGACATCATCAAGATTGTTCCCAGTCATCTAGAAGCAATGATGAAATCTGAAAATCCCATAGATTGTATTCCGAGAAAGATATTAATTTTAGCTGGTGAAGCGTGCTCATGGGATTTAGTTCAAAAAATACGAAAACTGTCCCCAAAATGTGAAATCCAAAATCATTATGGACCGACAGAGACTACTGTATCGGTGCTTACCTACAAAATCGATAAAATACCGGAAAAATTAGGTTATACAAGTGTGCCTTTAGGGTTCCCTTTAGCAAATACCAGGACTTTAGTTCTAGATAAAAACCATCATCAAGTACCGATTGGTATTCCCGGAGAGCTGTATATCTCCGGGGCTAGTGTTTCCAGAGGTTATGTTGGTGATAAAAAAAGAACCGCAGAAGTATTTCTTAACAATCCAAATGCTTCAAATGAAATTATGTATAAAACAGGCGATAAGGTGGCAAGATTGCCTGATGGTGCTATTCAATTCTTAGGCCGAATGGATCATCAAATTAAAATTCGCGGTTATAGAATTGATCCTGAAGAAATTGATTATCATTTGAGACACCATTCAACGATCTTAGAAAGTATAACTGTCTTATCCCTAAAAAGTAATGAGACGTTCATTACAAGTTATGTGGTGATCGACAGGCAAAAGGAAAATGATTTTTCCGTTTATGCCTTAACAGAGTATTTAAAATCCCGGCTTCCAAATTATATGATCCCCAAATCGATAACGGTTATTGATAAGATTCCGCTTAATGCCAATGGAAAGATTGACCGGAAATCTCTGCCGGATCCGGTAATGGATATGGAAATTGAAAGAGAAGGGTTCATTGCCCCGCGTGATGATATTGAAAAAAATCTATCTGAAATATGGTTGGAAGTTTTAGGAGTTAAAGCTAGTATAGATGATAATTTTTTTGATATCGGCGGCGATTCCTTTAAAGCCATATCAGTGATTAGTAAAATACGACCGAAAATTAGCGTTATTCAGATTTTTAATTATCCCACCATTAGAGAACTGGCGGATTTTTTGCGGACAACCGAAGGAGGAAGTCGGGGACTTCTTTTTGACGTAACTTACCAAAAAGACGTTCCTAAAAAAGCCGCTATTATTACAATTCCGTTTGGGGGCGGAAACGCAATTACTTTTCAGCCTCTATCCCGGGAATTGTCTCCTGATTTTTCAATGTATGCATTGCAATTACCGGGCCATGATGTTTCATTAAAAGACGAAGGATATATGCCTATTAAAGAGCTTGCATTAAAGTGTGCGGATGAAATCGAAGCAAAAATTAATTTACCGTTATATATTTACGGGCACTGTATCAATGGGGCATTAGCATTAGAAATTTCCCGTATCCTTGAATCACGAAAGCTAAACTTAAAAGGAATAATAATGGCGGGGATATTTCCGAATGCAAGAATCCCAGGAAAACTGTTTAAACTAATGGATCATATTTTTCCAGTGGAAAAGCGAACTGCTGACCATATTTACCGGGACACTGTATCTGCTTTCGGCGGATTTTCAAATGAACTAACAACTGAAGAAAAAGATGTAATGATTAAGGCCTTAAAAAATGATGCCAAAGAAGGCAGCCGATATTTTAATAATCTCTATGAAGAGAATGCAAAGAAACTAAAAGCCCCTATTTTAACTGTCGTCGGGGAACAGGATAGAATGACTGAATACTATGAAGAACGGTATCGAGAATGGGGTGACTATACTGACAAAATAAAACTGGCGATCATAAAAAAAGCCGGTCATTACTTTCATAAGTATCAGCCCAAGGAATTGGCGGCAATAATCCATGATTTTACTGGAATAACCGATTCAAAAGACAAAAAAATTGATGATAATATATCAATCCTACCGATGGAGGACTCTCCTGACTGCAATAGACAGGAGGAACTTAAGAAGGGAGTTGTTTCATTTTTTGTCATTGCCATTGGTCAGTTAGTTTCGATGCTTGGAACCCAGCTAACCTCATTCGCTCTTGGAATATGGGTATATCAACAGACCGGAAATATCAGCGATTTTGCTTTTATTGCCGTGTTTGCATTAGTACCGGGAATTCTCCTTCTGCCTATGACTGGTGCGGTGGTTGACCGGCTGGATAGAAAAAAAATAATAGTACTCAGTGATGTTTTTGCTGCAATGGGGACGATTTTTCTTATAACAATATTTTTAATGGGCCAACTTCAATTATGGCATATTTACCTTGTATCAGCAATTGGCTCTATTGCAAACGCTTTTCAGCAACCTGCATACTTGGCTTCCATTCCACAACTGATTCCAAAGAGATTTTTAGGCCATGCTAACGGAATTGTTCAACTATCAATGTCAATGGGCGGAATAGTCGCTCCTATTTTAGGGGGCTATTTAATTGGTCTGATAGGAATCCCCGGAATAATCACCATAGATCTGATTACTTTTGTATTTGCTACGGTAACATTATCATTAACCAGGTTTCCAAATAAATTGTTCAGAAAGAGCGAAGAGCCTTTTTTTAAGGAAATTAAGGGTGGATTCAAATATATATTCAAGCGGAAAAGCCTTATCTCAATGATTATCTTCTTTATGGTTGTCAATTTTATTTTTAGTCTCTCCGATGTTCTTGTTGTTCCTCTAATTCTTTCATTTGCAAATACTGCGGAGCTTGGATTTGCGAGTGGCGCTACAAGTGCGGGACTAATTATCGGAGCATTTATCATGAGCCTTTGGGGAGGAACAAAAGATAGAACTAAAGGAATGATCGGTTTTATTTTTCTTACTGCCGCGGCTATTATTGTGACTGGTTTTAGACCATATATTTTGTTTCCCTTTTTTGGTCTACTCCTTTATGGAATTGCTTTATCATTGATAAATGCCCATTGGCAATCTTTGATTCAGGTAAAAGTAGGCGTTGAACTGCAAGGCAGAGTGTTTGCGGCAAATCAAATGATGGCTTGGCTGATGAGACCCTTAAGTTATATTGTAGCGTCACCTTTTGTTGTGTTTATTTTTAAGCCGTTTATTGATCGATATCCTTTTATAACAGATATTATTGGAGCTGGAGAAGGAAGGGAAATTGGTTTAATGCTGGTCGGGGCTGGAATTGTATTATTACTATGGACTATAATTGGATTTTCATTTAAATCGCTAAGAAATTTAAATACATTATTGCCTGATGTTTCATTAGGCCAGGTAATTGAAAAAGACAAGGATCTAATGCAGCAATGGATAGATAATCAATATGAGGGATTTTCATAATTAATAAATCGAACATTTGGATACAATATATCGGTAGACACATCTGGGTTGTTCACTATATATTGTGTCCAAAAAATAATTATGGAAATTATGAAACTCCCTTTATGTCAATCTTTAAAAAAGGAATGTAATAAAATATGGAAAATAAGACCAAGCTTGCACAACAGTTATTAAAAAAAAGAAAACAAGAAGCTTCTGCACGGTTTGTAAAAATAGAAGAAAATCCAGGGGTGGATTATTTTGTTTCAAAGGCTGCTTATCAGGAACTTGATGAAGAACAGCAAAATACCCTTATAAAAAAATTTGAACTGGAAGGTATTCGTTTCGGATTCGGGTTTGCCTTGATTGATAGACCTAATATTTGTTTTTCTACAAAATGTGATAGTAAATTGGAAAAAGCTAATTTTTTAGGGACAATTGAATTTGGAAATTTGGTCACCCTAAATTCTTCAATTGTATACCCCATGCATAATGGGCCCGTGTCTTTAACCATTATAAAAACTGCTGATGATCGGATAGGCCGGATTAAAATCGGCGATAACGTAAATATGCCTGGGACAACTATTATTTCCTATAAAGAAGTAATAATCGGGAATAATGTACTGCTCGGTCCGCTAGTGACAATTCTTGATTCCGACGGACATGCTTTACTTGATAGAGGCGGCAAAGATGAACATAAAAGGATATCAATGAAAGCGGTGAATATACAAGACAATGTCTGGATTGGGCAAAATGTAATAATATTAAAAGGGGTCACCATAGGTGAAGGTGCAATTATTGGAGCAGGAAGTGTTGTGACCAAATCAATTCCCCCATACACAGTAGCAGCAGGAAATCCCGCAAAGATAATCAAGAAATTAAAAGATGCGGCAGAGGGGTCAAATTAAAAAAGGAATCGTTTTCATTTTGTCGAAAATAGTCGAATAATGCCGACTATTTTTCTTATTATCTTTAATTTTAATAGGAACTGAATTTAAATTGGCTCCAGAGCCTTAACTTACAGTTACTGTTGTCTATTGCCATCGAGCCTTTTTCTATAACATTCAGTTTAGCTTACTTTCCGTATTGAGGTGTTTTGATGTCCAAAGTTACTCCAATGTTGCAACAATATATGGATATAAAAAAGGAATACTCAGACTGTATCCTTTTTTTTCGTCTGGGCGATTTTTATGAAATGTTTTTTGAAGATGCGGTTACGGCTTCAAGGGAGCTGGAGATAGTTTTGACCGGACGGGAATCCGGAGCTGAAAGAATTCCTATGTGTGGTATTCCATACCACGCCGTCTCCGGTTATTTGGCTAAATTACTTAATAAAGGCTACCGGGTGGCTATTTGCGAACAGGTAGAAGACCCAAAATCCACCAAAGGAATTGTCAAACGGGAAGTAATCAGAGTTATCACTCCTGGTACCATAATTGAAGAACAGATTTTAACCGATAAATCCAACAACTATCTGGCCTCTTTTATTTTTATGGAGAATCATTGGGGTCTTGCTTATGTGGATTTATCAACCGGGGAATTTAAGACCACTCAATTTCCAGGCGAGCAATTGTCACTATTGATTACGGAGTTAATCAGGATTAAACCTTCCGAATTATATATATTGCCGGCTGACCGTGAAAAAGTCTCAAAAATCCTGCAAAATAGCGATTGTTTGATTACCAATGCCGAACCGGGAGCATTTGGTTATGAAAGAGCATACCGGATATTAACCGAGCACTTTAAGGTACAAAGTCTAAGAGCTTTTGGTTGTGAGGATTCTCCAGCCGCCGTCTCAGCCGCTGGAGCAGTTTTTCAGTATCTTACCGATACTCAAAAGAATTCACTATTACATATAAGAAAATTGAACACCTATGAAGTCGGCGAATTTATGGCCCTTGACTCAGCTACCCGGCGTAATTTGGAATTGGTAAAAAACTTTCGCAGCGGTGAGACCGGTAATAGTTTATATGCAATCCTTGATCAGACGGTTACCTCCATGGGAGGCAGGCTTCTACGCACTTGGGTGGAACAACCGCTTACCGGAATCAAACCGATACAAGAACGGCAACAAGCTGTTGGTGAACTTACAACCGATGTGGAGATCCGTGAAAGTCTCAGGGAAAGTCTGGCTCGGTCTTATGATTTGCAGCGTATTCTAAGTAAATTAGCGGGAAACTCCGGTAATGCCCGGGATTTATTAGCCCTGCAAAAAACTTTATCAGAAATTCCCAGTATTAAAGAGATATTGAGCAAATTAAAAGCTAACCGCTTAAATATCTTGGATGAGCAGTTACATCGGTTACCAGAGTTGCAAAATCTATTGCAAGCCGCTTTAAAAGAAGATCCTCCCATTAGTATCAAAGATGGCGGTATGATTAACCCTTCCTTCAATCCAGAGTTGGCTAAGTTGCTTAAGGCAAATTCACAGGGTAAGCAATGGGTTGCTGAGTTGGAGCAGAAAGAGAAAGAACGTACCGGGATTAAATCACTGAAAGTGGGTTTTAATCAAGTTTTCGGTTATTATATTGAAGTAACCAAATCAAATATAAATTTGGCGCCGCCCGATTATATCCGGAAACAGACTCTGGCTAACGGTGAACGGTTTATCAACCAAACTTTAAAAGAATATGAAGATTTGATTTTGAATGCTCATGAAAAAAGCGTGGCCTTAGAATATCAAATTTTTACCGACTTAAGAGAAGCGGTTTTAACGGAGATAGATGCTTTACAAATGAACGCTTATGCCTTGGCGGAGATTGATACTTTGGTAGCTCTGGCTGAAACTGCGGTTAGGAATAACTATGTGCGTCCGGATATAAATGAAGAAGGCAAGATTTTAATCATGGAAGGACGTCATCCGGTAGTTGAAAGGGTAATACCATCCGGTAGTTTTGTCCCTAACGATACGTTTTTGGATCTACAGGAGAATAGAACGCAGATTATTACCGGTCCTAATATGGCCGGCAAATCAACCTATATGAGGCAAGTTGCCTTAATTATTTTATTAGCTCATATCGGAAGCTTTGTCCCGGCTAAATCGGCTGAGATATCCTTAGTGGACCGGATTTTTACCAGAGTAGGAGCATCCGATGATTTGGCAACCGGTCAGAGTACTTTTATGGTTGAAATGAACGAGGTCGCCTATATTTTAAATCATGCTTCCGCTAAATCCCTGGTGATTTTGGATGAGATTGGCCGTGGTACCAGTACTTTTGATGGATTGAGCATAGCCTGGGCGGTGGTTGAGTTTATTCACAACCAGCAACGAATTGGCTGTAAGACTTTGGTGGCTACTCATTATCATGAATTGACCGAACTCGAACATATTTCACCCGGTATTAAAAATTATCATGTATCCATCCAAAGAGATGGGGAAGAGATTAATTTTCTAAGAAAAATTATTACCGGGAGAGCCGATCGAAGCTATGGGATAGAAGTGGCCCGTTTAGCCGGGTTACCCGGTGAGATAACCGGCCGGGCTAAAGAGATTCTGAGCACGTTGGAGGAACATGAATCAATTGAGTTTAATACGGTTTCGAGTATTCCGGATAATCCGGGAACTCAATTAGCTCTTTTTCCGGTGGAAAAAGATTTAATTTTAGAAGAGATTAAAGGAATTGATTTGGTTTCAATTACCCCATTACAGGCCTTGAATTTTATTTATGAATGGCAACAAAAAATAAAACAGCAGAATTCAGCGAATTAAAACTTTATTATTAAGAAAGCGCTGATTAATCCGATTTTGTGTGAGCAAATATGCGGCATTAGGCATTTTGCGAAGCATAAAATCGTCACTTATTCAATTAATCAGCGCTTCCTTAAGCAGTCATCCACGCCGGCATCCGCTGCGCATCTGAAAGTATGAAAATAAGGATGGGTGAACGGTAAGCATCGGTAGCATTTTCATATTAGGGTTATGTTTGGATAAGATTGATTTCAAAGCTTTTGTAAACAAATCAATATAGTAAATACTGGTATTTGTTGATTTCTTACCGTTTTTTTTTATAAAAATAAGAATTGGCTATAATTTTTGTACTTTTATTTGCCGAAATCTTATATAAATAAGTTATTATTAACATCGGGACTTGTTAGTTTTAAAAAGCCAATTGAAGCTTTTGTTTTTTTGCCTAAAATCTTTACTAAGGTGGTGATCCGATGAACAAAGTTCATCGTTTAGATGAGAATACAGTGTCAAAAATAGCTGCCGGAGAGGTTGTAGAACGCCCAGCTTCAGTAGTAAAAGAATTAGTTGAGAATTCAATTGACGCCGGATCTACCCGAATTGAGATTGAGATTAAAAACGGCGGACGCCAGTTAATCAAAGTTACCGATAACGGAGCCGGAATGGATCGTGAAGACGCCGTTCTGGCTATCGAAAGACATACAACTAGTAAAATCAGTCTTCCTGATGATTTATGGCAGTTACGGACCTTGGGTTTTCGTGGTGAAGCTTTGCCGTCGATTGCCGCTGTTTCGATATTTGAATTAGTCACTAAAACCGCTCCGAAAGAACTGGGTACAATGGTCGAGGTTAGGGGAGGCTTGCTCCAGAAGGTTAAAGATGTAGGCGCTCCCAATGGAACTACTATTAAGGTTCAGGAGTTATTTTTTAATACTCCGGCCCGTTTTAAATATCTGAAGACCATCCCGACTGAAGCTGGTTATATTAACGAAATCATTGCCCGGTTAGCTTTGGGTTATCCCGAAATTAGTTTCCGGCTTCAACATGGGGAGTATGAACTTTTATTTACTCCCGGAAATGGGGATTTAACCGAGGCTATTGTAGCGATTTACGGTAAAGATGTCTCTAAAGAGATGATTCCAGTGAATTATGAAGAAAAATCGTTTAAGGTTACCGGTTTTTTGGGAAAACCATCAATAGCCAGGAATAACCGGAATTATGAGATATTCTTTATTAACCGGCGTTATTTTCATAACCGGACCATCAGTGCGGCGCTGGAAAAAGCTTATCACACCTTACTGCCGATCGCCCGGTATCCGTTTGGAATTCTTTTTTTAGAAACCGCCCCGGATTTAGTTGATGTTAATGCTCACCCCGCCAAAACCGAAGTCCGTTTTTCCAATGAATCGGAACTTTTTAAAGCGGTTTATAATGCAGTTCGTAAATCGTTAACTGATAGTTGCATGATCTCCGAATGGATTGCTCCTGAAGAAGATTATACGGCGGTGGTCATACCGGAAAAAAACTCTGAAAAAAAATATTCCGGCGGTAATTTGGAGATTAAATACCAGGAACCCGTTGAAACCGACGAAGCTAAAAAAGAAATATCGGCAATTAAAGAAACGGCAGCTAAAGAAAGTGAATATCAGATCTCTGAAACTGTGTCAATAAAACCGGTGAGTGATAAAAGATACTATGTATTCCCGAAGGCGGTTTTGAATACCTATATTATAGCACAGGATGAAAATGGGTTGCTGTTTATTGATCAGCATGCGGCTCATGAACGGATTTTATTTGAACAATATATGAATAAATCCAGAGAGTTTTTAGGGACTCAGGCATTATTAATTCCGGAAACGGTTAACCTAAATTATGCCCAATTTAAAATTATTTCGGATCGAATCTCGTTATTTATCGATTTAGGATTCGAATTGGAAGCCTTTGGAGGTCAGACCGTAATAATTAGGGGAGTTCCGTTAACCTTAATTAATTTGGATTACAGTCAGATTATTATAGATTTAATTGATCAATATGCTAGTTTTGAAACTTTTAAAGATCCGGCCGAGATTAAGGAAGCATTTATTACAACGATGTCATGCCGTACCGCTATCAAAGCCGGTGATAACCTTAACCTCCTGGAAATGGAGAGTCTGGTCAAGGATTTATTCCGTTGTGATAATCCTTATACGTGCCCGCACGGAAGACCGACTGTTTTTCGAATGAATAAAGAGGAATTGGCTAAGAAATTTTTGCGACGATGAAAATGAAGCCTTTAATAGTAATTGCCGGGCCTACAGCCGTCGGTAAAACTGATTTGGCAATAAGGTTAGCCGAGTATTTAAATACGGAAATTATCTCCGCTGATTCCATGCAAGTTTATAAATATATGAATATCGGAACGGCGAAACCGACTCCGGAACAACAGCGGCGTGTAACACATAATTTAATTAATCTGGTTGCGCCTGATCAGGATTTTTCAGTAGCTGATTATCAGGAATTATTCGACCAAACTGTTGAACGGATTATCTCCGCAGGAAAAATACCACTGGTAGCAGGTGGGACCGGGTTATATATCCGGGCTTGTTTAAACTATTTTTCCTTTCAAGATCCAGGCGCTAATTATCAACTTCGGGAGGAATTAAAAACAGCAGCTTTAAATTCGGGAGAACCCGATTTTTTACACCGGCGTTTGCAGCAAGTAGATCCAATAACTGCCGGGCGGATACATCAAAATGATTCTCGGCGGATAATCAGAGCGCTTGAGGTTTTTTATCAAACCGGCACTCCGATCTCGTTTTTTCAGGAGCAGCGTAAAAGCATTCCTAAATATCGGACTATTTATATTCTTTTAGATCGAGATCGGGAAGAATTATACCGGCGGATCGAAGCCCGGGTTGATCTGATGATGGAGGAGGGACTGATAGCCGAAGTAGCAGATTTATTAGCAAGGGGTTACTCCCCGGAGTTAAAGTCGATGCAAAGCCTGGGTTATAAACAAATTGGCGACTATCTTCAAAAAAAAATTACCCTGGAACAAGCGGTTGATTTAACTAAACAACTTACCAGAAATTATGCCAAACGCCAATTAACTTGGTTCCGGAAAGAACCGGTAGATCTTTGGATAAATATTAGCGATAATAATCGGGAATTTTTTGGGGAAATCTTGAGTTATATTGAAGGTAGAATCAGCCAACATGTCGAATAACATATTTTAAACCATTTAGTGGAGGGAATCTATATGAACAAACCGGTTATAAATTTACAGGATGGGTTTTTAAATCAAGTTCGTAAAGAAGGCATTGCCGTTACTATTTTTTTAATAAATGGTTTCCAATTACGTGGCATTGTTAAAGGTTTTGATAATTTTACTATTATCCTGGATACCGAAGGAAAACAGGAAATGGTATATAAACATGCCGTTTCAACCATTATTCCAGCCAGAGCTTTACCGGAGTTAGTTCTGGATAAAAAAGAGGAATAATACATATATATGAATTTCACCAAAATGCATGGTCTCGGAAATGATTATGTCTACATTGATTGTTTCCGGGAAAAGGTCCCCAATCCGGAAAAACTAGCAGTTTTAATGAGTGACCGTCATTTTGGAGTCGGCGGAGATGGATTGGTATTAATTATGCCTTCCGATAATGCGGATGCCGGGATGAGAATGTTTAACGCCGATGGCAGTGAAGCGGAAATGTGCGGAAACGCTATTCGCTGTGTGGGTAAGTTTCTTTACGAACACCGGATTGTTTCTCAAGATTCTATTACTATTGAAACATTAGCCGGAGTAAAACATTTACAATTAGAAATTGTCAATAATAAAGTTGACTCTATCCGGGTTGATATGGGTGAACCTCAATTAAATCCGGATTTGATACCGGTAAATATTACGGCTGAATTAGTTATTGCCGCTCCAATTGAAATTAAGGGCCGGCAATATCTATTTACCGCCGTATCTATGGGAAATCCCCATTGTATAATTTTTGTCCCGGAAATAACCGATGAGATGGTTTTGGAGGATGGACCGGTTATTGAGGTTCATCAGTTATTTCCCCGGAAAACCAATGTGGAATTTATAAAAGTCATCTCTAAAAATCTTATTGTCATGAGAGTGTGGGAACGGGGAAGCGGTGAAACTTTGGCTTGCGGAACCGGAGCTTGTGCTTCGGTAGTGGCCGCTATCTTAAACGGTTTGACCGAACCGGTTGTCACAGTCAAACTACGGGGCGGGGATTTAACTGTTGAATGGGACAAATCGACCAATCATGTTTATATGACCGGACCGGCGGTTGAAGTCTTCCGGGGCGAATGGTTAAATTAAAAGGCCTTTGGCCTTTTTGTTTTGTGAGAATGAAATTATAACATTGTCAATTGTTATAACCGGGATTATACGATCTTCATTACTTTTGCTTAACGCTTTTAGCCTTTCGCCTATATATAAGACAGAAAGGAATGATTATTTGAAGATAGCTACTTTAGGCCCGCAAGGTACCTATTCCGAACAAGCCTCTTTTTTATTTGCCAAACGTTTAAAAAATCCCGTAAAAGAAACGGAAATTATTTATACCAGTGTTTATAATTCATTACGTTTAGTACAAAATTTACAGGCGGATTATGCGGTAGTTCCAGCTGAAAATATGATCGACGGGTTAATTGGCTCTACTTTTGATGCCTTAATCGAGTTCCAGGATTTTGTTAAAGTCTGTGATGAAGTACATCTGCCTTTTTCCCATGTTTTAGCCGGACCACCCAATGTGGAATGGGAAAAGCTGGAGCGGATTTATTCACATCCGTCACCCTTTAATCAATGTCAAAACCATTTGGACGAATATTTCGCCGGAATTGAATTAATCCCGGTAATTTCGACGGCCGAAGCGGCCCGGAAAGTAATGCTGGATCCGGCTAAATCTTCCGCGGCCATTTGTAGTCCGGAAATGGCCAAAACAAATAAAATGCAGATTTATGAAAAAGAGATACAAGATTACACGTATAACGAAACCCGCTTTTTAGTTTGTGCTTTAAAAGACGGAGAACCAACCGGGAACGACCGCACTCTTTTAGCGGTAAGATACGGTTCCAATCGCCCGGGACAACTTTATCAGAGTGTAAAATATTTGGCCGATGCCGGGATTGATCTTACTTTTATTCAGTCGCGTCCTTATAAAGTAAAACCTCAGGAATATGTCTTATTATTTGAGTTCAAGGGACATAAATCAGTACCGGAATGCGAATCCGCCATGAAAAATATTGAACTGCAAGTCCGGGCTTTAGATGGTTGGAAAAAAATACTTGGCAGTTATCCCAAACGTGAAAGAGAAGAATAACAGATGCGTTTAACAACTATAGTTTTAGAAGATATTGACCGGATTGAACAGGAATTAGAATCGGAATTTAAAAAAATCTCCCGGATTGCTTTAATAAACCAGCAAAAAATGTTGGAAGTTTTTCAGACTGAAAGAATAGGCGTACACCATTTTCAAACAACTACCGGATATGGTTATCATGATTCCGGCAGGGATGCTTTGGAAAAGGTATTTGCCGGAGTTTTCAAAGCTGAGTCAGCTCTGGTCCGTCAACAGTTGGTATCAGGCACTCATGCTATCGCTTGCGCTATTTTAGGCAATCTTACTCCCGATGATGAATTATTAATTGCTTCAGGATTTCCCTATGAGACTCTAATGGGTGTATTAGGTTTGGAAGCTAATCAAACAGAGTCAATTAGCCAAACTGCCGGTTTTAAAGTCCGGGTGGTTCCTTTATTGGCTGACGGAGCGATTGACCTCGATGAACTGGCTATAGCGGTCAATGAAAAAACAAAAATGGCTTTTTTTCAACGTTCATGCGGTTATTCAGATCGGCCATCCTTAAGTTTGGAAGAGTTGGCAACCGCTTTTCGGCTTTTGAGGCAAAAAAAATCCAATATATTAATTATGGTTGATAATTGTTATGGCGAATTTGTTGAAGAAAAAGAACCTATAGAAATTGGCGCCGATTTAATCGCCGGTTCTTTGATAAAAAATCCCGGAGGTTGTTTAATACCAAGCGGTGGTTATATAGCCGGCAAGAGCAACCCGGTTTGGAAAGCATCGGAACGGCTTTATGTTCCCAAAATCGGTGGAGAAATTGGTCCATCATTAGTCAATCTGCAATTATTTTTTCAAGGATTTTTCGAGGCGCCGCACCGGGTAGGAGAAATGTTAAAAGGCGCTGTATTAGCGGCTAAACTTTTTGAAACCATCGGTTACCGGGTTTCACCCCGACCAAGTGAGCTCCGGACTGATATTATACAAAAAATCTATTTTAAATCAGCTGAGGATTTGATTGGTTTTTGTCAGGCGGTTCAAAGAAATTCACCGGTTGAATCAAATGTTTTACCGGTACCGGCGGAGATGCCCGGTTATATTCACCATGTAATAATGGGTGGCGGTACTTTTATATCCGGTGCTACCAGTGAGTTTTCAGCCGATGCTCCTATTGTTCCGCCATATATCGCTTTCCTCCAGGGTGGGCTCTCTTATACTCAGATTAAACTTAGTCTGGCTGGAATTTTCCAAGAAAGATTAAAATAAAACTTCGGCATATAAAACAAAAATCTCCATATTTGCTGCTTGGGACAGGATAAAAAACAACTCTGAATATTTTAGATATGAAGCAGGAATCACCCTCAATTAGGGTGAAGTATTTAAAAGAGTAAACCTTTGAGGTGAAAAAAATGAACCCAATTATTGCCCTGGTAATAAAAATTATTATTGCCGCACCTTTTGCATTCTGGCTTTATCGCGACTCCAGAGGCCGGGATTATTCTTGGATTTTTTGGACCATTGCTCCGTTTATTACAATTTTTTCTCCCTTATTGTTAGCAGTCTTTTTTCCGGTTTTTATTGTAGGGCTTTATTTGATTCTCCGGCCAAAAGGGGAAATGGATAACTGTCCGCATTGTAGAAAAAAAATTCATTCAATCTTAACCATATGCCCTTTCTGTCAAAAAGAAGCTAAGCGAGAATGCCTCCATTGCCACGAACCGGTTCCCTGGAATGCGGATCAGTGTCCGTACTGTAAATCCAGAGCTCTTACTAGTAAAAGCTGAAAAATTAATCTAGTTTTTAAAGAGGGAAGCGGTATCCCGGGACTTTACAATTTTTAATCTGCCATAGGGAGGCGCTGATTTGATGAGTCTTCACCCCCAGCGAATCGACAATTTAATTGATTTCCTGGATAAAGTGGAATCAAATCTTAATATTACGGATTCTTCTAATTGCAAAAAAGAAGAATTAATCGAAAAGCTACGCTTGGAAGTTATTGAAGTTTTAAAAATGGCTTTTCTAGAAGGCGATCGGACAATCCGGAGAAGCGCCGTCTATGGTTTAAGTAAAATAGGGCTAGACCATTCTTTGAATTTTTTTATTGATGCTTTAAACGATCCTGATGAACATGTTCGCGGTTGGGCGGCTGAGGCTTTAGGCAGACTGCATGACTCGCGTTCTATTATTCCTTTAATCAAAGCGTTGGCCGATGATAATCAATATGTTTGTTTTAACGTAGCTAATGCCTTAAAGCATTTTTATCCTGATCAAATAATCAACCAGTTGACCAGAGCCCTACAGGACCCGGATTATCAAATTCGGCGCCGGGTTTGTAAGCTATTGGGCGAATTATGTGATCAACGAGTTACTGAAGCAATAATTTCAGCTTTAAAAGATGAAGAGCCTGGTGTTCGTTATGAAGCCGCTGAAGCTTTGCGAAAATTAAAGAATACTTCTTCAATTTTGCCTTTAATTTCTGCCCTAAATGACCAGAGTTACGATGTTCGGACTGTAGCTATTATCGCATTGGGTTCTTTTGGAGATGAACGAGCAATTGAACCTTTAATTGCAATGTTAATTGAACAGAAAGACCACCGACATGCTTGTATAGACGCTTTAAGAAATTTATGCGGTGAAGAGCAGTTGGAACCGCTTTATGATCTCATCCGCTCTTGTAAAAAAATGATCAGTGAAACTTCCAGCACAATTTTAGATAAGATATATCATAAAAGGGCTCCAAACGAGGAAGCTAAACACGAATGGTATCAAAGAATGGGTAATAACTAAAAATTCAAGGAGTTTATAGATTAACCGGAAATGAAAAAAATAAATATATTACTTACTAATGATGATGGATTTCATGCCGAGGGCATACAAACCTTATTTAACTTTCTTAAAGATATTTCCCGAGTTACGATAATTGCTCCTGATCGAGAAAGAAGTGCGGTTGGACACGGGATTACTATGCACCAACCTTTAAGAGCGGCTCAAATACAGATTAATGATTCTACTCATTATTTAATTAATGGAACTCCGGCTGATTGCGTAAAGCTGGGAGTTGAGTACTTAATGAAAAACAATCCTCCGGATATTGTAATATCAGGAATTAATCGCGGTCCGAATTTGGGCGGCGACATTTTATATTCCGGAACAGTTTCTGCTGCTGTCGAAGGCACTTTTTATAAAATTCCGAGTTTGGCCGCTTCTTTATCGGATTATGGGCAAGCCGACTTCTCCCCGGCAGCTGTTTTTATTCGAAATAATCTTAATCAGCTTTTGGAGTTAGCTAACAAAGCTACTTTAAATCTTAATTTTCCGGCGCTAAAGACGGATGGCAATTATAACGGAGTCCGTTTTACCAGATTAGGAGTTAGGCTTTATCAGAATGTTTTTGAAGAAAGAATTGATCCCCGCGGCCAATCTTATTACTGGATGGGCGGAGAACCGGTCCAGTGTATTCAAGATCCGGATACCGATATTCAAGCAGTCAATGACGGTTTTATCTCAATTACTCCTTTACAGCTTGACTTAACTGATACTAATTTTTTAGTAAATATTGGCAATAATTCCTTTGTAATATGATGAAACTATTCTAATATTGCTTTTAAGTAGTAGTTTAGGAGGCATAGAGCTTGGCAAAGGGACTGATGATGGAAACAATATGGTATAATTTTTTACGAATTGGTTAAGTTTATTTTATGTAAAGACATAATATAATTAATAGAAAATACAAATTTAATAATATTCTTTTCGAAGGAGGAATTCAAAATTTAATGAAGAAATAATAAATTGTTAATAATCCTTGGGATTATGTTTTCAAATAAAAAGGGAGGGATGCTCTATGATTCAAATCAGTCGAGAAGATCTCTTACTGGCCCTGAAGAGGTTTAAGGGGATTGCTAAACAGGATTTACTCCCCCATAACCTGGACCCACATTCTGATTATTGGAAAACACACGCTGAAGCGCGCCGCGAAACTTACGCCAAGCTGATTGAGTTGGTTGAAGGTGAAGGCATCGAAAAAGCGTGTGTTTTTGCTTATTCAGAGTATCAAAACTTGCCGGTAATATCATCATCAAATGACAATCCAGCAGTGAAAGGCCATCTCCAGGCGTTGGAAATGTTTTTTAACGTAGTAGGCATCGCAATCGATATGATAAGGAAAATGATTGAAGAGCATAAAGAGCTTAGTCAACTAATACATTTTACCCCGCAATTTCAAGAAGATTATTCAAGTTCCAATTTAGTTGTATAGAAAATTCTTTTGTATTTAATTATTAAGCCAAGGAGTTTTAAATTCCTTGGCTCTTATTTTATTCTAATGGAATTTCCTGACCAAACCAACTACCTTACCTAAAATTTGAACATTAGTGGAAATGATCGGTTCATAGCGCTCGTTTTCCGGTTGCAATCGTACATAAGTCGTTTCTTTATAAAACCTTTTTACTGTTGCTTCATCTTCAAGCAAAGCTACGACAATTTCCCCGTTTATAGCAGTAGAATCACGGTTTACGATTACTAAATCACCATCGAAGATACCGGCATTAATCATACTGTCTCCTTTGACCCGCAACATAAAAACCTCTTCCGAACGGGTAAAATCACGGGGGATCGGAAAGTAATCTTGAATATTTTGTTCGGCTAGAATCGGTTCTCCGGCAGTAACGGCGCCGACAATTGGGACATTAAGTAAATTTTTATAGATTGATTCATTATAAGAAACCGGGCCGCCATTAAGGACTTCAATAGCTCTGGGTTTTGTCGGATCTCGCCTTATATATCCCAATTGTTCCAGTTTTTCGAGTTGGGCATGTACTGAGGAACTGGAACTTAAACCAACCGCTTCCCCAATCTCCCTGACTGAAGGGGGATAACCTTTATTCTCAACTTCTTTTAATATAAAATCCATGATTTCCTGCTGGCGTTCGGTTAAATCATCCATTTTTATTCCTCCTTTATAGGCGATAGGCAACAGGCGACAGGAAAGGTATTTATTTTAGTTTTCTAATATTATCAATACCTGTTTTTTGCCCATGGTTTGGTTTAATTCGACCTTATTATAACATAGATAAAAAAAAATTACAAACATTTGTTCGTTTTTTACTTGACTAGAACAATTGTTCGTGTTAAAATAATATCAGTAGAACAAGTGTTTGATATAAGGAGTGATGCACGGATGATTATTAGATATCACGGAGTTAATTATCATTGGTCTTTTAAAAAATTTATGGTTAATTTGATGATAATCTTACTTGTTATCTCATTTTGGACAGTTTATAACTCTAAAGTAGCCAAGGCCACTACTGACAAAAAAGTTATCGAAATGACTGTAAGACGCGGCGATACTTTATGGTCCATAGCTCAAAGACTGGCCCCTGAAACTGATCCGAGAATTATAATCAAACAAATTAAATCACAAAACAATTTAAATACTGTTAATTTAATAGCCGGACAAAAATTGGAAATGGAAATCGTCAGTAATAGATAATATATTTTACAAGTACAGTTTACAGTTGACAATTGATAGTTAAAATTCTTTATTAATATTTTAAATAACGACTATAATTTACAACTATCAACTATTAACTATCAACTATCAACTTTGAACTATCAACTATCAACAGTGGGGGAGATATAATTGAAATATTCAGCTAAAATGAATAGTATTAAGGAAAAACCGGAAATTAGACAAAAAGAGTTAACCTATATGAGTCAGTACATGGCCTTAATTTTACAAAAAGAAAAACTGCAAGAGTTAAAAATGACCGGATAAACTAATAAAAGGAGTTGTCGGTGTTTTTTTATTTAATCATTTGGTTTTTGATGTATGATCTTACCTATAATGGCTAAACTGTTATAAAGTAAGGGATTTTCATAATTAAGAAACCCAACATTTTGATACAATATATTGATAGCTACATCCGGGATGTTCAGGAAGCGCTGATTAATTGAATAAGTGACGATTTTGTGCTTCGCAAAATGCCTAATACCACATATTTGCTTGCACAAAATCGGATTAATCAGCGCTTCCTTAGTAAAAGCATAAAATTAAAAACCGGTTGGATATTCCCGACCGGTTTTTAATTTTATGAATAAGTGAAAACTCTCTTGGAATACAGGAAATTATAATACTAAATTGAAATATATAGAATAATCTTCTTAAAATTAATTGTGAAAGAAAAACAGAAACTCAGTCGTTATATGGTTTGATAAAATAAACGAGGAGAATAAAAAATGAAAAAAATTGGGACTGCAGTTTTATTATTAATCTTACTATTGGCCGTTAGTGTTTTTGCTACGAACGAATATGTAACCAAAGATTATAATTTTCAGGGATTTACCGGGGTTAGTGTTGCATCCGGAATGAAGTTGGATGTAAAACAAGGAGGAAGTTTTGAAGTAAAAGTCCAAACCAAAGAGAATAACTTTGACCGGATTAGAGTGGAACAAAGAGGAAATATACTTGAGTTTTCCATATTGCCATTTTCAAATATTCATGAAAGAGTGGAAATCTCCGTAACAATACCTGTACTGACTTTTATTGAGTTAAGCGGTGGAAGTATTGCTAATATTGCAATAAACGTTCCGGACAAGAATTTTAATGCCGAGCTTTCCGGTGGTTCTTCTCTTACCGGAAATCTCCAAACTCAAAGGTTAGAAATAGCCGCCTCCGGTGGTTGCCGGACCGAAATGACCGGTCGGGCGGATTCACTGAAAATTAACGCCTCCGGAGGAAGCAGGGTTAAACTTGATAACTTTTCGGTAAAAGTCAGTAGACTCGATCTGTCAGGCGGATCTATGGTAGATATATATGTTACCGAATTAATGGATATAAACGCCAGCGGAGGTTCTCGTATATTTTATAAGGGCAATCCACGTTTAGGTAAAACTTCTTTTTCCGGGGGAGCCGGTGTTCAAAGTCGGAATTAATTGTTCTAAAGAATTGTGATTTTAATTGTTTCCGTGCTTTTTAGATGCTAAAATAAAAGTAATCTAAGGAAGCGCTGATTAATTGAATAAGTGACGATTTTATGCTTCGCAAAATGCCTAATACCGCATATTTGCTTGCACAAAATCGGATTAATCAGCGCTTCCCTAAGTTCTTAAAAGTGGAGGATTCTCATATGAAAACCGGAAATTTGGCAATTAAAACCATGCAACTGTTATTAGGAATAGGAATGATTTTTACCGGTTTAATCCCATTAAACGCTGCTGAAAACACTCCTGTTGAACAAAATGGTTTTTTAAAAGTGATCGGCAATCAACTTTGCAGCCAAGACGGGCAACCGGTTCAGTTAAAAGGTATGAGTTCCTATGGTTTACAATGGGAATCCGGTTCAAAATACATAAACTACGACTGTTTGAAATATCTCCGCGACAATTGGAATATTAATGTTTTTCGTTTAGCTATGTATACCGCTGAAGGCGGTTATATTGAAGATCCGGCAGTAGCAGAAACAGTCAAGAACGGAGTCGATATAGCCGTAAAGCTTGGAATATATGTTATTATAGATTGGCATATTCTTGTCGATAATGATCCTAACCAATACAAAGACCAAGCAGTAGGTTTTTTTAAACAAATGGCCACTTTATACGGGAAATATCCCAATGTAATCTATGAGATTTGTAATGAACCCAATAATGTATTCTGGTCCAAACAAATTAAGCCTTATGCGGAAACAGTAATCAGCGCTATCAGAACAATCGATAAAAGTAATATCATTATTGTCGGAACCTCCTCCAATAGTCGTGATGTCGATATGGCGGCCGAAGACCCGCTTTCCGGAGAAAATCTAATGTACGCTTGTCATTTTTACGCCGGCTCCCACGGTCAATCCGTCAGACGGCAGATAGATAACGCCCGGAAAAATGGTTCAGCAATTTTTGTAACCGAGTGGGGGAGCACCAACGCCAGCGGGGACGGACCTATTTATCCGGAGTTGGTCAAAATCTGGATGAATTATATGAATGATAACCAGATCAGCTGGTGTAACTGGTCACTAAGCGACAAAGGCGAAGGTTCCGCCGCGTTAATGCCAGGTGCTAATACTAACGGCGACTGGACTGATGATGAACTAACGGAGACCGGGAAATTGGTTAAGTCGTTTTTAATAATGAAATTTTAATAGTTTCAACAGGTGTAATAATTTTATTATACTAATAAGAGTAATTCACAGATTATAATACCCAAAGTAATACGGATAGAATATTAAAGAATAGAACTAAAATATTCGGTTTAGAATAAATAAATCGGATATTTTTATGGCTATAACTGGACAATTGGCATTATTAATAATTTTTAAGAAATTATTTGAGTCGTATAATATATCTTATGTCAACTAAAATAACTGTTTAAAATAAATTACTCTCTTGAGTCAATTTTTTTTCTTCAATTTAAATCTTTGAATATAATCTGGTGTTTATTTTTTATGTCCTTTAAGGTATAATTCCTTTAACTATTTAGCTAAGGAAGCGCTGATTAATTGAATTAGTGACGATTTTGTGCTTCGCAAAATGTCTAATACCGCATATTTGCTCGCACAAAATCGGATTAATCAGCGCTTCCCTAAAAAAAGTATTAAAAATAGTAGGTGCAAAAATGACAGCTAACAGATATCTTCATTTCCTCTCCGAAATCGGAAAAGAAAAATTTATTTATCAAGGTGAGAATCAATGTCCATTCTGCAATCGCGCCGAACTTTCGGATATTTTAGCTGAAGATGATTCAATATTATTAGTAAAGAACAAATTCGCTACTTTAGCAGATACTTTTCAAACAGTGCTTATTGAAACCGCTAATTGTTCAGCCGATATAACTACCTACGATTCAAATTATATGCGGAAAATAATTAGCTTTGGAATCGATCATTGGCTGGCAATGGAGCAAAGCGGTAATTTTAAATCGGTAGTATTTTTCAAAAATCACGGGCCTTTATCCGGCGGCAGTATCAATCATGCCCATATGCAAATTGTCGGGCTAAAAGATATTGATTATAAGCTTAATTTAAATGATGATATTTTTGAAGGAATAGAAATCCATAAAGACGGAAATTGTTTGCTTAATCTGTCCATCAAACCCAATGTTTGTTCAACTGAATTTAATATTATCACTACTCCCCGCCACGACCATTTTCTGGCGGATAATATCCAAATTATCGTAAAATATATACTTAATAACCTAAAGTGCAGCAGCTATAATCTATTCTTCTACCAATGGAAAAAATCTATTATCTGTAAAATAGTTCCGAGGTATATAACTTCACCATTTTTCGTGGGCTACTCCATTCCTCAAATTTCTAATAGATTGAATAAGATTGTTGAAGAGATACAAAAAATTTACTACAATTCTTCTGAATATATATGTTGAAAAAAGTTTTAGGTAAAACATTCACATCCTTAAAGCCGGCTGTGAATGGCGAAATTCTTGAACTTTTTTCAACATATGAATCAAGGAATATATGTTGCCTGAAAGTTTAAATCC
>JAEYRX010000023.1 GCA_023435225.1 Bacillota bacterium
TTAAAGAGTACCAGTTATTTTATTAACTCGACAAGGTGTCCGGATGTGCCGTTATGTTGTCCGGATAATTCCGAAACGCTGTCCGAATGTTTCCGGAATCAGTGTCCGGATGCGGCCGAAATACTCAAAGACTAGTCAAAAATATCGGTCACTCCTTTTTCAATTTTATCCAAAGCCGCCTTTGCATGTTCCCCGACTGTTTTGCTAAAAACATCAGAACTTATCTTGCCTGTGGTATCCTTCCTTAAGCATCTAAATTCCCAAAATAAATATATCATGTTATCACTTTCTGTAAAAGTCGCCTAGAGGATCAAGAAAGAAAACGGAGCCTTCTCCTTTAACTCACGTAATACTTATTAATGGTTTTTATAAACTACAAAGTTGAAAAGGAAATTCTTCGGTCATGGCGAAGTTTTTTTTAGCAAATTAGTAAATCCAACTCATTTTATTTTCATACCCAAATTATTTCTACTTCTATTATCACTTCAAATTCATTTCCCGGGGGTTACCTTGAAAATATTTGCAATTTCCGACATTCATATTGACTATACCGAAAATTTCGACTGGTTAAACAATCTATCAAAGCTTGATTACAAAAACGACATTTTGATTTTGGGGGGTGATGTTACCGATAACATAACCCTTTTTGAAAAAGTAATGACCGACCTGCGAAGTCGTTTTAATGAAGTTGTTTTTGTGCCTGGTAATCATGATCTTTGGGTCTTTCGTAATCCTATTAAAGATTCCCTCCAAAAATTTGAATTAATTAAAACCAGCGCCCAAAATTGTGGTATCCGAATGGAACCGTTATATTTCGATACAGTTTTAATTGTTCCTTTATTCGGCTGGTACGATTATTCCTTTGGACAGCCTACTATTGAGACCTATGAAGCTTGGATGGATTATAGCGCCTGCAAATGGCCGGATAACTGGCAAGTTGATAAGATTACCAATTATTTTATTTCAATTAATGAGCCCCGGTTGAAAACTAACAATAGAGAGAATTTGACTACAATAGTATCATTCTCACACTTTTTACCCCGAATTGATTTGCTGCCATTTTATATTCCTTTGAATAAAAGATACCTCAATCCGGTGTTGGGCACTTCATTACTGGAGAAACAAATCCGGGATCTAAATCCCGACATTCATGTTTATGGTCACAGCCATGTCAATGTAGAGATTAGAAAAGAACACACCCTATACATCAATAATGCTTTTGGCTATCCCTATGAATATGGAATCACCGCCAAAAAATTAAAGTGCATTTTGGAAGATGATTAAACAGGAGGAATTAAAAAGTGGATAATCAATCGATTTATATTGCGAAATTAATATTACAAAGACCTAATGAATCTTTCAAGGCGGGTCTTTGCCTTTGTAAATTCTCATTGTTTGCGAATTACGAAGAAGCAGCCGCTTTTTTGCATCCCCAAGAACGGGAATATTACGAAAAACTTAAGTTTGAAAAACGGATCAAGAGTTATCTTGCCGGTCGGTTAACCGCCAAAAAAGCAATCGCCGCATACCTAGTGGAGAAAGATTTAACTAAAATTTTAATCCAGTCGGGAATCTTTACGCAACCTATTGTAACCTATGATAAAAAACAAAATATTCAAGTAAGTATTAGCCACTCGGATGATTTTGGCGCCGCGGTCGCCTTTCCGGAAGCACACCCAATGGGGATTGATATTGAAAAAATCCATCGTGACCAAAATGAAGCGATCGAACGGGAAGTAACCGAATCGGAGATTAAACTTATCAAAGGGTTGCCTTATTCATATGAAACAATGCTTACGCTTTTATGGACGACAAAGGAAGCGCTCTCCAAGGTACTCAAAACGGGATTGATGACACCGTTTAAGCTATTCGAAATCGCAAAAATCGAGCACCAACAGGATAGGATGCTTTCTTTTTATAAAAATTTCGCCCAATATAAAACACTATCATTCTTAATCGGTAACACTGTCTGCTCACTCGTCTATCCGATGAAAACCGAATTAGACCTCGATATTACCGCCATAAATGAAAATTTTAGGCAGCTTGACTAAGTTAAAGTTTTACTTTGATGAAGAGAAAACTTATCCGGCATTATATTCGATCATTATGAAAAATATCGCCAATTATTTTAATATTTTTAATATCCTGATGAAATGGGGTCATAATCGAGTGACACTGAGATCCCGAATCCTTAGCCAAGTTTTGCTTTACAAAATTAGTTAGGGTGCTAAAAGGGCCTAAATCGAGATAACAGTTTTCAGTTTTACTTTCAAGTTGGATAATTGTTTTTTCAAACAGTATAGGTCTCCGGATAACCTCCCAAAAATGAGTTGGAGTAAGATCTTCAACAAAATCAGCTTTCGTACATGATATGAATGGGATAACCGGCTTTTTATGCCTAAATGTTGCTAAAAACTCTTTATACTGATTTTCAATTGGATTAATATTCTTGGAATGAAAACCGAACTTTACCGGAAGCGTTAGAAAAATAATCTCTTTCGTTTTTAAATAATTCTCAACTGTTAATATTTCCTCTTCGAATCCGGAGATGACAAAATGAGAGGAATAATTCACCGCCGCCAGTTCCGAATGTTGGTTGAGCATGGTAGATTGATAATAGAGATCAGGATGATGAATAACCGCCGTCATCCTTCCGGCTTGACACCATTTCGAAACGAAATCTACTTGCTTTACAATGAATTGCATTGATTCTTCTAATGAAATAGCCCCTGCCACCGCTGCTGCAGTAAATTCTCCCAAACTCGTTCCTAAAACACAATCGGGTTCCAACCCATTCTCGATAAACACCCGCGCCAATGAGTATTCAACCATAAAAATAGCCGGATGAGTGTATGATATTTGGTCAAAGATTTTACTATTATTATTAGGATTATATAGTTCATCAATAACTGAAAGTCCGCTAATCTGATATAAAATATCGTTCAATTTGGTCATCCAGTTTCGAAATATCGGGTTTTGTGAATACAATTCCTTTCCCATTCCATAATACTGGGAACCTTGTCCGGAGAACATAAAAATAATTCGGTTACCCATTTTCCCTCCTAAATGTCATCAGAGACTTCGCAATTATAAAATTTACCGGACCTCCGGATATTTTCGCCAAGCGATTGCCCCATCCCTACGTATTGGGACCCTTATCCGCTAAATAATAGAGCTACTTTTTTTCATTCCATTCTACCTCCGTATTTATCAAAACTAACGGCAATGCTAATTTTGATAGGAATAAAATCCCTGCCCGCTCTTTCTTCCATATAAACCGGCATCCACCATTTTCCGTAATAACGGACAACACCGGAACTTCGGATCTTGATAGTTTTCATATAAAACGTCAAGCGAATCAACAACCGTATCCAAACCGATTAAATCGGCGGTCTCCAAAGGCCCCATTTTATGGCCATAACATTTTTTAAATACTTCATCCACTTCTTGCGGTGAAGCAACTTGGTCTTGAACCACAAAAGCGGCTTCATTCATAAACAGATGCGAAATACGGTTGGATACGAAACCGGGTAAATCATTGACCAGAATCATTTCTTTCCCCATTGATTCCAGTAATTTTTTTACGGTTTCGATGGTTTCCTTGGTTGTATAAAATCCGCGAATGGTTTCAACAGCCGCCATTAAGGGCACCGGATTCATGAAATGGGTTCCGATTACCTGTTGGGGGCGCTTGGTAAGGGCTCCTATTCGAGTGATCGGAATACAAGAAGTATTTACCAAGAAGACGCAATGTTGCGGGCAGATATTGTCGATTTTTTCATATACCGTTTTTTTTGTTTCCCATTTCTCGGAGACATTTTCAATTACATAATCCACTTCCCGTAAACGCTGATAATCGGTGGTGAATTCTATTTTTTCCAAAACCTGCTCCGGAGTTGGCAGATCTTTATTTTTATTAAAAAAAGCTTGGAATCGTACATTGTTATAAATCTCATCGGAGGCCTTTTTTAAAATATCCTCAAGAATATCAACTAGGATCACTTGGTATCCCGACTGGCCCAGGCTTTGGGCTACTCCTCTTCCCATTACTCCTCCGCCGATAACTCCAACTTTCTTCATCGTAATCACTCCATTCTCAATTTAGATTGTGGACAACATTTGCGCAATATTTTGCCTGTTTTCTTTGCTGTTGCAAGATATTGTAGTACCATTTTTGATAAAAGTTTTTAATAAACTTGCCAAAACAGCTTGGGGACCGATCTCGATGAAGGTTGTAACCCCTTGCTGTTCCATATACCGAATAGTACCTAACCATTGAACCGGATTGGTCAATTGCAATTTTAGTTTGGATAGAATACTAGCCTGGTCTCCATAAGGTTTCGCGTCGACATTGGCTATTACGGGCCATTTTAAATCGTTAAGCTTACATTTCTTAAGTTCCACTTCCAATTGCTCCGCCACCTCTTTCATCAAAAGGCTATGAATCGGGGGGGCAGTCAATATTGGTGAAATTTTAGCCCCTTTTTCCATAAGGCGATCCTCTACTTGCATTACCGCATCTTGATATCCGGAAACAGCAATTTGGTCCGGTGCATTGTAGCAAGAAATCGCCACATATTGACCACTGTCGTTAACCTTTTTACATTCGATTTCCGCGGTATTAACGTCAATTCCTTCAATAATTGTCATCGAGCCTTCTCCTTTATCAGCAAGCGCTTGAGCTAAAATTCCCCGTCGGTGAATGACTCTTAAAGCATCTGCAAAACTTAATGCTCCTGAAGAAGTTAAAGCGGCAAATTCCCCCAAACTATGCCCTGCCGAGAATTGAGGTTCGACTCCGATCTCTTGCATATAAACCTTGAAGAGAGCTATACAAACGATGTATAGTCCGGGAAACATATTCTCCATGCTATTCAATTCCAATAAATTACCGGAAAAACAAATCTTCTTGATGTCAAATCCCAAAACATCATTCGCTTCTTCAAATACTGCTTTGGCTACTGCATAATCATTATAAATATCTTGGCCCATCCCTACAAAATGGGATCCTTGTCCCGGGAATAACAATGCGATTTTAATCATTACGGTTCTCCTTTTGTTATAAATAATCGAAGTTCATCATTTTGACTTAACTTCTTCCAAAATATTTACTTTTACATAGTTCGGAAAAGGTTGAATCTGGGAGAGATCATTTTCTAAAATGGCGACTCCATTATTGGTTTGGATTTCCTTAAAACCGGCAAACGAGTATGTAACAAGCATCATCCGATTGTGATCGTTGGGAACAAACTCCGCCTGTAAGCGCTTATTGGCTACCTTGGCTTTATTCATAATATAGTTGAGCATTATTGTGCCGACTCCCCTTGACATCACCCGGCAAGACATTAATAATAATTTAATAGTCCAAATTTGGTCAAGGCATTCAATAAGTATCAGGCCAATTTTACCATAGGCGCCGTATTTATCGTCAAGAGTGGCCATAAATAATTTATGCCGATCGGACTGCCGAAAACTGTTGAGTTCTTCATAAGAATAGGTATACCCGGTGGAATTAAGTTGGTGAGTTCTCACTGTAAGCTCTTCAGCACGTTCGAGATCGCCTTCCCGAGCCGGAGCTATCGTAAATACCATATCCAATGACGCCAGGAAATCTTCCGCCGGACCTTCAAACTTCTCTTCGTCGGTGTTCCTTTCAATGTCATGCATGTACATTAACCGGCGGTTCTTTGAATCTTCGGTGATAAAACGGGGAAACATTTCCGGCATGTCTAACAAATGTTCCAGATTGGCGGAATCGATACAAAGCGTTTGGGGATTTTCAAAATTGACTTCATCTCTCTCAAACGCTTGGTCATCGATAAAGGCTAAAGTGTCAATTCCTATGTTGATTGATTTTGCAATTTTTTTGACAGAAACTGATTTTGGATCCCAATTAATTTGTGGATACAAAAAATATTCATGCAATCCCAGTTCACGTAATTTTGACATAGCTAAATCATGATCATTCTTACTGGCAACCGATTGCAATATTCCCCGCTGATCTAATGTATCAATAATTTCCTTGATTCCATCACGCAATGTTACATTGCTACCCTCAATTAAAACCCCACTCCAAATCGTATTGTCCAGGTCCCAAATTACGCATTTAATCTTTCTTTCTTTATGCTCCACCGATCATTCCCTCCTTGTATCCAATTAAGTTAAAGTTCTAAAGGCATTGGTGGCAATAAGGATTTCATGCATTTGAGTAGTTCCTTCGATGATTTCCATTATTTTTGCATCCCGGTAGAAACGTTCAACCAGGAATTCGCCGCTACAACCGTTGGCCCCATGAATCTGAATCGCATCACTGGTGATTTTTTGCAGCATTGTTGTCGTAAAATATTTAGCATTCCAGGTTTCCATGATGGAATCCGGCTCACCATGATCCTTTAAAATCCCCGCATTGTAGCAAAGGAGTCTTCCAGCCTCAATGTTAACAACCATTTCGGTAATCATTTTTTGTATTAACTGGTGTTGGCGTAAAGGTTCACCGAACTGTTTGCGCTTTCTGGTATATTGTAAACATTCTTCCAGACAAGCTTGGCCAAGCCCTACGGCGCCGCAAGCGATTGAATAACGGCCATAATCTAAGGAATTAAGGGCCACATAGGATAAGCCAAACCCCGGATTTCCGATCAGATTTGCCTTTGGTATACGGCACTCTTGAAAAATCAATTCAGCAGTTCCGGATGCCCTGCATCCTATGAGTCCGGACATTGGTTTAATCGAAAGTCCGGGACGGTTTTTTTCAACTAAAAAAGCGGTGGGTTTCCCATCCAGTTTTGCGATTACTAAAAAGACATCAGCGATCTGGCCAAAGGTAATCCATTTTTTTCTGCCATTAATAACATACTCATCATCAGTTAAAATTACATTAGTTTCAATACTTTTAGCATCACTTCCGACATTGGGCTCAGTTAAGGCAAAAGCTCCAATGGCATTTCCAACCGCCAACTTCTTTAGCCAAAAATCACGTTGCTCCTCGGTCCCCCATTTTTGGACGGCAATCATCAACATGCCATGAACCGTTAAAAGGCTTCTGACCGAAGAGCAACCCCGACCAATCTCTTCGTTTAGAATGGCGTGTTCGAACATACTTAAACCTCTGCCACCGAATTCCGGTGGAAGTAAAGTACCCAGGTATCCTTTTTGGGATATTTTCTGAATAATCTCTAATGGAAACTTTTGATTCCGATCATATTCCGATGCATGGGGAATGATCTCTTCATCAACGAAAGCTCGAACTTCATTTTGAAGTGATTGTTGTTCATTGGTTAATTCCATGACATCCTCCTTTCATGCGGAAACAACCGTTTTGTTTTCAATTAAGCGAATAATGCTGTTGATGGTCCGGAAGTTTTCGAGGTTTAAATCTTTGGTTTCAATTCTGACGGCAAATTCTTTTTCGAGAAACATCACCAGTTGCATTGCAAATAGTGAATTTACAAATCCCAAACTGAACATATCCTCGTCATTTTGCAATTCATGCTTGCGAAAATATTTGGCTAAAAATCCTTTGACTTTCACTTCTATCTCTGACATTTACCTATCTCCTCTTCATTATTTTTAGATCACTGATCTTCCTTTGCTAACCGATAGAGTTGTTTACAAACGAATTCAGCCGTTGACTTAATATTTCCGCCGCCTCATTCATAATTCTAAACCCTATTTCATCAACATGCCTGTTTCTCCAATCTTCCAAGGCGGTTCCCTTCACCCATTGATTGAACGCCCCCAGAGCCGGCCCGCACTGTACTTGAAAATCAACTATGCTTTCCTGATCGCCGCTTAAGGCTAATCTTGTGCTATAACCAAAATACCACCTAAAAATTAATGCCATTTTATACTTGGGATTTTTATCGGCTTTTTCAACCTCCGACGCTGGATAATAAGCTTTTACATCTTCATACACCTGTTCAAAAGTACGCTTGAAATATTTTTCTTGTATTTGCTGTTTGGTTTTTTCATCAATTTCATTTAAGGAATTATATTGGCAATATAACGTATATAATTTATTGGCGCGGGCGGGGAAGAAAACACCTCTTTTTAATATTTGAACTTTAGCGCCTAATTCAAATATATCGCCTGCCGGAGCGTAATCAGTATCCTGAATGTTGATTTCGCGCGGTACTTAACCAAGGCTGGGGTAACATTTAAAAAAGCTGCCGTTTCAATGTTTTTTACCCCATACCTCAAAAAAAGATCGACGGTTTTTTCCTCAAATTGGGGATCGTTAATGTTGCAGACTAAATTCATTCCATATGCTTGTCCTTGGGAAAGTTCTTTTTGAATATATTGAAGATTAGTTTCAATCACAGATAGCTCTAATCCGCCGGTACCAAAAAAGCCCATCATCCCTGCCTTACCCATTTTTATTACCATTTCCGCGGAAGCGATGCCATGGTACATTCCACCGCTTAAATAAGCGTATCTGAGGTTATAGTTTTTTTTAAACGCTGAACTCCCTAATGATAATGGGAAAATTTTTAGAGGCCTATCCGCATCTGTTTCTATCATTTTGGTTCCGGGTTCTTGAGTCTCCCCCAAAGGACTTCCGGTTGTTGCATCTTTAATAACTAATGGTTTCACCTCTTTGGTAATCCGATTTATCAATCCGGTTAAAATTTTTTCAGTTCCAATTTCCATAAATTCCATAAGATAACATAAAAAATTGACTGTATAAAGGGCAGGTTGGGTATATTGAGTAAAGCTTAAATTAAGATTAGGGTACTCCATACATAGTTCTTTAATTGAATAACCTAAAATCCGATCCGCTTGTGCGGTAAGATCCGGATATTTATCAAATATATTGCCTCCCATCCCTTTTTGGTGGGAGTCTTGGCCGGGAAACACAAAAGTAGTCATTTTTTTACCTCACTTTAAAATTTTCATGCGCCTGCTTCACACCATATTTTTCTAAAGAAATAGCGAATATATGAATATTCTCGGTATCCGGCAATTGAATTTTTTCTATTTCAACTTCACGGTTTAATAAATAACTTACCGCAAACAAAGACCTTTCATCTTTGCAATGATTCAAGCCGATAATTTGACCTTTCCATACCCTTGTCACCTCAATGGCGCCATTATTATACCAATCAGGCAAGTTTAGAAAGATATTTTCAATATGACCGTTGCTATAAAAAATTTTAACCTGTCCAGAACCCTCTCCCCATTCGGAACAACCTAAAAATATAATTCTCTGATAATTCCCTGGTGGTATTTTTATCATTTGATTTCGACATAAAATATTATCAAAACCTTTGTTACTTGTAAGAAGAAACCTCATTCCATCAACGCCAAACATATTATCATCCGGTAAACCGCAACGTAAGAAAAATTCCCCCTGACCGGTGAAATCGGCCCCTTCATTATTGGATTCATCAACGGCAAATGCTTTATTATTTATATAATTAGACACATCAATAAAGATTATATTATCACTATTGGAGATGCTGGATACTTCATTTTCATTATATCTAATAAGCTTATTATCACTTCTGTTAACATAGTGATTCAAAATTTTATCGACAAGTAATTCTTCATTACTAGCGATTTCGTTAATTTTGTTAGCAATTCTTAATTGTAATTTCTGCAATTTATCGTTACTCAATTCTTGAATATAGTATGATTTATTTAACAGGTTCCATATTAAATTCCATTCTCCGCCAATCCACATAAATTCCATTGCCAAATCATATACAAAGGCATTATCCGTTTTTCTCCAAATATAGTTTAGGGTTGAGGAAAGTAGTTTTCGGGCGCGCAACACTTGCATAATATTGTACAGTAAAGGAATATAGTAAATTTCTTTAATATCGCACCTTTCATAATCAAGATTAAGTTTTGTCCCAATACATTCAGCTAAACTTCGCATCGATTCAAATGCATTTTTCTGATTCACTATGTTTTTCTTAAAATTCAAAAAAAAATCTTTAAAAGTCACTTCTTTTTGTTCATTCCCCACAACAGAAAAACAAAGCAATATATATCTATTGTCTTTCATGTCAGGTTCACTCTTTAAAAAGTTTTTTGTTGGAAGCGATTTAGTATTCAATATGTTATTACCAATATCTAAATAAATAAAAGTGTCATTTTCTTGACCAATAATTAAAATAAAACCGCTAACCGGATTTTGAACTGTATCCGCCCCTTGAAAGCAATACTCATGATTATGCAAAAAAACACCTACAGGCATCCCTTTTTTTAACTCATGCTTTATCTTATCAACCACATTAATATGTTTTATTTGCTGAACATTTGTAGTGATTCCATGATAAATTTTATATAGTTTTAACATATCCACTTCATTAAAACCGGCCGTGATTCTTTTTCCGATCACTCCAGGAAAACCGGGGTCTTCCTGAAGAAAATCAAATCCCCACATTCTGCAAAACATCATTTCATAGTTCCTGTTTAACCAGGTTGAAACTGAGGCTGCTGCGCTTTCAGGGCAGTACATTGAAGTTGTTTTAATTAGTTTAATATCTAATAGCATAGACTTCTCCTTTCTTCATTACAAATTCTAAAGCAAAACATCCTCATTGTCATTTAACTTGTGTTTGCGAAAAAAACAGCTTAAAAATGCTCGGACTTTTTTTTGGCTGTTCCCAAACTCATCCTCAATCCTCCTCAATATAGTTATTTTTAGAGGTTAGTTTGAGATTCTTTTCTCAACATAGTCAATAATGCTCTGTAATGTTTGGAATATCTCAAAAATTAAGTTTTCATCCTCAATTTCAATTCCAAACTCTTTTTCTAAGGAGATAACTATCTTCATAAAATTGAGTGAATTAATCCCCAGTTCTTGCAGATTCTCGGTTAAACCGATATCTGTTCTTTGCGAATCACAATTTGCAACGATAATTTTTCTTATCATTTCTTCAACATTCTTAGCCATCAAAATCGCTCCTTTAAATAATTATTTGATAAAACAAAATTATTGATTACCCTCCTGTCTGAAAATATTGAGTTTATTTATGGATCTAATTTTTCCAACAGTGTAATTAGTTGTTGATGATACTTTGATTCATACTCATATGTATTAGTAACCATTGTAAGCGCGGCCTCAATTGAATGCCGGTCAAATGTTGATGTATATAGACAACGCACCAACTTTAACCTTATAAAATCCCAGCTTTTAATGATATTTTCCAATAATCCGATCAGATCTTCCCGCTCTTGAAAGACCAATTTGAACTTATAATGTTCTGCCTTGCGGGCATTAATTATATTATTGAGCATTTCAATAATGTTATTAATGTGGTCCCCGCTACTTTGCTCATCTGCCAGCAATTCTTTAAAATTATCCAGGAATATTTTTACTTCACCACTGCTTTGCAAGAGATCATCCTTCTGATATGCGATATTCGTTGCGAATTTTCTTTTAGTTTCAGCACTAGAATTTTCTTCGCTAGAATCATTTTTGTTTCCTAAATAAAATTCATAATATGATTTTTTATTACCGGTCACCGGGAAATTTTTGAGGCATTCCGTATAGGCGTTAAGCAAATCCTGAAAATGAACTTTAGTTTCCTTATAAGTTAAACTACCGCGATGTTTATGCTCCATAATAATAAACATTTCATTTATCTGATCGTAGCCATAAACAAGCCAATAATGAGCCCAATGTTCCTTTTGGTATAAATCTTCACGGAACGGAACATAACAGCAATCGACAGCAATGATCACCGGCCGGTTGTTAGTTAGACTTAGAACAAGGTCGTTTATAATATTTTCACTGCTTAGTTTGGCCTTAACCATGATATTCTGTTCATTTAGTAATTGTTTAAATGTTTTATTTGAACGGTAATCAACACTAAGCAATTTGGGCTCTTTTTCCGGAGGTAGGTGTAAAATAGCAACATCATTAATTAAAAACGGGGTAATATCCTTTCCGAAATGTTTGACTACCGGAAATAGAGCATTATAAAAACAGTCGATATAGTAGATATCATTAAAAGGTACGATGGTATCCATTACTTTTTTGTTACAAATTTCATTCATTGGTTTTTGGCTAATAAAAGCAGCCATTTCCGCTATACTTGGGTACTTAACAACATCCGAGCTATCGATTGTCAGGCCCTTTTTCCCCATTTCCACTTCTACTTTTACCGAAATTAAGGAGTTGCCGCCTAGGTCAAAGAAATTATCATGAATGCTTATTTCCTTAAGACCGAGTTCTCTCCCCCAAACTTCTGCGATACTTTTTTCGATTGCGGTATACCCTTCATTATTTGTTTTTCCTGTTAATAATACCTCGGTAACAGGTTGCATCTTGATTTTTACATCAGTTGATTCAAGTAACTCATCTGCAGATTGTGGATATAATGGTTCCATGATATATTGTTTCGTTGGATTGCTCATTTGGCTTATCCCCATCCAACAGGTCCTTCTCTCAAAAGGATAGGTTGGCAGCTGGGTTACACGAGTCAATTTTTTTTCGTTATATAAATCAATCCAGGGGATTGTATTTCCCAAAATCCATAATTTGGCTAACTCTTTAAGATTCCTTGCTTTAATAATCTGTGCAACTACTTCCGGCATAAAGAGTTTATTTAGATTCAAATCTCCAAAATAGCAACAATCCGTATTGCTCTGGTTTTGGCTCCATTGTTCCAATTGATAAACCAGCGCCTCCCGGCTGTTTATTACAATCGCTAAACGGCAAGGCATTTCTTCCCGTCCAAAATGGAGAGTAAAGATCATATTTTCTAAATCAACATTTTGCTCACTTTTTAAATAATTAATCCAAAGTTTAGCATATTCTTGTAAGCGCTCTTTATTTCTGGCTGAAAGGGTAAATACCCACGTTTCAAATTTAGGTTCTTTTCTTAGGGAGACCACCGGTTCCGGAAGATATTCTTCAACAACTATATGGGTGTTAACTCCGCTAGCCCCAATACTAGTAATTCCGGCCCTTCTGGGTACTTGACGCCCATCTATAATAAGTGGTTCCCATTCCGCTACTTCTTGCTGCAATTGAAAAGGTAGTTGGTCAAAATTAATATTTGGATTCCAATTGTCGCTAAGTAACGTTGGGACTAAGGTCTTATTTTTTAGGGAGAGGACTACTTTAATCAGTTGTGAGATCCCCGATGCCGCCTCACAATGTCCAATATTAGGTTTAACAGAACCAATTTTGTAACTGCCAACCACCCCTTCACGTTTGCTGAATACTTTGGCCAATCCATCCATTTCTATAGCATCGGTCAGTTCTGATCCACTAGCGGCGGATTCAATATATCCAATAGTCCGGGAATCAGTATTGCATTGTGCTAAAGCTTCTTGAATCACTGCCGCTTGTTGATTGGGATTGGGTATAAAATAGCCATTGGCTTTACCGTTATGATTCAACGCCGTCCCTCGAATGACGGCATAAATGCTATCATTTGCTTCTATAGCTTGATCCAAAGCTTTTAAGACGACAATACCTACTCCCTCACCCGGAACAAATCCAGCACCGCCTTTTCCAAAAGCGGCGCTCTTCTCAGTGGTTGAAAGCGCTTGATTCATACAAAGCTTAATATAGGTAAACGGGTTCAAATATAAGTTTACTCCCCCCACTAAGGCCATTTCGCCTTTTCCTTGCCGAATATATTCACAAGCGTGATGAATGGCTGCCAAAGAGGAAGAACACATAGTATCAATAGGAACACTAGGTCCCTGAAAATTAAAAAAGCTTGAAACCCGACCTACCATTGATGAAAAAGACGTGGGAGGATAATAAGATTGCTGGGAAGCCCCACAAAATACTCCGATTCTCCGGCATATTTCAAGAGAAAAACTTGATGGAGAATATCCTGCATCCTCCAATGCTTTCCAACATTCTTCCAAAAACAAGAGTTCTTGTGGATCGATTGTGGTGGCTTCCCGGGGAGAAATGTTAAAAAATAACGGATCAAATTGATCATGTTCAGACAAAAAAGCTCCCCATTTACTATAACTTTTACCTTGTACTATCGCCTCTTTTAGATCGGGGTAATAAAACCCGGCAAGCGGCCATCGCGTTTCGGGTATTTCTGTAATGCATTCCTTCTTTGTTTTCAAGTTCTCCCAATATTCAGCTATTGTTTTTGCGTGTGAAAAACGCCCACTCATCCCAATAATCGCAATCGGTTCTTGATAATTTTCAACAGTATTCATTGAAAATCTAGGCCGCCTGATGATTGACGTTCGAGATGCCGGCCTCTTGGTTGGGATAACTTCTTCTGCTGCTGCTTCTTGGTATAATTCATGAATCGTTTCGCCAAACTTTTGTAAAAAATGTTGGATTAATTTTTCAACCGTGGGATATCCAAAAAATATAGCCGGGGTTATTTCAATCCCAAGATGTTTGGTTATCTGAATCGCAAATTGAGTCAACCCGATGGAATTAAAGCCAAAATCAGCCAGGTTTTTCTGGGGTTCGATCTTCTCGCGCGGAATCTTGAGCAAACGGTTGATAAGCATTTTCAAGTCCCACTCCAGGCACTGTTCAATACTCAATCCTTTCATTTCAACTTTTCTTCTTCTTTGATCAGATGAATTTGACTTGATAACCAACGGCACTGCAGACCGTTCTTCAGTCAAACCCAAAAATCGATGAACTCGGCTGGGCTGACCGGCGATTATCAAATATTGAGCGCCGTTTTGTCCCAGTATTTGGTCAAATATGGCAACGCCTTCTGCGGTTTCTAAGATACGCTGGCCGCTGGTTTTCAAATACATTTTGCTATTCACGGCATTATCTTTTCCCATACCTCCTTCTTTCCATAAGGGCCAATTGATTACAATTGCTTTCCCTTTGGCAAGCCCTTGAGAGGTTTGCCGGTTACGGTAATGGCCGTAAGCCATCAGAAAACGGTTGGCTATAGCATAGTCACAGGAACCAAAGTCACCCAAAATCGCCGCCGATGAAGAAAAATAGCAGATAAAATCAAGCGGGTCCTCTTTAAGTACTTTATCCAGCACCTGGGTTCCTGCTATTTTAGGGTCAACTACTTTTTCAAAGTCGTCCATCCCTTTTTTGAAGATAA
>JAEYRX010000100.1 GCA_023435225.1 Bacillota bacterium
AGATGTCACCGTTCTTATTTTTAAGGAAAGATTCTTCCTGCAGTACCATCCAATGAGTGGCGCCAACCCAAATTAAGGATACAATTACAAAGACATAGCTTGCAAATTTCATCTCCCAACCCATCAAATTCAGACCAAGAATAAAAAGAAATCCACCGACGTACATCGGGTTTCTGGAGTAACGATAAATTCCGTTAGTGTTTAAATCACCGGTAGAACGTGAAAAAGAAGCTAAAGCAGTTAGATTAATAATTATTCCAATCAGGTAAATTAGCAATCCAATCCGAAACAATGTACTTGAAATGATTGGTACAAAAATTGTCCAAAACAACACGGTTAACTGGGGCAAAAAGCCAAGCGTAAACATGATTTTTGACCCTTTATATTTGTATATTTCCGGGTTTTCAATCGGTTTTCCCCGTTTACGGTTAATCCAAGCCATAAAGGCCCAAATTACGATATAACCCGGAAAAGATAATGACCATAAATTATACAAGTCCATCTTCATATTGAATAAACACCTTTCATAAAGATTGTTCATAGTAAACAGCAATATACCAGTAACCAAAACGGCAAGCATTTTATTACGCCCGCCGTTTAATCCTAAATTATTCTTAATGATATCATAATTTATAAAAAATTAAATATGTATCACCAAATATATTAATTACCTTACTTACAAGCCAAAACATAGTAATTTACAGGAGCAGAGTGGAGAATACCGTCTTCCATTATCTTAAACCCGCTTTCATTTAATAAATCGATCACCTGGCATTTTTGAAAGAAAGAAACGTATTTTATTAATCCAAGCAGTTTCATAATACTTATCAATAATAATCGGACTCCGGGTTTGAATGGAACCGGTTCCGCATAGCAATCGGTGGCCGCCGCCAGACAACCGCCCTTTTTTAATAAACGGAATGCTTCCTCCAAAATAATTTTTGGTTCTTTTACAATATGTAAGGCGTTAAATATTAGTATAACATCAAATGAACCATCTTCATAAGGTAACTTATAACCATCACCGACTTGAAAATCAATATTATCAATTCCCATTTTAGTTGCTTTCGTTTTTGCCACAGCGATCATATTGGGGGAAACATCCATTGCAATAACATTATCGATACAATCAGCGATACCTAATGAAATAATCCCGGTCCCGCAGGAATTTCTAAAACCCGGTCCGTCTTTTTTAGGACCCGTTTTACTATTTCAACCGATAAGTCATAAGCTTTTTTATAAACAGCGGTCTGTCGGTCGTAATTAGAAGCTAATTTATCCCATAAGATTTTTTCATTGACAATTCGCTTATCATCCCGCATTCAATTCTTCCCCTTTAAGTTATAAACTTATCTTTATCGACACATTTCTATAAATAAATATTTCAATTCGTTAATTGAAGTCAAAGTTATAATATTTGTTTCATTCTATGAATCTCCCGTCATCTTTCGACTCCGGTAATTTATGAATATTTTTCTTCAGCCAGCCGATTTTTTGCGGGTCTCTTACATCAAACACCGGTACAAAAGGTTTGATATCCAGAAGGGGGGTCTCATCAACGATATCGACATCCTCTATAAATAGCTTATTCCCTTCAATCTTTACCACTTTAACGATTGAAATACCAATAGGATTAGGCCTGCCGGGAGAGCGGGTGCTGAAAATCCCGTGTTCCCGGTCATCTAAAAAAGGTTTAACAACCAATCTGGATTCCTTTATTAAATGTAAATGATAAATAAGATAAATATATGAAAACCCATCTACATCTTTTAGTCCTTCGGTAAATTCCGGAAAAATTTCAACCGTTCCGGCTATTCCCCGGGCCGCGGTCGGCTGGATCGGCGTACCTTTAGGCTCTTTATGCGGCGAATTTATGATTCCGATTGGTTTATAGCATATTGGGCACATCTTTTACCCTCCGGTATTGCACCTATAAATTAAGTTTTAGTAATAAATTATTTACAACACTTTCGAAAAAACCGCCGCAGATCAAATCGACAGTCTCAATCTTCCCTTCATCACTCAACTCAGCCACTTCAGGAATAATTGGTAATCTACCAAGGATCTCAATTCCGGACTCCTTGGACACCTCTTCAATCCGGCTTTTTCCAAAAAGTTCGCTCTTTTTCCGGCACTCAGGGCATTCAAAATAACTCATGTTTTCTAGCAAACCCAAAATCGGCATACTCATCTTCTCCGCCATATTGATTGCTTTCTTGACAATCAAAGCTACCAATTCCTGGGGTGAAGTGACTACTATTAGTCCATCTAAAGGCAGTGATTGCATTACGGTCAATGGTACGTCACCGGTCCCCGGCGGTAGATCAACGATTAGGAAATCCAGGTCGCCCCAATCAACTTGTTCATAAAATTGTTTTACTGTTCCGGCGAGTAACGGCCCCCTCCATATTACCGGTTCGTCTTCTTTCTCCAATAGCAAGTTAATAGAGATGATTTTTACTCCTGTAACCGAATCCCGGGGTAAAATTATATCGCCGATCACCTCGGCCCTGCCCTTAATTCCGAACACTTTTGGAATACTGGGGCCGGTGATATCGGCGTCCAAAATTCCCACTTTATATCCCTTACGGTTTAGTCCCGCAGCCAATAATGCTGTAATGGAAGACTTTCCAACCCCGCCTTTGCCGCTCATTATCGCTATGGTGTGCTTTATTGTTCCATAAGGATTACTAACCTTTTCAAAAATATGTTTTGAATTTTCAGTCATCCGGATCGATCAACCTTTCTAACTTTAATTTTAGGGAAGCGCTTGATTAATTGAATAATTGACGATTTTGTGCTTCGTAAAAGGCCTAATACCGCATATTTGCTCGCACAAAATCGGATTAATCAGCGCTTCCTTAGCTATATAATTTTTAAAGAATTATATCCGCAGAGGCGCAAAGGCGCGGAGCTTTTAATAATATAATTAATAGTTGTTTTTTCCCTCTGCGTCTCAGCGTCTCAGCGGGATAATAATGAATAGACATAATTAAGCGCTTTTATTTATTATTGTCTGGTCATCCGTGTTCCACATTTCGGACAACTTACCGAAGAACACGGTATTCCGGCTTGATGTGATAGCTTCTCCCCACAATTTGGGCAAATACAATAACCCCCGGGTCCGGCGCTACTTTTTCGCATACCGCCCCGGCCGCGCCCCATTCCTCTTTCAACTCCAGGGCCTTGCCCCAACGGACCAGTCCCATCACCAAACGGCATTATCATTACCTCCTAACAATTAACCCAAGTCAAAGGTCTAAGGTCTAAGGTCGAAGGTCAAAATCATACTTAGGTCAAGAAGTACTCTTTAATTTGACTTTAGACTTTGGACTTTTGACTGGTTTTAGTGTTAATGCGGATGGTCGCACTCGCTTTTCTCGACTCCATAGCCCTTTCCGTCTCCAGGTTTACACAGGCTGGCTCCACCCTGTAAACTGCCGGTTTCAAGTTTGGAAATCACATCATTAATCTTGCCGCTGACTCCCATAATCGTTTTGATCCCATAATCATTAAAAAAGCCGGTGGCTCGCGCCCCCATACCTCCGCAAACGATACATTCGGTCCCTTTCTGATGCAAAAACCTAGGAATTAATCCCGGTTCATGCCCCGGATTATTCAAAGATTCCTTTAAGATTGTCTTCCCATTTTCAATGTCGATTATGGTAAATGAAGGACAGCGTCCAAAATGGGCTGAAACATAATCTCCATCAGTTGATATTGCAATTCGCATTTTAAAAACCTCCTTTTTTTCCACTCGATAACTTATCTATTTCCTCTTCAAGCTTTTTCCAAATATTTATAATTTCCGTAATAAATCGGAGATTATTAGTTTCAATCGGAGTTTTAAATTCTTGTAGAGCTTTCATAATTTCCGGATCAAACGGGATTTTACCAATGACGGGAAAACTATTTTCCCGGCAAAATTTCTCTATGGTCGCTGTTATTTCAGGATTTAAATCGAATTTATTTATACATACGAAACCAGGGATCTGAAAATGCCGGGTAACACTTAAAACTCGTTCCAAATCGCTCAACCCGGATTTAGTCGGTTCAGCGACGGCAACTACGGCGCTGGCCCCTGTAATCGATGCGATTACTACACAACCGATACCTGGAGAGCCGTCAATTAAAACCCACTTTTCATCTTTTTTGAATTGCTCCAGTTTTTTGCGAACTTCGGTGACCAGTTTGCCCGAACCTTCCGCTCCCACATCTAATAAAGCATGAGCAAAGGTTCCTCTGTCGGTTTCAGCCACATAAGTCTGACCGGTCTTAACCGGTTCCAGACTAATCGCTTTGATCGGACAGACAATGATACAAGCTCCGCAGCCTTCACAATGCATTGGGATTATCTCAATCGTATCCTTAATCGCGTTAAACCGGCATACTTCCTTACATCGACCGCATTCTATACAAACATCGGCATCAATCACCGCTTCTCTGGCTCCGTAAAAATCCTCCGTAAATAAAGACTTATTATCAAGCAGAATATGAAGATTTGGAGCGTCCACATCACAGTCGGCCAGCATCTTCTCTTTTACCAGTAAACTTAACGAGGCCACCAAAGTACTTTTACCGGTACCACCCTTACCGCTAACAAATGATATTTGTTTCATCCTTCAACGCCCCTTCCACCTTGGCATAGACCTCCTGAAACCGACTGATCCATTCCGAATTGGCTTGAACCGGTAAGATACCTTTGGAATAGTTTTCAGCGATCTCCCGGGAAAAAGGGATTTCCAGCAGGACTTCGATTCCATTTTCGGTACAGAAATCATGAATCATCTTCTCGTTGTCGGTTGCTTTATTGATGATTACTCCATAAGGAATCCCCATCTTTTTGACAAGTCCGGCGGCGATTTTTAAGTCATGGAGCCCGAAAGGGGTCGGTTCCGTTACCAGGATACAATAATCACAACCGTCAACGGACTGCACCACCGGGCAGGAAGCTCCCGGTGGGCAATCAAGTACTACCGGTAGCTCCTTATCCATAAGCTTTTTTAACTCCCGGATAATCGGGATACTAATCGGTTCCCCGATATTCAGGCGGCCATGCAAGAAAGTTCCGGTATTATCCGATTCCACCACCCCAATTACCCGGTCGGTTTCCTGAATTGCTCCAGTCGGGCAAGCTATTGAACAGGCGCCGCAATGATGACAAATCTCTGAAAAAAGTAGCACTTTATCTTTAATTACCGCCAGCGCGTGAAATTGACAAGCCTTAGCGCATTTGCCGCACGAGCTGCATTTTGCCGGTTCGACTTCGGGGACCGGTACTTTTACTTCATAGGTATTATGAAGTTCCGGTTTTAAGAAGATTGCTCCATTTGGCTCTTCAACATCGCAATCAATATATTGACAATTATCCAAGGCCAAAACCAAACTGGCGGAGACGGTCGTTTTTCCGGTCCCGCCCTTTCCGCTCAAAACCGCAATTTTCATTTAGGCTCTCCCGTTTGCCCCATTCCAAAATGAGACGGAACCGCATTATCAATCTTTTCCAGCGTTCCTTTATTAAATTTTTCAATATTTTGCCGGACTGAAGAAAGTGTCCCTCTATAAATGGGAATTTCAGCCGTATTTAAAACATTCATGGCATTTGGTCCGACATTACCGGTTATTACCGCCTCCACTCCCTTATCCACCATTGTCTGCGCCGAAATAATACCTACACCTCCGGCTGATGCCGCCGCCGTGTTGTCAATTGCTTCAAACTTCAGCGTCTCCGAATCGGCTATTAAAAAATACGCCGCTCTACCAAAACGCTGATCCATTATACTTTCAAGTTGATTTCCCACTGCTGAAACGGCAATTTTCATCATTTACATCCTCCTTTATAGTTTGAAATAGAATAAACTTTGTCGGCTTATGCTTATAAATATAATATGTTTATTTTGGGCATATGTCAATTATTTATCCGGAAAATAAAAACGTAATCACCTAAATCAACCCCGAGGTCGGCAGCGATTACCGGGCATTTTGCTTTTAGTAGAAAAAAAATTTCTCTTTTTTCATCAGATAGAGTTTCATAATTTCCCTGACCTTTGCTGATAACAATATCCGCTTCCAAGAAAACTTTCAAAAATTCCCGATCGCATTCTGAAAGAATAACTCCGGGAGCGTCGCATCCGGTGGATATAATCCTAGCTTGCCGGTTTAATCCAGCCGATTCCGCATCTTCGACGGTTGCGTCATTAATAATCGGGCCGCTACGAACGGCATAAATAATGTTCAAATTCAACATTTCTTCAACCAAAACCCTATCAAATACTGTTTCCCCAGCATTATCGCCTATAATGAGCATTGTCCTTGAATTTTTTAAGTGATCCCGGAATCGTTCGATATCACAGATTTTAAACTCTTTGGGAAGTTCCTTTCTTAAATAGTCGCTGTCTCTTATATCACTATTGATCGCTGCATCGAAAACATTGCCTACCGCAGCGATCTTAAAAACCCAATAAAGCCGGTCGGATTTTTGGAATAAAAAACGTTTAAGATCAGGGTAGTACTGTAAAGCAAGCTCAAGATGTTTTTGTTTAAGTCTTTGATAAGGATCTGCTATGCCGGTATGTTGCTTTACCAAAAGATGCATCGCTCGTCCCACTTCCGGAGCATAACGATAAGAATTATATTCTTTAATAATATCGATGGCGGCTTTCAAGATTTTCGCTTGTGTCTCCTCGTTATCCATGGCCATTCGGGAAGCCCTCAAAATTTGACTTAAAAAGCAGGGTAGACAATCCAATTGAATCTTCATCAAATTTGAATCCTTTCAATGTCAAATATCATCCGATAAAAAAAGACAGAGGCTTGCCCAAGGCCTCGTGATTCAGTAGTTTAGGAGCCAGATCTCACTTACTTCTCATTCTTTTGTAGTTCATTTAAGCGTTCTTTAGCATTAGTCAGTGATTGTTCCATCATTTCTATCTGACTTTTAAGCATCCGAACTTCAGCAGCCGGATCAATACCAGCATCTTGATTAATCGGCATAAAGGGCGCGGCAGTCGGAGAGCCCGAAAAATAAGCCCAGCCCGGAATCCCGGTAGCCCAAAATCTCCGGCGCATTCCCCGGCCAAAACCGAATCCCAAAGCGGGATTTGCAAAACCAGATACCGAATACCCGTTACAGTATCCAGCGCCTCGCCCGCTCATTGGTCCCAACCCCATCGGTCCGGTCCCATCTCCTCTTGGCATCATTCTCACCTCCTGGCTAATTTTTATGGGCATATGCTAATATCTTTCTAAAATTATTATAGAATAGTTTCGGGCATATGTCAATAATTATAGAAACAATTTTTAATATACCAGCCGTCAATCGGATATGGTCATTTTGAACAATACCAATTGATTGTTACCGCTGTGATTGTTAAAGATGATAAGGCAAAAAATTATTAACCCCATGGGAGATGGGGTTAATAAAAAGGAAGGAGGGAGGAGTTAAGTGATTAAGTTGTTTCTTTATATGCTTTGTGAATGGACTTTACTGTTGATATTTATTTTTGACTTTCCCGTTCGTTTAGACATATTGTCAAAAATTACCGCCGCTAATAAGACCATACCTCGAGTAACCATTTGATAATATTCACTGACATTCATCAAAATCATCCCATTGGCCAACACACCCATAATTAATACACCGATAAATACACTAGTTAATTTCCCTTGTCCGCCGGAGATACTTACGCCTCCCAAAACGACAGCAGTAATTACCTCCATCTCAAATCCCGTCCCAATCTTCGGTTGACCGGTATTAATACGGGAAAGCATGATAATACTGGCTATCCCGGTTAATAAACCGGAGATCATATATGCCATATATTTTATTTGCTTAACATTAATCCCCGATAACCTGGCCGCTTCTTCGTTACCACCCAATCCGTAGATATATCGTCCGTATCGAGTTCTATTAAGAAAAAACCACCCCAGAACAAAAATACATATCATGATAATCACCGGGATAGGGATAGGGCCGAAATATCCCTGTCCCAATATCCGAAATCGATCGGGAAAACCAAAAACCGGCATTCCTCCGCAAAGTACATAAGAAAATCCTCGTAAACTAGTCATTGTTCCCAAGGTTGCAATTAATGGAGGGACGTTAAATTCATTAATAATCGCCCCGTTGATTAGACCGATTATCACAGCAAGTATTAAGGACAGCAAAATCGCAACCAGCGGATCAAACCCTAGTTTTACCATTAATGAGGCGCAAAAAATATTCGTTAACGACATCACCGATCCTACGGATAAGTCAATCCCAGCTGTTATAATTACACAGGTCATGCCAACAGCAGAGACTCCTAACATAGCTATCTGCCGAGTCACATTCCAGAGGTTTTCCGTTCGTAAAAATGAATCGGTAGTCATTGAAAAAAAGATAATTAATGCACCGAGTACAGCGATAATTCCATATTGTTTTACAAAGGCTAATTTATTCGATACCATATGCTTTCCCCTACTTTAAAATTTAATTGACAATAGAAAATGGTTGAAATTCATTCCATAGAGGCCAAATCAAGAATTGCTTGTTGGGTTGCTTCTACTTTGGAAAGAGCTCCGGCAATTTTGCCTTCCCGCATTACCAGTATGCGATCCGACATTCCGAGCAGTTCCGGCATTTCCGACGAGATAAAAATTATCCCTTTCCCTTCTTCAGCTAACCGGATAATAAGTTCGTAAATCTCCTGCTTTGCGCCGACATCAATACCCCGCGTCGGTTCATCAAATAAAACTACTTCGCAATGAGTGGCCAGCCATTTGGCGAGCACTACTTTTTGTTGATTGCCCCCGCTTAAATTCTTAATTCTTTGATTAAGATTGGGGGTAATAATTCGCATTTTTTCTTTGAAACTTGTGGCCAGCTCATGTTCAGCCTTGATTCTGAGCAGTCCGAATGAAGTAAGCGATTTTAATGAGCTAAAAGAGATATTATGCTTTACTGACATCTCAGCTAGGATCCCATGTTGTTTTCGATCTTCCGGGACCAGTCCGATACTATGCTCAACAGCATGGCGCGGGGTTTTATTGACCACCTTTTTCCCGGCAACCAAAATTTCCCCTTTTTCAATTGCATCAGCGCCAAAAATAGCTCTGGCCAATTCAGTTCTACCGGCGCCGACCAGACCGCCGAATCCCAGTATTTCCCCTTTATGAAGCGTGAAACTGATATCATGTAAAAAACCGGGGGTGTTTAGATGTTTAACTTCAAGTAATACTTCATCGGAGCTAAATCTTTTAGTAGGGTAAGTCTCACCGAGTTCTCTGCCAACCATTAAGGCAATAAGTTCTTTCCGGTTGGTCTTGCTTGTATCCAACGTAGCGATTAATTTACCGTCTCTCAAAACCGATACCCGGTCGGAGATTTCAAAGACTTCCGTCAGTTTATGTGAAATATAAATAATGGTAACACCTTGGTCTCTCAGGCTTCGGACCAGCCGCAGCATATGTTCGACTTCCTTTGTCGTCAGCGGAGCTGACGGCTCATCCATAATCAATATTTTGACATTTTGGGATAATGCTTTCGCAATCTCCACAATTTGCTGGTAAGCAACACTTAAATTTCTCACCGGTGTTTTCGGCTCAATTGACACTCCAAGTTTCGCTAATATATTTTTAGTCTCAAGTTGCATTTGTTTTGCATCCAGAAACCATCCTCTTTGGAGTTCTTTTCCGAAAAAAACATTCTCAGCCACCGATAGTTCCGGTACTAAATTGAATTCCTGATAGATAGCAACTATCCCAAGCTTAAATTGGGCTTCATGAGGCGTGTACTTCTTGTAGACGACATCTTCTAATATGATATCCCCTTGATCCGCCTGTATCGCTCCGGTTAATATTTTAATCAATGTTGATTTCCCGGCGCCGTTTTCTCCTGCGATAGCATGAACTTCCCCTCTTTTAAAACCAAACGATATATTGTCCAGCGCTCTGACCCCGGGATAGGTTTTGGTAATATTCCTCACTGAAAGTATTTGCTCCATGTGAGTGGTCCTCGATTAATATTATTTTGTCCGTCAAGACATTTAAATTCAGTAGATGTATGTGGCGCCAATAGTTGGCGCCACACGTCATTTGTTACAATTTACTTCAGATATTTATCGACATTGGCAATTGTTACTAAAACATTATTAATCTTTTGATGCGGTTCTATTTTTTTACCTTTGATTAAGTTATAGAGCATTTCCACTTCGCGTTTTCCCGAATCATAGGGAGCCATATCAACGGTGGCTTTAAACATTCCGCCTTCTTTGATTTTTTTGCAAGCTTCAATGGTAGCGTCGGTTCCGGAAATAAAGAAATCTTTGGTATCTTTACCGGCGGCCCTGACGGCTTCATATGCGCCGATTGCGCCACTATCATTCATGCCACAGATAACTTTTACATTGGGATGCGCTTGCAGAATGGACTCGGTAACCGACATGCCGGTTTCAGTTTGGAAAGCGTCCTGTCTGGCCACTAATTTTGCCTTTGGAGCCACAGACAACACTCCATCTCGGATTCCATCGCTTCGCGGAATAACAAAAGCTGTCACATCAGCGGAGAGAATTGCAAATTCGGCTGAACCGCCTAAATTTTTATTAATCCAGCGTCCGGCTTCCTGCCCTGCAATGAAGCCGTACTTATACTCATCATTTCCCAATGAAGCATCCGCCCCTGCCAGAGGATGAACAGCTGCTAAAACACGAATTCCTTTCTGTTGGGCTCTTTTGCAATAATTTTTACTGGTTTGTTCATCCACACAGGAGAGCATAATACCGTCTACGCCTTCGGTAATCCAGTTCTCCCAGGCGTTAACCTCACGGGCTGGGTCAACTTGTGCATCCACGACTACTAGTTGGATCCCTAATTCGGCAGCTTTAGCTTTTGCTCCACTCGCTTGGGTGTTCCAAAACGGATTGGTCAGATCATGAACCAGAAAACCGATTTTCACTTTGTCTTTGGCTGAAAATACCGGAATACCTATGATTACAATACATAATAGTATCAACATCAAATTAAATACTTTTTTCATTTCTCTTTTCCACTCCCTTTTTACATAATCATCCAAACTATGGATTATTTCTTTAAATAAAATGATCCCACATTTTCCTTGGTGACAACGCTAACACCAGTGTCAACATACGTCGGTAGGGGAGCGATATTTTTTTCTTTCCAACCTTTAACAGGATTAATCAGGTTATGTTTTAACTGATAAAGGAATTGCAAGGACCAAAAACCCATATTCCATGTTCCCTGGGCAATTGAGGCGTCGATTGTCCCCGCTTTAATTGCGTCAAGGGTTCCTTTATCCGTATCGAAGCTAACAATCTTAACTTTACCGACTTTATCCGCTTCCTGAACGGCAGTCGCCGCCCCTACGCCACTGGTTGCATCCGAACAAAAAATACCTTTTACATTGGGATTGCTTTGAATAATCCCGGCGGCTGCTTGAGCAGCTACAGTCTGATCTTTTCCATTGGCGATCTGGACCACTTTCATTTTCGGATATTCTTTTTTAATCGTGTCAACAAAACCTGCTTTACGTTCCTCGTGGTTTAATTGGCCGGGCAAGGTTATAATGGCTACTTCTCCGGTTTCATTCAATACCTTGGCCAGGCGTTTAGCCGCCATAGCGCCGGCATTATAATTGCCAGTAGCCAGAAACGCATATCGGCCGCTCTTAGGTGAATCCGCATCAAAAGTAACCACCGGAATTCCCATTTTTATTGCTTTTTTAATTGGCTCTGTGTAAGCATCCGGGTTAATACAAGTAATAGCCAAACCTGCCGGTTTTCTAGCAATGACTTGTTCAAGAACTGTTACGGATTTATTGATATCATACTCCGGCGATCCGTCATAAGTGGTCTTTACGTTATACAATTTCCCGGCTTCTACAAACCCTGCATAACATCCTTTCCAATACTCGATGCCTGACAGAAACGTCACCATACAGTATTCTTCCTTACCGTTCCCTTGTAATGGGCTTGCAGCATAAATAATTGATACTAAAAGCAATACTACCAAAACAGCTACTACTAATAATCTTACTTTTTTCATATCATTACCCCCTTTTAAAATAATGTTTTTTACATCCTCGTGGAAAATTAGTTTATTACCTTTCTCATCCTCCTTCTATGACTTATTTGGTCGATGGTCACTGCCGCAATTAATATAAATCCGCCGATAAAAGCCTGCCAATATACGGAAACCCTTAACAATACCAAAGCATTATTGATGATATTAAGCAGGATTACCCCGAGTACCGTTCCGATGATACTGCCTTCCCCACCGTTTAAACTAGTACCACCGATTATTGCGGCGGAAATAACTCTAAGCTCGGTTCCTTCTCCAGCTAACGGAGTAGCCACACCAAATCTGGCTAAAGTTAATATTCCAGCCACACCGGCAAGTACTGCCGATGTTACATACACTCCAATTTTAACCCTTGAGGTATTAATTCCGGATAAAACAGCCGCATTCTCATTACTTCCAATATAGAACAGTTTTCTTAACGGAGAATAATTTAAAAGCAAGAATTGGCCTAAAATAGCTAAAATAACAAATGCGATGACAATTATTGGGATTCCCAGTATGTTACCTGTTCCCAGCAATCTAAAACTTTCGGGAACTCCGGAAAGTGATTGCGGAGAACCTTGGGTGGCAACAAATGCCGCACCTCTGGCCATACCCATCATCGCTAGAGTCGTAATAAAAGGGTTGATACCTACTTTGCTGATAAATAATCCATTGATAAAACCACAAGCCACAGCGATTATCATTGCAATCAAACAAGCCACCCAAATATTGAACCCGGCAATATAGAGCGCCCCGGCAGTTACACCACTCAATCCCAAAACCGATCCTACCGAAAGATCAAATCCCCCGGATATCAGCGCATAAGTCATGCCCAAAGCAATAATTCCATCGGCGGAAAGACCGATAGCCGTTGTTCGTAGGTTCCCGTCAGTTAAAAAATAAGGAGATAACAACGAAATGACTCCTGAAAAGATGATAATGGTAATTAAAATCGTACCTTCCCTGAAATTACTAAATGTATTAAGAATACTTTTTAAAAGATTATGGAATTTGTTTTTTTCAATAATTTCTTTTGCATTCATAGATGGTCCCCCTTCTTTTTCCGTGAATTTATCATTTGCTATACCGCGACTCACTGACCGGAAGCCAACATAATAATTTTGTTTTCACAGATACTTTCTCCGGATACTTCTCCGGTTATTTTCCCTTCATGCATTACAATAACCCGGTCACACATCCCGATTATCTCAGGTAATTCGGAGGATATTACAATAATTCCAATTCCTTCATTCGACAGTTGTCGTAACATATTGTGAATTTCGGCTTTTGAACCGATATCTATCCCACGGGTGGGTTCGTCCATAAAAATAACCTTTGGGTTGAGAGATAACCATTTGGCCAACATCACTTTTTGTTGGTTACCACCACTCAAATTGTTTGCTTTTTGTTTAAGATTGGAAACTTTAATATTAAGTTTATTAATGTACTTTTCAGTGGTTTCTTTCTCCTTATCCTTAATGATTGAAAAACAGCCGGAGAGATTATCGATATTGGCTGCAATCACATTTTGCTGTACGGTCAGTTTAAGAAATATCCCCTGTTGCTTTCGATCTTCCGTCAAATAGCAAATGCCTTCCTTCAAAGCATCTCCATAACTTCTGATATCAAGCGTCCGGTCATTTAAATGAAGCTCCCCGGAATCTACCGGATCTATCCCGCAGATTGCTCTGGCAACTTCGGTTCTACCTGCTCCCACCAACCCGGAGAAGCCAAGTATTTCCCCTCTTTTTAATGTAAAAGTAATATTTTGAAAAAATCCCCGGCGGCTTAAGGAACTGACCCGTAATAATTCTTCTCCCGCCGACTCGCTTTTATCGGGATACAAGTGAAGAAGTTCTCTGCCCACCATGTTTTTAACCACTGTTTCGGGGGTTGTTTCCGCAATGGAAAAAGTATTGACATATTTCCCATCACGTAAAACCGTAACCCGGTCACAAACTTCAAATATATCAGCCATCCGGTGACTGATACATAGTACTGCTATTCCTTGATTCTTTAGGTCTTTGATAATTTTATACAGGGTTATCGTTTCAGTTTCGGTAAGCGAAGAGGTGGGCTCATCGAGAATTAATAATTTACAGTTTAATGAGAGGGCTTTAATGATTTCTACGATTTGTTGTTCGGCGACATTTAAATCACCGGTGGTATCCGTGGGTTTAATTGAGGTTTTAAAAATATTCAGCAATTCTTGGGTCTTCTTGTTCAGATCTCGCTTATTAATCATCCCCATTGGGCCTTTAGGTAATCTGCCCATGAAGATATTTTCAGCGACCGATATATGCTGGCAGAGCGAGAGTTCCTGATGCACAAAACCAATTCCTCCCTCTTGCGCTTCGCGTGGGTTGTCAAACGAAACCTCTTTACCTAAAAAAACAATTTTTCCCTGATCCGGACGGAAGACTCCGGATATAATATTCATCAGGGTTGATTTACCCGCGCCGTTTTCACCGACCAGACCGTGAACTTCTCCTTTGAAGACATCCAAATGCATCTGAGTTAAAGCTTTAGTTCCGGGAAAACTTTTATCAATTCCGGCAAGATGGAGAATAATCTTTGAGTCCAATCATAACACCCCTTTTCGGTTCCAAGTTGCTCACGTCAATTTCCAATTGACCCACATAAAAATGAAACTAAGAAAATAAGATTGGCGTGGATCGACAAGCCTCGGTAGCATTTTCATATTAGATCAATATTTAATTATATAAATTCCTCAGCACCTTATAAAAAAACCAGCGAGAATCACGGGGTATCGAAATTAGATTTGCTATTCCCTTTTTAATTCATGTTTCATTCTTATTACCTGTGTTTAATAATTTTCTGCAATAGTTCATAATATATATTTAAATAATCAAGTTATAGAGCCTAGATTCATTAGAATTATTGCCGTTATCTTGAAAAGATTATGCTAAAAAATGGGCTTATGCATATAATTATCATAACATTTTCCATAACAATCGTCAATACTTTTTCTATAACAATTGTCAAATAAACCTTAAAAGCTTTTACCAAAAAAAAATGAGGCAAAAACTTAGCCTCACTTTAGAGTATAAACAAAATGATATATAGTATTAAAATACCGGAATAATTAATTATTCATCAATAAATGCCTTCCCGTACCGCCAGCACTTGCCGCCGCAGAACCGTTTGCCATGACCGAAAGCGCAAGCTACATCCTTGGAGCCGCAATCGGGACAGTCATAAGTTCCATCAAGAATCTTCCGAAAGTTCTCATAGCTTTCTTGCCATTCTTTTTCACAGCTCTGACATTTTACCGGACAAATGTTACTGGCGAAATTACCGCCTTCAATACGGATTGCTTTGCCGTTTATTAGCGCATCAGCTATCTTTTTCCTGGCTTTATTGAGGATTCTCTGAAAAGTCGGCCGAGAAACCTCCATTTTTTCCGCACATTCTTCCTGTTCAAAATTTTCAAAATCTTTAAGTCTGATAGCTTCTAATTCTTCAATTTTTATTACGTTTTCCTCGATCTCACACTTGGGAATACCAGTAGGAATAAAATACCGGATACCGGGTATAAAAGCAACTTTACGCCACTTAATCGGTCTAGCCATAATTTTCTCCAAAAAAGTATTTTCATAAATTATCTTAAAAGCGACGGAGCAGCGAAGGTATTCCTTCAACCCCCGCCCGGGCTGAAAAACTTTATCGCGAAAAATCTTCGGTCCACTCATTTTCCAATAATTCTCGTTTCCATTCCGATAGCCGGTCTACCGAACTGATTAACGGCAGTTGTTAGTTGATGGAAAACATTTATTGGTTTTCCTTTTTGATATCTTTCTTCCGAAAGGAATATTCGATAAAAATATCGTAAATCCTTGTGATTACTTGATTTTCTTTCTGATATTTGCTTGATAACGGTGAAATAGACATTGATTTATTATTGTTATATTACATCAGTAAATCTGAAATTTGATTAATAGATACTATCATCCATTTAAAATATTCTCGGTATCACCCGCCAGGGGACTCGGGAACAAGCTCACTGTATCAAAAGACTAAAATATCGGATTTAAGGTAATACTTTCCTTCATTAACTTTCTCATTAGTTCCATACCGGCATAAATGGATCCCCAAGTTTATATCGGTCTACCCTAAAGCAGTGTTACCCTTGTAGGCGATGATGTTCGTTTCAATGGGAATCAGAATTTGGAGCTATGGAATTACTGAAAACCATTATTTTGTTTTAATAGCCGGCATCTGGATTACTGGGATCTTACTTTATTATCTCTTTGCCAAAAAAATAAACAATATCATTCTGCCGACCCATGTCTTCAGTTTGCAAACAACGAATCAAGCCAAGTTTCATCATGACAATGTATATCCTTTTCGGAGATGGTTAAATTATTAATCGAATCATTAAAAAGGAGGATTTGCTTAGTGAACCAAAATAACTCAAATACCGGCACTTATGAATCTTTAACCCGTATGGATCAGCCCCCGAATGTCATTACCACTAAAGATCTGGCTTATTTAAAAGACGCCCTATCTTGGGAACTCTTGGCGATGAAAAAATGCCACCACTTCGCCACGTCGCATTGTTCCGACCCCGAACTGCAAAACCAGCTTAACGGTGTTGGCCAGATGCATCAAAGACATTATGATCGATTGCTCCAGTATGTCCAATCCAATCCAAATCAGAACTATCTACAATAGGAGGAAAATCATGCCCATCTTTGGTCAAAATTCTAAAAATAGTCAGTCAAATCCTGAACAAATAAAAAACCCGCAAACCGGGCAGTTGCCTAAAGTCAAAGGACCCGAAATGAATGAGCGGGATTTTGTCAACGACATTTTGGCGACCGAAAAATATCTTTCCCATAGTTTAAATATTTTCGCCCTCGAAGCCGGCAATCAGGTATTGCACGGCGAGGTAATGACTCTACTTAACGAAACGCATGTGGCGGCGCGAAACTTGTTTAACGAGATGTTCAAAAAGGGCTGGTATAGCTTAACTGCTGCAGGGCAACCGGAAATTCAACAGACCGGCGAGCAATTCCAAAATTACCAAACCCAGCAGCCCTATTAGTTCCCAAATAAATTTGCGTATTCAAAAAACTCAATTTGCGGTTCGCCTGCTAAAAAGGCTTGATACCTCAAAATGAGTTTTTTATTTTTTATTGTTTATTCAATTTTGCCAACTTAACATAAGTAAAGCGATCAATTCGTTCAGTCAGTCTCTGATAATATAAAATAGTAAGTTGAAAGAATCGACAAGTATCGTTGATTTAACCGGATACATTTCTTTGAATGAACATTGGTTAAATGCTTTCAATCCAAAAATATTTTCCATGATAATGATTTTTCCCTTCGGGGGTTCCTTCAATAATTCTATCAACTTTATAGGCTTTTCCCTCGGAATTAGTGATGACCTGCCCGATTAATTGATTTTCTTCAGTATCCGGCATTTCCGGAATTTCTCCCGCCCATTTTTCTTTCAAGCCATCGTTCTCTATAAATCTAGCCCCAAATCGAATAGGATAATTTTGGCCTTCAAGCTTGAAAACATCCCGATTAATACTATCCGTCATCTGATCTCCTCCCTTCATCCCTCTTTAAAGAAACGCGACTTCCGACAACCGAAATAAGAGACTATCTATAGCATTTTCCAATCGTAAAAAAATACCCTGGAAAGACCAGGTATTGATCGGAGATTCCTTCGAAAGCGCCTTTTTTAGATTTTATGAACTTCAAATCCGTAGTCGCCGGACACATATCCTCCGTCTGTAAACAGCGGATTAAACCAAGTTTCATAATAACTCCTCCTAATTATATTTAGGGAAGCGCTGATTAATCCGATTTTGCGCGAGCAAATATGCGGTATTAGGCATTTTACGAAGCACAAAATCGTCACTTATTCAATTAATCAGCTCTTCTTTAGCTAAGATTTTATACCCAGTCTATCTTAGCGAACTCGATATCGCCCTTTTCATTGAGATACTCCGGTTCGGCGTGAACATGCTCCACCCGACCGATAAACATTTCATGGGAACCGGTCATTATTGACTCTACAACTTTACATTCGATATTCACCGAACAGTCGGCTAAAAGCGGCGCATTCACTTTTACAGCTTCCATCAGCTTCAAATTTACCTTGGCCAACTTATCCTCATCCCGTCCGCTATGACTCCTCAGATAATCAAAGGCCTCTTTCAAACCTTTTGGAACCAGGTTCACCACGAAACATCCGGTTTCTTTGATCATGTGATACGAATACCGGAAGGGACGACCCCATCATTACCATAGGCGGATTGTAACTGCAATTTCCGTAATAAGCCACAACTAAAGCATTGCTTTTTCCATCTTTACCCCGACAGGAAACTAACACTTTCGGCGTAGGCTGTAAACCGGTTCTTTTATTTGCTTCTTCCTTATTCATTCACATATCTTCTCTACTTGTTTCTTTTTAGCTGGAGATTTTGGTCTTATGCCATTAACTCCATATAATAGATTGTAGTACTGCTACAGGAAGAAGTCAATAATAAACATCCTCTTAGAAAATAATTAAGAAATTTTCTTATCTTTTTGTTAGTATTGTATAAAATACACATGTTAGTCTTTTGTTTATCATAATCTTGATTAAAGGTATAGTTAATGATAAAATGTAAATGCAAAATTTTATGATTTGGGAGGAAACACTTTGGAAGAAAAATTCGTTAAATTAAAAGAACAAGGTTATAAAGTTACCAAACAGCGTTGTGAAATTTTAGATGTTTTGGAAGATAGCCCGCCTTTAGCGGCAGAAGAAATATTTGTCTTAGTGAATAAGCATTGTAAAGTAAATTTGAGTACGGTTTATCGTAATTTAGCTATCCTTCAAAAAATGGGGCTTATCAGGAAGGTCAACAGCCTTGGTCAAGCCGATCAGTATGAGCTTATTAAAAACAAATGCAAACATGTAATTGAATGTTTAAAATGCGGAAATAAAGTAGTATTTTCCGAATGTTTCTTTGACCAATTAGTTATAGATATCGAATCTAAAACCCAATATAAAATTAAGAAACACAATTTGGAATTATACGGCATTTGCCCGGACTGCGCATAACAAAAACGCTTTTTATCGTAATGAATGTCATATGTCGAGGTAATCATGGGGAAACGGTTTTTGTTCATATTCATCATCATATTGCTTCTCTTTTCATTATTCTTGCTAACCTGTCATTTCCACCTTCACGAACATGGCAATTATGATGAATCAAACTGTCCCTTATGCGCTCTTTTAAATGTAGGGCTTAGTTTTTCTTTGACGTTCATTCTTTCAGTATGCTTAATTATATTAATTACAATCCTTATTCCGCCCAAAATTTCCCTAATTGCCGTTAAAATTTTTCATAATCGGTTTCGAGCCCCGCCATTTTTACTTTTCAACAAACAGCATTAAGATTATAATATAAATGGAGGTATTCAAATGCATTTTAAATCAGCTAAAGCAGTTGCCGGTATTTTATCGGTTATACTTGTTATATGTATTTTAGGCAGCTTCAACTATAATTTGGCTAATGCCAATTCAGATAAGCAGTTAACGGTAATCACTTCATTTTATCCGATGTATGTGCACACAATAAACATAACCAACAGTATAAAAGGGGTCAATGTCATTAATATGACTAAACCGCAAACGGGATGCTTACATGATTACCAATTGACGACCAATGATTTGAAAATTCTTGAAAAAGCTCAAGTTTTCGTGGTTAACGGAGCCGGTATGGAGGCTTTTCTCACCAAAGTTATTAAACAAATACCTAAGTTAAAGATAGTGGAAGCCAGCCAAGGTATAAGCTTAATCAAAGGTGATGGCGAAGAAGGGGATAACCCCCATGTCTGGGTCAGTGTCACCAATACCATCCGGCAAGTTAAAAATATCGCCGATCAATTACTAAAAATAGATCCCGCCCACGGCAAGCAATATCAAAAAAACGCCGCTATTTATATCAAGAAACTGGAGATTTTAAGAAACAAAATGCATAAAGGCCTGGATGGAATTAGCAACCGGAATATCATTACTTTTCACGAGGCTTTTCCTTATTTCGCCCAAGAATTTAACCTGAATATAGTTGCGGTTATCGAACGGGAACCAGGCTCGGAGCCCAGCGCCAAAGAATTGGCCGATACAATCAATATCATTAAAAAGGTAAAAGTCAAGGCCCTTTTTGCTGAGCCTCAGTATTCAGCCAAAGCCGCTAACACGATTGCCCGAGAGACCGGTCTAAAAGTATCTATTCTTGACCCGGTTGTTACCGGCGAAACTAATGGCGAACTTGACTATTATCTGACAGTGATGGAAAAAAATCTACAATCATTACAAGAGGCGCTTCAATGAAACCAAACCACCCAGTTTGTGCCGCCCGTGATTTTTGTTGTACCAAAATTGAGGATTTTAATGTTACTCTTGGGAAAACGGAGATCCTTAAGGGAATTAATCTTCATATTCACTGTGGGGAACTAACGGCAATTATCGGCCCAAACGGGGCTGGAAAAAGCACTTTACTTAAAGCTATTTTAGGCGAGGTTAAGCATACCGGAAAGCTCAACTTCCTCGACGCAGCCGGAAGCCATACCAATTATCCCACTATCGGATATGTTCCCCAAAGTATACATATTGACCCCAGCTCACCCATTAGTGTACTGGATTTATTTATTGCCTCCCAGTCAAACAGACCGGTTTGGCTCGGACATGCCAAAAAGGAATATGATAAAACCCTGGAAGCGCTTTCCAGGGTCCAGGCTGATCATCTGGTTAAGAAACGGCTTGGTAATTTATCCGGAGGCGAAATGCAACGGGTTATGTTAGCACTTGCTCTTGAACCAATCCCTGAGCTATTATTATTGGACGAGCCCATCTCCGGCATCGATCAACGCGGCATGGAATTATTTTACGGCCTAGTCTCTCATCTAAGAGAAGAATATGACTTATCTATTATTTTAGTCTCTCATGATTTAGGCTTAGTTCAAAAATATGCCGACCGGGTGGTTTTGTTAAATAAAGTTATTGAAGCAATCGGTACCCCCGAAGAGGTTTTTGCCGGCCCCAAGATATTGGAGACCTTCGGCGGATTTTGGTTGTTAAAAGAGATTACAGGGGGAGTGAAATGATGCATTTATGGTACATAATAACCAGTTGGCTCCCCTTTGATTGGCTGCAATTTATGTTTATGAAAAACGCCTTGCTGGCCGTGCTTATAGTTACTCCAATTTTTGGGATTATGGGCACCATGGTGGTTAACAACCGTATGGCCTTTTTTGCCGACTCTTTAGGCCACTCCGCCTTAACCGGTATAGCTCTCGGTGTCATTTTGGGTATTCCTAATCCAATCTGGTCGATGATTGGTTTTGCTTTAGTCTTTTCAGTAGGCATACTTATGGTTAAAAGCGGCAATAAAACCTCTACCGACACCGTTATCGGAGTATTCACCTCCATAGCGGTAGCTTTAGGAGTAGTCATCCTTTCCCGGGGCGGCGGGTTTACCAAGTATTCGACTTATTTAATCGGCGATTTGTTAAGTATTACCCCCGAAGAAATCGGGATGCTTGGTTTGGTTTTAATTGCCGTGATAATCTTTTGGTACTTTTCCTTCAATAAGTTACTCTTAGTCAGCATTAATGAATCCTTGGCCAAAAGCCGGGGCGTAAAAATTTTTTTAGCGGAAATCCTGTTTACCGCCTTGGTAGCAGTAGTAGTAACCATAGCCATTCAATGGGTCGGTTTATTGATTATCAACTCCCTGCTTATTTTGCCGGCCGCCAGCGCCAGGAATATAGCGGTTAATGCCAAACAATACCATCTTTGCTCTATAACCATTTCTATTTTTTCCGGAATTACCGGGTTAATTCTCTCTTATTATTGGGGGACCGCCACCGGAGCAACCATTATTCTTATTTCAGCGATATTTTTCTTTTTAACTTTCTTCATTAGAAAGTTTATGTATTAAATATCTTTATTAAATTCTAGAGGCCTTTTGAGGTGAATAAATGGAGCAAAGTTTACTACAATATTATATATCTTTAGCAAAGGAAGGCACAAAGACTTCTATTGATAAAATAATCGCCAATCTAAGGAAGCGCTGATTAATTGAATAAGTGACGATTTTGCGCTTCGTAAAATGCCTAATACCGCATATTTACTCGCATAAAATCGGATTAATCAGCGCTTCCCTAAACGAAAATATAACATTGGCGGAATCAAAGTTTATACATTCCTTGTTTTAACGCTTCATAAACCACCTGGTTGGGCGCCTGGGAGTAGATGTTAATCAACATCTCTCCTTTATAAGCGGCCACTAAAGAATATAGTGTTTTCCACCCGGGATGACGCGCCCGATCCAGGATAACCGGGACTCCGGGTTGCAATATCTCCCGGCGCCGTCCGGTATTCTTCACATGGACCGTTTCCGGAGTCCCGTCAATCAATACCCTGGCAATGAATCGGTTAGGCCGTTCGATAAAAATTCCCCGTTTGACTGTTTGATATTGCATTTTTCTCCAAAATTAAAATCATCAACATGCGGTCACATTTAATTGTTAATTGAAGCGCATACGGCCAACCATTCATTTCAAAAAATAAACTAAAATAACAACCCCAAGAATTATCCGATAATACCCAAAAACCCGAAAATCCTTTTTGGTAATAAACTTCATAAATCCGGCAATAACAAGCCAGGCAATTAAAAATGATACTATAAAACCGGTTGATAACACTAATATATGAGTAATATCCAACCACACACCTGTTTTTAAAAGCGAATAAACAGATGCGGCAAATAAAGTAGGGATAGCCAGAAAAAATGAAAATTCAGCGGCTACAGTCCTTGATGAGCCTAGAAGCATTGCTCCGATTATCGTAGCTGCAGACCGCGATGTTCCCGGTATCATAGCCAGGCATTGAATCAATCCGATAGAAAAAGCCGCTTGATAACTTAACTGAGCAACGGAGTTACATTTGCCTTGTATTTTTTTCCTCTCAATAATAACGAGAATAATTCCGCCAATAACCAACGCCAAAGCTACGGTTATTGGATTAAACAACTTTTCTTCAATATGCTTTCCTAATATTGCACCGAATAGTAAGGCGGGAAGAACACCCACCAAGGTTTTCTTCCATATATCCCATGTTTCGGATTTTTCTAAAGCCGTCTTATTCCTGCTGAAAGGAAAAAGTTTATTCCAAAAATATACTATAACTGAAAGTATCGCTCCCAGCTGTATAACAATATCGAACATTTTAGCAAATTCACCAGTAAAGTTGATGAATTCATTAACAATAATCAAATGACCCGTTGAGGAAACAGGTAAAAATTCAGTCAAACCTTCTATAACACCTAAAATAACCGCATTTATAAGATTATTCATAATATCCTTCTTTATCCGTATAATACAACATTAATCAACAGAACAATTTCTAAATTTGATTCATTCCTGTCCATACCGCCAGCATTTACCGCCACAGAACCGCTTCCCTCTCCCAAATTGGCAAACTACTTCTTTTGATCTACAATTGGGGCATTCATAAGTGCCTTCCAAAATTTTTTGGAAATTCTCGTAACTTTCCTGCCATTCTTTCTGGCAATCCTGGCATTTCACCGGACAAATATTGCTGGTAAAATTGCCGCCTTCAATCCGGATCGCCTTCCCGTTAATTAAGGAATCGGCCACTTTTTCCCGGGCTGTATTTAAAATTCTTTGAAAGGTTTGCCGGGAAACTTCCATTTTCTCGGCGCAATCCTCTTGTTCCATACCTTCCAAATCTTTCAGCCGAAGTGCTTCCAGTTCCTCTATTTTTATAATATTTTCTTCAAGTTCACATTTGGGAATACCGGTTGGTAAAAAACTACGAACACCGGGAATAAAAGAAACTTTTCGCCATTTTGTAGGTCTAGCCATTTGTTTCACTTCCAGTTGGTATGATTATTTAAATCTTCGGTTATTTAAGCTTATCATACCATCGAAAATCTCTTCATTCAAGGGGTAAAGCATTATTAGCATTTGCCATATTTTAATTTATTTATAAATGCCTGTCAATCCATATCTTTTCTGTCTTTTACAGCTTGCTATCTGATTTAATAAAGTTAGTTATTTATTCCCAAATAAATATTTAAACACAAAAATTTACCATATGATAAGCCCCGTCACAGTTTCGTTTCACATTAAAAACCCCCATAGCTTAAAAGTATATTGTATTATGAAATATTGGCTTAAAAAATAGGCAGGATTATATATATTTTTCAAGAAATAATTGCATCTATAATCTTATGTTTCCTTCAGAAAATAACAAAAGTAAAAAGGAGGAATTCTATGAAAAGTCTTAAAGGAACCAAAACCGCTGAAAATCTTTTGAAAGCTTTCGCCGGCGAATCGCAAGCCAGAAATCGTTACACATTCTATGCTTCCATCGCCGACAAAGAGGGTTTCAAACAGATTAAGAATATTTTCACTGAAACAGCCGATAATGAGAAGGAGCATGCTAAAAGATTTTACAAACTCCTTTTGGAAGGCCTTGCCGGCGAGCTCCCGGCAATGATTGAGATAAATGCCGGTTATCCGGTTGCCCAAGGTACAACCGTCGAAAATTTAAAAGCGGCTGCCGCTGGAGAATATGAAGAATGGACCGATCTTTATCCGGCTTTCGCTAAAACCGCCGAAGAAGAAGGTTTCCCGGAAGTTGCCGGAGCCTTTAAAATGATTGCCAATGTAGAAAAAAGACATGAAACCCGTTACCAAAAGCTGGCGGAGAATATCACCAACAGCCGGGTATTCAAAAAAGAAGAAAAAATCCTTTGGAAATGCGGTAATTGCGGCCATATCCATGAAGGGCCTAACGCTCCGGAGAAATGTCCGGCATGTTTGCATCCGCAAGCTTATTTCGAAGTCTTTGTGGAAAATTATTAAACCATCATAATCAGCTTAAAACTAAAAATAATAATTAAATGTTTTAGGGTTGCTTCGAAAAGCAACCCTTATCTTTATATATTACTCTATTAAGGAAGCGCTGATTAATCCGATTTTGTGCGAGCAAATGCGGTATTAGGCATTTTACGAAGCACAAGATAATATTTACTTTCTTCCAAGGCCAAGGAAAAATCTACAATCATTTTCTTAACCCAATCCGACATCTAAAAGCATCATTACGGCAAAACCCAACATTGTCCCGATTGTCGCAAAATCGGAATCACCGGATGACTGGGCTTCCGGTATCAGTTCTTCCACAACCACATAAATCATCGCGCCGGCGGCAAAAGACAAAGCATATGGCAATAACGGCCTCATCATAAGAACCGCAGCGGCGCCTATCACTCCGGCCACCGGTTCCACCATTCCGGATAATTGTCCATACCAAAAACTCTTTATTCTGGTTAATCCCTCTCTCCGAAGCGGTATCGAGACCGCCGCGCCTTCCGGAAAGTTTTGAATTCCAATTCCTAAGGCCAAAGCTATCGCACCGGCAAGGGTCGCGGAAGGTATGCTCGCGGCAACCGCTCCAAAAGCCACTCCGACAGCCAAACCTTCGGGGATATTATGTAAAGTAATCGCCGTAACTAGAAGAATACTCCGTTTCCAACTTGTTTTTACTCCTTCAGCTTTGTCAAGTGGCATACCCAAGTGGAGATGCGGTAACAGAGCATCCGCAATTTTCAAAAAAATCCCGCCACTCAAAAATCCAATTAATGGCGGTAGCCATGGTAAATTCCCCGATTCTTCGGACATTTGGATCGCAGGAGCCAGTAGCGACCAAAAGCTGGCGGCAATCATCACCCCGGCGGCAAACCCCAACATCGAATCGAGTATTTTACGATTAATTGTTTTGAAAAAGAAAACCAATCCGGCCCCTAAAGCCGTTATCCCCCAAGTGAAAATAGTTGCGATAAGCGCTTGGGTAACCGGGTTCATACCATTTAAAAAATTTACTTGCATTTCTTATCCTCCAAAAAAACAATTTATCCTTCTCAAAGATATATTACCGGTTAGGCCAGTTTCATAAAATTATAATCTTTTTAGTTTAACGATTCATCCCTACAAAGAATTAATTTAAAAAATTTACCGGATTAACAGGTCTCCCGTTAATTCGAACTTCATAATGCAGATGAGGTCCGGTTGAATCGCCGCTATTACCGCTATAACAAATAACTTGTCCTTTTTTAACTACCTGTCCCTCACGAACTATATTACGGGAGTTATGAGCATAAATAGTTTGATATCCATATCCGTGGTCCACAATAACACATAGTCCATAACCTCCTTTTATAGCCGCTTTTTTAACAATTCCATCCGCAGCGGCAACAATGGTGGTCCCAATATTAGCATGAAAATCTATTCCGTTATGCCTTCTCCAGCATTTATAAATCGGATGAAACCGTGAACCAAATCCGGAGGTAATATATGATTTTACCGGCCAAAGAGAAGGTGTATGATCAAGCTTATGTTCGTATGCTAATAAATCTACTAATAAATCCTGTTGAGCTTCACTTTCTTGATCTATTAACTTTGAAAGTTGTTTGAAATTATTTTTCAATTTCACTAAAGCCGTTTGACCTTTTAATTGTTTAAAATTAATTGCCGCCGGTAATAGATTACCTATTGTTATACCCCGGTTGGCTATTGTAAATCTATGCCTATCTTTAATTTTAACACTTGCCCAGGTATTGCTAAGTTTATCCTGCTTTTTCTTTAAATCGTCAAACTCTGATATAATCAGATTGCTTTTTTGGATAACCGACGGCAATTGACGGTTTTCATGCTTTAAATTGTTAATCTGCTGTTTTTGTTGAGCTATTAATCTGTAATAGTGTATTATCTGGCCATTTTGAATTATAAACCCTATGGCAATATAAATATTGAATGAAATTATCCCTAATATTATCAGCAATAAAAAAAAAGGTATTCGAAAGCTTCTAGTCTTGCTGTTCGAAACGGGAATAAGCAATATTGTAAATCCATTGCCAAATCTTTTTTTTATGTTATGAAATAAGCGTTTCATCAAAATACCCCCAAAAAACAAAACTAAACAAAAGCATTAAAAACCAAGCCTTTTGCGAAGTTATTATTTTCTTATTTTGGATCTCTTGGTTTAGAAAGAAGGGGGGGCTCTTAACTGCGGGCATAGAAATTTTTGAATTGAATTTATAGGGAGTTTACGGAGATAAGAATTTAAAATCAGTATCAAAAGAACAATGATTTCAAAAAAAACAGGAGTAATTAAACCAGCGCTTAATAATTGGCAAATTAAACAATGAGCTTCATCGATACCATAATGATGAATGAGAAAATGAGAAGAGATTAAAATGAGTAATAATATAGTTACAAAGACCATTATTTTGATAAAAAACTTTTGTTTCATGTCCCGCCTCAGGATTTTCAACATTAAGTGTATTAAACACATTTTTAAAAAAATCTAATATAATTTTAAATTGAGTTTCTATTATTTGAGGGATTTTGATAATAAAAAATTTTGACATTCAGCTACAATATATTGTATATAGAATGAAGTAAATTCCTTTTATATGGTTTACATTCTTACTGCCGAATGTAAACAATTAAATATTGATATTTACTTCATCCTATTACAGCTGTAATAAGTTAAATTAAACTCATTAATAAATTCTTATGGTCGGTATTAGGGACATAAGAAAAAAATAGAAATTTAATTAAACTTATCTAGTCGCATTCAGGTTATTCACTTTATATTGTAGCTGAATATTAAATTAAGGTAATTATGAAACTCCCTTATTTAATAATATCATTGTTAATGTTTTACTACAAAATTAAAAAGCTCCATAATGGGTCAATATGTTCCAATTTTCTTCATCAAGGGCGAAATAGACAAATTAGCAAAAAATACCTCCAAATAAATTTTAGCTGCATTTTATTACTTTTTACACTCCTGCTTGTCCATTTTTCGCAAATTAATTGGCCGCCTCATAACAGCGACCCAATTAATGAACCAATCAAAATTTTCTGCCGGTCTTCAATGAATATGCCCTCCATTTAACTGAAACATCCGGTCCCGGATTTTAACTTTAGCCCGTTCCGTTGCCTTAGCAACATAAGGGTCCTGCTTTTTTCCGGAATTTGTACTCCGAATTATCGGCTCTGCCTTATATTCACCACTACCAGCGGTTTTGGAATTTCCTCCCCGTTCATCTCCCACTTTAGTCACCTCCTAAGCTAAAACTAAATATTACTTTTTATATATCTTATACGATACCGGTATCGGAAGTTAACATCACCCGGTCAAAATATGTCAAAAGCTCATCCGGTGAATAACCCTGTCTTTTCGCTTCCCGCAAGAAGACCTCCCCTAAAACGAGGATGAATTTTTCATCAATCTGTGAAAAACCCACCGATTCAGAATAAATATGCATTATTATTTGAGTATCTTTTGAAAATCGAAGTTTCAGGCCGAATGTTGTCTCTTCTTCCAGCATATTTCCTGTTTCGGTTAAAATTAATTTTACTAATAGCGGATGTAATAACCCCCAGGTTTGCCCGGTACTTTTGTAATAAAGACTGATTCGATTATGCGGGAAAGCCTCCCACACAGTAGCCAGGAGTTCCCGAAGTAAAAAAGCCGGACTTGGGTTCTCTTTCTCCTCCTGTTTCAGCCAGCCATAAATCAACGACCAACGAAAGGATTCTTCTTTTACCAACCCGCTAATCTCTTCCCCGGTAATCTCTCCAGATGCCTCAGCTAATTCCTCCTCCAATTCCTTAGTCCAATGGACTCCTTCTCTGCTAACACGAAATAACGGAAAAAATAGACAAATCAAAATAACCACGGCGCCAACTGCAATTAAAACTACTCTTGCCAATATAATCATTAAATTGGAGTTAAAAATCTTATATAAAGGAGAAATAACCAGATTATTTAAGCACTCATCCTCTAAACCTAATTGTTGCCTATATACAAAAAGCACAATTATGACCAAGGGGATATATACCGCCCACCAGAGTATTAACCGGTGTTTTACCATCCATTGTTGTAAGTTGAAAGGTTTGGAACTCAAAAGTACACCCCCCATACTTCCATCTTATGTGGTACAGTATGTCTATTATGTATATCTGGGAGTTTATAAAAAATTTTAGTAAAATAAATATAATTGGATAGTCGTTTTAGGCTTTATAAATTATTCCAAATGACCTGTTCCTGCTGTCACAACTAGACATAAATTATAAGTAAAATAACACCCAAACTTATTAGGGGGGATAGCAATGTCCAAACATCACCACCATGAAATTTGCCAATGCGGTGGCGCATGCAAAGGTAATTGCAAATGTGCTTTAAAAGAAAATAAAGCCGAGGGACTATTCGGAGAAAGTGGAGGTTCCTGGGTCTTAATCTTAATTTTTATCTTTTTAATCTTCGGTTGGTTAGGTGGAGATGTATTTTAGTTTCAACCAGTATATAATGAGCGATGTAGAATAAACTATAATTAATAGAAAAAGCCGGTCAATAGACCGGCTTTTTTTGACATTTCTTAATATAAGCATGATTATATAAGGTGAAGCAAACTCCTTGTATTTAATGAAATTTAATTCAACTTATATAAGATAAGATTGGTTTTCCTTTACAAAATTCTCAATGGCCCGTTGGTCTTTTTCCGATAAATCGTCAAATTTAAAACCATGATAATATAAGTTGCAATCTCCCATTTCACTGTGGACCAAAGAGGCTTTGGAATTAATTTTTACCGGAATTTCATTTAAATAAAAACTGGAAATTACCGTTTCTCCCGGCCGAAAAGGCTCCAATGAAATTATTCCCATACCATCTTTACTTAGATTTTCAATATATCCGCAATGTTTGTGAAATCCGCCTTCTTTTTCAATTTCAGCAATAATATGAGTACCAATCCGTGATTCTTTCCGATTTTCCTGAAACATTAGCTCATCTACCTCCATTAATTGTCTAAATTTAACAACCATAGCAGCATGTATAAACCAGGAATAAATCTTTTAACACCTTCGAAGCAAAAGCCCTCATCTTTTGGCTCCTGACTCCTAAAGTTCTATGGCTTTAAATAGGCCCTCATATTATTTATCGTCCAGTAACCAGAAAATATTTACACTTTTTCTAAAGCTGCTTTAATTTCACTCCATTCATTTAACGGTGGATGACAACTAAAGTTCTCACAAAAATAACAAGTAGGTTTACTATCGACAATTATTCGTCCTTTGAGCAACTCCCGTGCGGGATGGTTAACTAAGGTTTCTTCATCATTGGTTCCCCAGGTTATGACCCTGTAAGGAATAAATTCTTTTTGCAACCGCATCAAAATCACAGGTTTTTGCCATTCGCCGGTAATAAAGGTGAACTCCTTATAGCCTTGATAATAGGCATCCAGTACTCCAATTAAACCCGCCCGGCTCCAAAAATCTTCCCGCATATTTTCATTATAAGCTTTCAAAACCTTTTCCGCTTCCTCACCAAATTCTTTTTCTCCGGTTAAAGCCGCCAGTCTTAATGAATTTTCGCCATGAACCGAAATCCCGCTGGGGATAGCTTGGTCCTGGTTTGATATTGGCCTTGATAAAAATTTTTCAGTAGATATTCGGGTCAAATAATACTTTCCTGATTCAGTACCAAAATCCTTAATTACGGTTTTCGTTAAATCCATACTCCATTTCAGCCATTTTTCGTCAAAATCAGTTTCGTATAAATCCAACAAACCCTTAGCTAAAAAGGCATAATCATCCAACATAGCCTCTATTTTAAACCGGCCGTCTTTATAAACCCTATATAATCTTTCACCATTTTTTTTGATTAAGTTGATTATAAATTCCGCCGCTTTCTTAGCCGATTGATAATCTTCTTCACTTTGAAATACTTGATAGGCATAAGCCAGACCGCTTATCATCAAACCATTCCAACTGACAATAACTTTTTCGTCCCGGAAAGGTTTAATCCGTTTTTCCCGGGCTTGCAAGAGTTTTTCTTTTACTTGGTTGAGCTTTTCCGGTTCTTGAGGTTCTTCTTGGGAAGTGTGGAGACGGTTCAAAATGTTTTTACCCTCAAAGTTACCTTTTTCAGTCACTTGATAGTAATCAATAATAAATTTTGCTTCTTCCGGTTCTAAGATATCTTTGATCTCTTGAAGAGTCCAGAGAAAATATTTACCCTCAATTCCTTCGCTGTCCGCATCTTGGGTCGCATAAAATCCTCCTTCCGGAGAGGTCATTTCCCGCCTGATATAATAAGTAGTCTCTTTGACAACCGCTTTGAACTCTTCGGAATGAGTTAGCTGATATCCAATAGTATATAACTGAATAAGTTGGGCATTATCGTAAAGCATCTTTTCAAAATGGGGCACTAACCAGAATTGGTCAGTGGAATAACGATGAAACCCTCCTCCAAGCTGGTCATAGACTCCTCCTCTAGCCATTTGACGCAATGTAAAAAGGGCATGTTCCACCGATGAATTCTGCCGGTGAGCGGTTCCTGCTTTAAAGAACAGCTGTAACAACATTGGGTTGGGAAATTTAGGAGTCCGGCCAAATCCTCCATATTTTTCATCAGCAATTTGCAGTAAATCGGAGGCGCTTTTCATAACTATTTCCGGTGCAGGCATAGCTGTTGATTGTTTTTTTGATTCCGGTTGCAAATACTCCAGTATTTCCTTGCCGGTTTGCAAAATAGTATCGCGGTCATTTTCCCACTTTTCATGAATCGCCGTTAATACTTCAGGAAAACCAGCCCGGCCGTACATTGACACCGGTGGAAAATAGGTCCCTCCAAAAAACGGTTTAAGAGTATGATCCAAAAAAATAGTAAGCGGCCAACCTCCCTGCCCAATCATTAATTGAACCGCTTCTTGATAAATCTGGTCAATGTCCGGCCTTTCTTCCCGATCGACCTTGACATTTACAAAGTATTGATTCATCAGCCCGGCGATCTCCGTATTTTCAAAAGACTCCCGTTCCATTACATGACACCAGTGGCAAGCGGAATAACCACAAGAGAGTAGAATCGGTTTATCTTCTTTCTTTGCCTTTTTAAAAGCTTCATCACCCCAGGGATACCAGTCAACCGGGTTATATGCATGTTGGAGAAGATATGGGCTGGTTTCTTCAATAAGATGGTTAATGGTTTGAGTTTTGGACATTTGTTATTCTCCTTTTAAGCTATTCATTTAACCCATATAGTATATCCAAAGGATTATTCCAATCAATCATCCTCTAATAAGCTAAGGAAGCGCTGATTAATTGAATAAGTGACGATTTTGCGCTTCGCAAAATGCTTAATACCGCATATTTGCTCGCACAAAATCGGATTAATCAGCGTTTCCCTAATAGAGACTATTTATAATTCATTTCTCATTAAGAGCGTTGGAAGGTTTTTGGGAAATCAACATGAACATTTTGTAAACTAGAATATATAGAAGGTTTAAAGAATTATTACCAAGAATATCTATGAGCAATCAAAAAAGTATAAATTTGGGAATGGGATACTAATGGCTAAAAAATACCAAATCAATCTCAACCTATTACATCTCTCCTGGCCGATTTTTATTGAAAGGTTGTCGGCAGGACTTGTCACTTTTACCGATACTCTCTTTTTATGCATGATCTCCGATAATGTGGCTGCTTCTATCGGTATGTTAGGGTCAGTACTCATGTTCGGTTATTTTATTTTACCACAATTTGCTTTTGCCGGTACCAGTGTCTCCGCCCAATATATGGGAGCCAAACAAGATGAGCGCGTTGTTCCTAGTTACATCGGCAACTTAGTGATAAGCACTATTCTTGGCGGCCTTATTACCTTGGCAATGTTTATTTTTTCCGGTCAAATCGGTCTTTGGCTTGGAATGAACCCTGAACAAAACAGTTATGCCACCGAGTACCTCGCCGTCGTATCTTTTACCTTCATCCTCGCCGGAGCCAGGTTTGCTTATTCTGCTATCTTAGCGGCACGGACATTAACCAGTTGGAATATGAGCATTGCAGTAGTTACTAATATTCTTAACATCCTCTTTAAGTTGGCCTTTATTAAGGGTTTCTGGCTTTTTCCGCAAATGGGAATTAAAGGAGTCGCCCTTGCCACCCTTTTATCGTTTGCTATCGGTCTGATAATGCTGTTTTATTATGTCCATATCCGTCTTAAAATAAGTTTCTTAATAAACAATCTTTGGCCCCGGGTTAAAGAAATAATCCCGCCAATCTTAAAAATCGGTATCCCGTCCGCACTCGAACCTTTTAGCTATGCCATACAGAGCTTCGTGGTAGCTATGCTCATTATCAAACTTGGACTCGTAGCTATGGGGGCTAACACTTATATCGGTAGACTTATTTTTATCGATCTTGCCCTTTCCTGGAGCCTAACCAGCGCCGGACAGATTATTATGAGCCATCACTTGGGCGCCGGTCGTTTAGATAAGGTTAACCGAACTTATTTGAAGATTGCCGCCTATTCTATGGCTTTTGCCTTTGGAAACATACTGATTTATCTGATTTGGCATGACTGGTTTCTATCCTTATTCACTCAAGATCCGTTAATTAAGGCGACTGCTGTTTGGATTTTAGTTGTTTGTTTATTCATGGAACCAATCCGCTCGATTAACATCCTGGGTGGTGTGGCTCTTAAAACGGTGGGTGATGGAAAGTTTTCAGCGATAATGGGAATTATCTTTATGTGGGGTGTGGTTCCGATAATCATTCTTGCTTCAAATCTAGGTACTGGAATTATCGGGTTATGGGTCTGTTTGTTATTGGACGAAATACTCCGCGCCATTATCAACTTTTGGCGTTGGCAAAGTGGTGTTTGGAAGAATCGCCGCGTAATAGGACCAAATAACTCAGTCCCGGTTGAAGGGTAATTAATTTCAATGTTTCTATTTGGTATAATTATCAAAGTTCTACAATGAGAAAATTGGTAAAAGTTATAATCAACGGCATAATCTTTATCTATGATTTAACTAATTCAATATATTGTATTCATATGTCAAATTTTTTTATTATGAAAATCCCTTAAATGAAAAAGACACCGTTCCTTTGGTGTCTTTTTCATTTGATTAAAAATTTTAATCTTTTAGGTTGACCTAAGCAATTGCAAAACCAACTGTGGTTGTTGATTAGCTTGAGCCAGCATTGAATTTCCCGCTTGGATTAACGTATTCAGTTTAGTAAATTCCATCATCTCCATTGCCATATCGGTATCACGGATCCGGGACTCCGAAGCGGTAATGTTTTCATTGGCGACACCCAGATTATTCATTGTATGTTCCAACCGGTTTTGGACCGCTCCTAATGAACCCCGCTGGCCGGAAATTATAGCAATTGCTTTATCGACTTTAGTAATAGCCCGGCCGGCATTTTCACAGGAGTTGACCATCAAATCCCTAATCCCTAAAGCATCACAATTAGTTAGACCAATTGCCGCATTCATCGTCTGATTTTCATTGGCGCCGATCTGGAAGCGTAACGAATTATCAGCCAAATGCACAGATGTTTGAAATCCGGAAGCTGCTCCTATGTGATATATCCCCGAGGATAATGTAACATCTACATCCGCAGTGCTGTCAAACTGCACATCTACATTATTATGAACCAATCCTAAAGCTATATTACTTTTTACAACTGCAGAATTTTGTAAAACGCCATCCTTATAAACATCTACGTTATAACAGTTATCGGTCGGTTTTTGATACTCAATAAACCCAAAGGAATTTACGATATCAACTCCCGCAATTACCGTAATTTTTCCTTCCCTACCGGCTACAGCCGAACGAATTACAAAGGTCCCGGAGACTGATTCGGCGCCGCCATCGGAAGTATCGGTAACATATTCGGAAAATGCCGTACTACTCATTACTACACCGTTGACGCTTCCCATACCTAGTCCATTCTCGCCACTGTCTGCCAGCGCATTGTTAAACTTCTCAGCAACCTGATCTAAAGTGTCGTCACCGGTAATTTTTAGTTGAACTATTTTGCCTTTCCCATCCATTAATAAAAGTGTCTGGGGATTATCAAACATAAACCTCCCGTTGGCATCATAAAAGCGATCGACATCATGAAGTTTCATCCCTCCGGAAGCGATAACTCCTTCCGGTCCGGAATATCCCCCTAATTTGGTAGTTTTAAAAATACTCGATTGAAGTACTTCGGTTGTTCCCGAAGCCGCTAGTGTTATATCCAAACGGTAAGTACCGGCTGCGGAAACTCCCTTTTCGTAAATTGCTCCCCTCAGGAATACCTGAGTATTAGCGTTATCGGTAGAAGTAATAGCTGAGGCCGACCCATCAAGCAAATACCTGGTATTAAAATGAGTAGTTTTGGAGATACGATCTATTTCTTGTTTTAGCTGTTCAATTTCATCTTGGAGGACATTTTGATCCAGAGGAGCATAAGAACTGTTGGCAGCCTGAACTGCCAGTTCCCGCATCCGGTGTAGACATGCGTGAACTTCCTGAAGGGCTCCTTCAGCTGTTTGAATTAGAGAGATGGCGTCTTGAGTATTGCGGGTGGCTTGGGTTAAACCACGGATTTGGCTCCTCATTCCTTCAGATATGGCCAATCCGGCGGCATCATCGGCCGCCCGGTTTATCCTAAACCCGGAGGAGATTTTTTCCTGTGATTTTTCGATGGATCTGCCATTTATTAACAGGTTGCGATTGGCATTAAGCGCCTCCATATTATGATTAATGCGCATGGTCTGTCCTCCTTGAACATTCCTACGGATATCCATACCCGTCTTAATTAATATAATCGGTAATTTTAAAAAATTTCTTTAGAAAAAATAATAAATCGGAAATTATGATAATTCAACTATTTGAAGCTATTTACTTATCAACAGTTTCTAAAAGCTTTTTTACCAATTCCCGGCCACCGCTTGCCGCAAATACAATCGCTAAAACACCTAATGTAACAAATATGATAGTAAACCCGATTAGATAAGGGTTTGATAAAAAATGCTACCGGGAAAGAAAACAAGCCTAAATTTGGACCCTTTGTCCCTGGATAGGGATAACCACCATCCTTCGAAGTAATTAAAAACCTGAAAGATTTTTCAAACTAGTAATTATTCTCGCGGAAAATGATTTTAGGCCTCTATGACCGGTGGTTACCCCTATTTGCAGGGGCAAGGGGTCGCAGTTAGACAGCTAACTCTTGCACTCAAGTGCATTAAGTTAATCTATTACTCCGGTGATTAAACATATCGATTTTCCTAGCGGAAAACGCTGGGTTTAGAGCGTTTTCCCCTAGGCTAGTTTCTATTATTAATCACCGGAGTAATAATAGGATAATCATTATTTATTAAAAAAGTCTTATATTTTAACTTACTCTCCGACACTTTCTTTTAAATCCGGATTATTATCTACCTGTGATTCTTGCTCATGAACTTCTTCAAAATTGACCACCGTTACCAGGCCTGCTTGAACCCGAACCTTAAATAGCTTATTACCGGAAAAATCCTCAGCAGTAATGGCTACTCGGTAATTTCCCGGCGGGAGTTGGGTTAGGCCAAACCAACCGCTGCCATCGGTATAAAGTTCACGATGAGTTCCAATAATTTTGATGTTGGAAGGTTCCGGAGAAGGAAGCAAAGGTCCATCGACCATCACTTTATAATGATCAAACTTCTTCCCGGTTGAATCCACTATACTGCCCGTTAAGTAACCGGTCTCCGGCTGCGATTTCCAAGGCATATCGGGTATAGGCGCCGGAGCCGGGAAAACCGGTTGAGTGGAAATATAAGTTTTCAAGGCCGGATCAGTATAGCCCCCCTCTTTTGAAAGCAATGGGTAAAACCAGTCCTGAGCCTCCGGAATAAATTGATACGGTTGCCGTGGTAATTTTTTATGCGAAGCCGGTTCTTTATAATCTTCACTACTGTAAAGATGAGCTGCTCCGTAAGTAAACAGGCAAACTCCGGCCGAATAATTACCTAATGCCGACGGTCCCTGGGCCCGTCTTATTTGCTCTAAAGAATCTTCAATATATTGTGAGAAAATCCCGGGACCGATAACTATCTGCCGACCATACTGGTGGTTTTTTTCCCATTCGATCCATTGGTTATACCAAAGTTGTTCGTTGGATTTCCATCCACAGAAATAATTCATCGGGATCGCAATATCCAAAATACCTTCTTGCAGCCAACTATGCCAGTCTTGGAAAACTTCGCAATAAGCCCTCGACTTTAACCAATCACTCTCGGCAACCGGACCCTCTCCCCAAGTAATAACAGCTGAAGAGACCTTTATATTGGGTTTAACGGCAATACTTTTTAAATAAATCTTCCGGACCAGGTTGGCGGTTTGCTCCCGCCGCCATTCCGCCCAGCGGGGATCATCAGGACCGGGTAAACCGGTAGCGCCGTAACGGGCATTGTACCTGGCCACATTAGTCGGGTTATAACCCCAAGCTGATCCGGCATAACGGGAATAATCCAGGTGAATCCCGTCGATATTATAATTTTTAACCACACTAAGATAAACATCGGTCGTATAATCCAAAGCATCCGGATTGCCCGGGTCAAGAAAGAACGAAGAACAAAGATTATCGGACCAACGGTGTTTCCGTTTGTCATAGGTCCGGTAATAAGATACCCAATTGGCTTCACCTATTGCATTAGGACCGTGCAAATTCCAGACATGGTTCGGGTCAGCCGGAGGGGTAGTACTGTTCCAAGCTACTAATGTATTAAGCCAGGCATGGACTTCGATATTTTTGGCATGAGCCTGGTCGATTAAGTACTGCAATGCGTCAAACCCCGGTAATAAGGCGGGATCTTCGGTCCGTGGTTCGATGGTGTTGTTATAATAAGCGTCGCCTCGTCGCCGGACCTGAACTATTAATGTATTGATATTGGCGGTTACCGAGTCTTGTATCAGCTTATCAACCTGGGCCGGTGTTTTAAATCCGTCCCTGAATGCATCAACCCATAAAGCTCTCACTTCCGGCCGGATTGTTTCCTCCGCTTTTACCGGGATGTTTCCCGATAAAAATATAACTAAAAATAATACCAATAAAAATAACTTGCAGTAAGATTTGTTCATGATCCTATAAGTTACCCTTCCGTCTAATACTATGTCAATTTAAAAATATCTCCGACATAATTATAATATTAACAATACCATTTATGAAATAAAAATGATAGAGGTACTATTCCTCTACCATTTAACATTTTATTATCTTACGTCAAATTAATTACAATAGTTTAATAATTATTTAATTCAATTATTATTCTCCCGCAGAGGCGCTGAGACGCAGAGAAAAAACAAAATAATTATTGTTATTAAACCTCTGCGCCTTTGCGCCTCCGCGCGAGAAATTGTTTTTTCCTTAAATTTATAGAAACCGTGTTCTCATTTTGCAATACTCAGCGCCTCTAATAATCGTTTGCTCGATCTCCACCTCCACCGGGCGTTGGAAAGCCGTTTCAAAAACCTGTTTGGTCCAGCCTTTGGTACATTCACAATAGCTACCCGGAGTTTCAGCGATATTATCATTGACATAAGGGCAGAAACATTGTTCACAAGTGGTATAGAAACAATTATCCCCTTTGGAAATCCGGTTACCGAACAAATCCGGGGATTGTAACTTTTGAAAGACTTCCTCCGGCTTTTCCGGATTCATACCAGCTTGTTGGATTTTTGCCACCATCCCGCAACCAAAGGCGCACCCCCGGCCGCATTTTTCCAGAATCCGGCCCATATCCTCCTTTTTAAGCTCCTGGTCCATCAACCCGATAACCGACTTAATCCATAGCTTTTCGATATTCATTAATTTACCTCCGTTATTTGATGGAGATATTATATAATTTGAAACATGACTCCTATATGTCATATATTTAAAAACATTTATTAGACGGGATTAACACGGATTTACCGGATTAATCATTAAAACATATTGTTTAAGCGAAGCTTGATTTTCACAAATCCTTGTTTAATCCGTGTTCAATCCGTGCTACTAATATAAATAGGCCCATAAAATCGCCTAAATAATAGCACTGGGACACGGATTTCACGGATTTATCGGGATTTACACGGATTAAACATATAAAATATCTCCTTTAAGCGAAGCTTAATTTTTCAAATCCGCATTTAATCCGTGTCAATCCTGTCTAAATAGGTTTTTATTTTGTTATTTTATTCTTTCTTCAACTTCTTCAACCGTTCATACTCATTACACAGTTCATCCAGCCGCGCTCCTAGGGCCAGTACCAGTGCATCGGTTATTTCGTTTACCGCCCAGGCTTGGTTTAAGTTTTGGCGGGCTTGGGTGATTTTATTTTTAAGGGATGCGATTTTGAAGTCATATGGGTCCATGGCGGGTAATAGGTTTTCCTTTCTTGGTTGTTGGAATCGGTTCGGTTTGAATCCACTTTAGGGATTTTGGCTTTGACGCCTATTTTGGATCAGCTGAAATTCGGGCGGAGACCTCTCTCTTGCTCTCCCCCTCGGTGGGAGAGTAACCTATGCCTCTGTCGCCTAAATTATCCAAAGTCGACAGCCATCAAGATGGATTAGCAAAGTAACCAATATCTCTAAAGTCTTAAATCTTTTAGCGATCAAGGGATTAGGGTTACTCTCCCCCACGGGGCGACCAGAACCAGGACGGTTCAAGATCGGCGATCCAGGGATGGAATACCGCCGGGAGAGCAAGAGAGGGGTTTCTAGTCTAAAAATTATTCACCCAGCCCCTCGGGGGTTGAGATAGTTTGTAGACAATAGCCTGTGACCCAGGACGGGTCGAAGCCGCGGAAGACAAATTCTTTCTTAATGGAGCTTTATTGGGGATTCCCGAGGATTTGAAAAAAGAAATACTGGAGTATGTAGAGTTCTTGAAACAGAAACGAAAAATATAAGAAAATCGTAAGCCTAATAATACAAAAAACCCCTATTTAAAGGGGTTTTTTATCACATTGGAGGCGAAAATCTTTATATAAACTAATCTGTTTCCATTCCAAAAATCTCTTTCAATGCTTGCATCATCTGAGCTTGTTTTTCTCTTGAAATTTCTCCAAGGCATTCTCCTAAATCGGCCCTTAAGATGGGTTGCAATAACTTAAGTCGAATTATGACTTTTTTAGTTACTACAGGCTCATTTTCCGGTAATAATTCAATATCAAACCTACGCTTATATTCAGTTTTACTGGAAAGAGGCGCAATTGTTAAAGTTGGATAATCATTATAATTTGTTTCATCATTTTGAACTATTACTACTCTTCTTTCCTCATGAAATGTCCGTCTATTTTGAACCCGATCCGATTCAGGCATACTGATTATGTGATCATTAACTAAATAGACTTGCCCAAATTCGACCTCTTTAATTATATAAATCGACTGAGGAAAAGGAAACGGATCTAATTCTGAAGGAGACATATATTAGCTCTCCTTTTAAAATCTTCATAGTCATTATAGGTCTCTAAAAGAGATTGATAATAGTCTTCTTTAGTTCCTCTATCCGGAGAAGCATCCAGCTGTTTTTTCGCAACTTCCAATTCTTCTTTGGTGAATCTTTTTGGGCTTTTTTTACCTTCGGTCATGTTAATCCTCCTCTGGTAATCTTCATGACCCAGTTGCTTTTCATAATTAATAATATGTACCATAGGCGGAGTAGAGTATACGGTTTTTATAATTTCTTCGCATGACATACTTTTTGTACGGTCAATTATTGATAAAGCATAATGTTTTTCCCATTCAGGCAAACAGTAATCATCTATTGAAGCTATATCATTAAGACTATAAATAAATGCCATTTTACCATATTTGAAAGAAGGATGCCAAGTACAGCGTAAAATATCATTTGCAATAAGCCCATCAGCTTCATTTATTATTTCCTGAGCAAAAGGCCCATATCTATATCTGATAAATTCAACTCCACTATATTGACATCCACAATTCTGAACATGACCGTATTCAAATAAATAAACTAATTTAACTAGTTCAGTACGTTTCAAACCACGTGGAAAATTTTTAATAAAAAAGACAATTAAATTTCTTAACTTGTCCATAATATACCTCATTTATTGTATCGGTTATATAAATATTCTCTTTAGATTTGATGAACCCTTTTGAACGTATGTTTGCTTTTTATTATAACATTACTTTTATTTATAGCCAACTACTAGATATTGTATAGAAAAATTGAAAGAACACAATAATTAATTTAGGGAGCGCTGATTAATTGAACAAGTGACGATTTTGTGCTTCGTAAAATGCCTAATACCGCATATTTGCTCGCACAAAATCGGATTAATCAGCGCTTCCTTAAAACAAACATGTAATATTATTGGCTCTTGTCTAAAAACTCTGTGGCGGATATTTACACTTTGATCTCCTCTCCTCTCCCGATCCGGTCAATCCACCGGCACAACATTATTCCATCCATTAATCCCCGGCTATACATGATCTCGTCCTGGCGGCCACCTTTCCCCGCTCGGGGACAGGACAACATACAAAGCTGAACTTCGTTATCTACTTTTTACAGCACTTTATTCTTGAATACTTCGTAGCATGGTGGTTATTGCCTCTCCGGGCGGGGAAGATCAGAATAACCGGCTCCTCTATGTCTTTAAATCTTTTGGAGATCAGCGGCTTCGGTTACTCTCCCCCGCGGGGCGAGAGCAAGAGAGGGGTGCTTTTAGAGTTCGAAGCCGCCCATCGCCACATCAGACAGCTGGTATCGCCTGATTTCCACTCTTAAGCGGTTTTATTTTACCATTTACCCTTTTCTCTTTACACTTTTATCTCTTCCCCTCTCCCGATCCGGTCAATCCACCGGCACAACATTATTCCATCCATTAATCCCCGGCTATACATGATCTCGTCCTGGCGGTTCTGTTGTTTCATATATTCGGAGCTATAGTTATCCAGATATAAAATGAAGAAAATTATATGACTAATATTCACATCCCTAATGCCGGCTGTGAATAAATAAACTATAGTATTTTCTTCATTTTATGAATCAAGGAAAATATGTTGACTTAAAGGCGGATTCAACATATTTAGTTCCCGGTCCTCCTTCGGCAGTTTGGCCATGAGTTGCCGGATTAGTTCGGACGGGATCTTTCCCAGTTCTTTGTATTCGGGGTCGTGGATTATGATTTCGTCGCAGATCCGGCAGATTCGGTCGAAGATAAGGCGTTTGATGCCGGTGGAGTTTTCGCTTAACATGGGCTGGGTCCTCCTGGGATAGGCGTGAGGCACGAGGCGAGAGTTTGAATATGGTGCCGGGGTCGCCTATTTTTTTGTTTGTTACTCATCACCCAGGGCAGATGTTAATAAATTGAAGCTGATTCAAAACCCCTGGGCTGCAGTTTAATGAATTCTCAACCCCATAAATGGGCTGGGTTAGGCTTTGGAGTGTTTCAAGCAGTGAATTGTCTTTCTAGTCTGAAAATTATTCGCCCAGCCCCTTGGGGGTTGAGATAGTTTGTAGATAATAGCCTGTGACCCAGGACGGGTCGAAGCCGCGGAAGATAGGATGTCTGAGAACGACCCGGTTTTGACAAGACATTAAATTGCAGCTTCTACTCTGGGCAGTGAAAAGGCTAATACCTTTTTCCCTTTTTCTATTTTCCCTTTTAAATTTTCAATTTTGATCGTCCAACGTCAAGTAAAGCATATCCTTCATTTCATTCACTACAAACTTAGAGCCGGGTTTGAAACCGCAGTTTTCCAGCCATTTGCCGGAGAGGCGGATCAGTGGGACTTGAGATTTGCCGCGGCGGATGGAGCCGACGGTGTGCTGATGGACGCGTATTTGCATAGGAATATTCCTCCTGGGATAGGCATGAGGCGAAAGGCGTGAGTATGAAAGTGGTGCCGGGGACGCCTATTTTTGATTGCCGGAAACTCGGGCGTAGACCTAACTCTTACTCCGGCGGTATTCCATCATTGGACCGCCGTGCTTGAACCGTGGTTCCGGTCTTCCCCTGTGATGTTAATCAATGTAGTCATTTCAAGTGAAAGAGTAACCCTAGCCCCGTAGCTAAAATCTTTTAGATGTTAACGCTCTATTTTCTCAATTGTACGTTATTTGCGACCAAAAATAAAACCTGATGTAAGCCAAAAACGACCATTAATTACCGATTTGTTTGTTATCTCTTATTTATCCTTTTGATTCCTCAGTTTCTTAGTTCGCTATTAACGACCATAAGTTCGCTAGTAAATAATATACAAATAAATATCCGGATTATATAATAAAAACGTACAGTCTAACCGAACATAGAGGACAAGTATATATTTTATTAAGGAATGACTAAATGGATACTTTAGGTGCACGACTAAAAAAAATTCGTGAAAATAAAAAGCTATCTCTTCGTAAATTAGGAGAAATAGCCCATTTATCTCATTCATTTATTGCCGATATCGAATCCGGGCGAAGCAACCCCTCATTAGATACTTTAAAGGCGCTTGCAATAGCTTTGGAAATATCGGTTCCGGAACTGATTGGCAAAAACTCAGACCAGATTGTTACTGATAATGATTCTTATTCCCGTTCTATTAACGATGTTTCAATTGATGACCTTCCGCCTGAAGCTCGGAAGGAAATAGAAGATTTTCAGGATTATATCCGGTATAAATACAAGATTCTTAATAAAAAACAAAATAAACCAGATACGCCGAAAAAGAAATAAAAAAAGGCCATGGTGAAATCCGTGGTCTTTATTTTTTTGCTCAACTAACAATCTAATGTTAAATCTCCATTGAAACTTTCGAAAATACTGCAACTATATAAACTGAAATAAATTTTGATAGCAACTTTTCCATCCTTGCACCATAGATGGAAGAGAGAATCAATACCACCATCTCCACCTGCTCCAACAACTCCTTCTTCTAATTCATCCCATGATAGATCTAAGTCTTTTAATATTTGTTCAGAAACAAATAATTCAAAAAATTTCGATTCATCCATTTCTTTAGCGATATCAACTTTTCGTTGTTGTAAAAATTCTGAAAGAATTAATTGATCATTTGTTGTCATTTTATCACCCCTAAGTAACTCTTTATCACTCAAACGAGACTTTCAGACTCGGATCAGTTTCATGAGCTTCAATTAACTCATTATATTTATCAATTAATGATGTAATTGTCACTTTCTGTTCTGCTGTCTTAAACTTACTCCACTCATAAACATTAGCTGCAATAAATTGTTCGATATCAAAAATATCTATTCTTCCTTGCATTTCATACATGTCGGCTACTGAAAAGGCTGCCGCAAGGCTTTTATATAATGTTACAATAACCGGTCGACAACCTGACTCAATATTTCGAACGCATTTTTGAATCAATGCCTCTCCAGGTGATGTTGTAACATGAATTATTACATTATCTATTATGAAATCGCCCGTTCTGCCACTAACTGCGTCGGCTACGGAGAATCCATGATGTTCTATCTGTTCGTCGCCCATAATCAACGCTAATTTTGCTCCCACTAAATGCTGAAGCATAGCGCCCGCGTATTTAGTGCCCGGATTATCTTTTTGCCTTTTAAAAGCCTGTTGAATAAGATCTTCGACAACCGCTTGCAATGATTTACTTGCGTCAAGTTTTAAAACTAAAGGTTGAGCCGCAAAATACTCAGTAATCCGTTCGACCCACCAAGCTTCAATTTTTGGAAGAACAGCTATTCCATTCTGATGCAATTCATTCAAGAAAGCTACATAATCATGCATGTTGTTAATGCTTTTTCGACTTGTCCGTCCGCCTTCTTCCGCTAAGACTTTGCTGATGCCGTATTCTTTTAAAATTGACTGAACTCTGGACTTTCCCAGTCCGAGAACTTGTCCTTTACCCTCCGTCACCAAGGCTTCAGAATTCAGCGGAAGTCCTTTTTCCTTCGCAAATCTCGAAACATGAAGAATTGTGGCTAATTCTCCTTTGGAATATAACTTTTTTTCATTTCTATAATCCGTAAGCCGTTGAAATAAGGTCTCCATCATCAATTTCCTTTTCAGATTGCATTTTAATCGCGTTCATTAACGGGAAAAGCAAAAATTCCGTCAAATATTGAACTGCTGGAACTGCTACTGCGTCTCCCATCGCTTTATAAGCGTCGTTATATAGTTCAGGCAAAATGTATGACTCGGGAGCGCCCATAAGTCTTGCGACCTCTTGAGTTGTAAGAAGACGGCTGGAGTATTGATCGCCATTTTTAAAGATGACAAATTGCCGGCTGCTGCCGCCCTGAGGCGTCCGCAAACAACCGGCAGTTCCATCAAAACGTAACTCTAGCGTTTGTTTGCCGTTTCTTGTCCTTTTGTAGCCGGTCGCGACCACTTCATCGTGTTCATTAAGTTTGTCTAAGTGCCGTTGTGGAATCAAACTCAATAACTTCTCGGTCTTCTTTTGTCCGTCGCGCGGCGCGTCCCGCTCAATCACATCCGCAATATTTTTTTGCCGCGACGCTATTGGTTCGGGAACATTCCACCATATCCAATTATTTAAATCGTTTTGAACTCTAATAATGGCGCCGCTATGTAACCAATTTGGATTTTTACTTGTTAATTCGTCCGGTATTTCAAGATCGCTTTTTACCGCAATTACGAATACTCTAGGCCTGGATTGAGGAATCCATCGGGCTGCGTCTAATAAAACCGGGCCAACCCTAAAACCTCTCTTTACCAGTTCCCGATGAAAGATTTTATAATGGTCGCCTTTAGCGCCGGAAATAAAACCCGCGACATTTTCCGCCACTAAAAGTTCGGGCCATTGTTCCATCTCATCCATTACTCGAATCCAATCCCAGACCAACCCACTCCGTTTTGCGTTAATGCCTCCTGTTTTACCGGCGAGAGAGAGGTCCTGGCAAGGAAAACTCGCCCAAGATAAGTCAGCCTCCGGCAAATCTTTGCCATTGATATTCTCGATCGAGTCTAAATAAAAATGGTTGTCGCCATGATTCGCTTTATAAACGTCCGCTTTCTTCGGACAAATGTCATTCGCCCAGATAACATTAAAAAACGGGCGTAAAGAGTAGGTGACAAGCCCGCTGCCCGCGAAAAAATCCAAAGCTGTGTAATTTATAAATGTTTTTTTCCCGCCGCGAATCCTCATCGATATGCCCTCTCGTTCAGCTGTTTTTAATGATATCCGCTATTTTAACTACTATTAAATCAAAGTCCTCTTTTAATTCATGTTCCCAAATTCTAACGCAAGTCCAACCTAGATCGGAGTAATATTTATTTGCGCTTTCATCTCTTTTTTTGTTATTTCCGATTTTTTTAGTCCAATAGCTTTCATTTGAATGCGGCATCCGGCAGTGTACCGGGCAACCATGCCAAAAGCAGGAATCGATAAAAATAACTATTTTCTTATTCTTAATTGAGATATCGGGATGGCCGACCAGATCCTTAACATTCTTCCGATACCGTATGTTCTTGCTCCATAAAGCTTTCATAACCTTATTTTCCAGTTTTGTATTACTCGACTTTACGGATTGCATTGTTCTTTTGCGGACTTCCGAGGATACGTTATCCATATCAATACCTTGTTCGATTTAATCTTTATAAAGATTCTACGTCCGCATTTTTCTTCCTTTCCAAACGCTAAAGTTAATTATTGTTCAATTATAAGACTACTACGCGAACGTATGTTTGTCAATGGTTAATTATTATCTATTAGATTCACGGAAGTTAGAACCGGCATTTATCATGTCTATTTTTATTCTCCCGTAGAAATGCGGAGGCTTAGGTCTTTCTAAACATCCTTGTTATTTAATTTTCGCCAATCCACGGGTTAAAACCCGCGGCTGTGGAAGACCCTACCGGTTAAAACCGGTATTAATACCAAAACAAATTATTGCTTAAATATTGGCCTGAATAATTTCCCGTAATGTTTTCTATCGGTTTCAACCGATAAGGTTTATGCCAGCCATGGGTTTTAACCCGTGGATTGAGTTCGAAGCCGCCTATCGCCCCATCCATCAATCGCCATCCGGGCCGGCCAATCTCATTTTCCCTTTTCCGCTCAATTTTCACTCTTAAGCGTTTTTATTTTACCATTTACCATTTTCCCTTTACACTTTGATCTCCTCTCCGCTCCCGATCCGGTCGATCCACCTGCACAATATAATCCCATCCATTAATCCCCGGCTATACATTATCTCGTCCTGGCGGTTCAGTTGTTTCAAGTATTCGGAGCTATAGTTATCCAGGAGCTCCCGGTCCTCCTTTGGCAGTTTGGCCATGAGTCGCCGGATTAGTTCGGACGGGATCTTTCCCAGTTCTTTGTATTCGGGGTCGTGGATTATGATTTCATCGCAGATCCGGCAGATCCGGTCGAAGATCAGGCGGTTGATACCGGTGGAATTTTCGCTTAACATGGGCTGGTCCTCCTGGGATAGGCGTGAGGCACGAGGCGAGAGGCGTGAGTTTGAAAGTGGTGCCGGGGACGCCTATTTTTTTGTTGTTAATATGAAAGGTATCGGGACTTGCTCCTTAAAGGAGTAACCATCATTCTCCGAAGTGAATACACCATTGAAATATGATCACTTGTACCCTGTTATGAAGTTTGATAAAATAAATTAAATATACTGGTTTTCCTAAATATCGCTTACGAAAGTGGTAGTTGGGTAAAGTTCTCCGAAAACTAATTAAAAAATTAACTCTATTAAAGTTTCCTTTTTGGAAACTTTATCTGTTTTTATTATAAGTCGACAAAATGGTAACTGTCAAGTATAACTTATATTTTTAGGAGGAAAAGTTTATGCCGGACGGTAAAAAGAATCTTTTAGGTGAAAGACTAATAATATTACGGGAAGAATCCGGACTAACTCAAGAAAAACTGGCGGAGGTTTTTAAAACAAAAAAAGCGACTATTAGCCGCTATGAAACAGGTTCGAGAGACCCTAAGCTTGATACTTTGATTGATTTTGCCGACTATTTTGACGTGAGCACTGATTATTTACTGGGACGGACGGAGAATCGGAAAAAGATATAATAGGTTTTCATTAAATTTTCTAATAGTTCGGAATCTTTATTTAATTTTATTATTCTTGCTTTTATATTTAGTATTTCTATAACTATCATCTTTATTAACTGTATCATAATACTTTTTATATAAAATCATAGTTTGTGAAAGAGAACTACCAATTTGGTTCAATAATTCTTCATTCTTTTCATTTTTATTAATTGTTTGTCCGGAATTATTTTCTATACTAGAGTTAGGATTAATTACTAAAACGTTAATCATTGGAGCAATTTCAATAGTAAAATAACTCTGATATTCGGAAAAAAATCCTTTATTTGGTTTATCAACATCAATAAGTACTTCTAGTTCATCAAGAGAAATGTCACAATTAGGTCTATGATAGAAATTATCAGTTTCAATTATATCTCTTAAAATCCTCCATCCAAAACCGTCATTATAATATAAGACTTCCGAGTTTGGGTACAATCCTGCACATAATCCATACCACAAAATTATATCAGGATACTTTTCAAGGGAAGGACTTAACAAATTCACATATTTAATAGAACCCGGAGCTATTTGACTAATAATATAAGCAGATAGAAATGAAATTACCCTTTTATCCAAATTACTATCATTTAAAGTGGAAATACATTTTTCACTCCAAATAACTCTTTCTTCAATAGTATCTTTCATTTTAATGTTGAAATCATTAAGTTTAAGATAATTATTACTTAGATAACTCCATGTTTCAGGAGAAATCTGACCATATTCATTAATATTATTACATGCATTTAAAATCCCATTTAAACTATCTATATTAAACAATGTAGTTTGTGTGTTTTTATTGTTAATTAATGAACTAAACACTGACCAAATTTGTTTAATATCCATAACTCTTAGTACCTGCTTTGGATAATTTATTAAATAACGCATCTTTAATAAACGTTCCTCTAAATAATTAGTTGTTGAATAAAATGTATTTAAAGAAAACCCTTTACCTATAGCAAAGGAATAAGTACTTTTAATAGCAAGAGGATTAATTTTTCGAATATCTTTATTTATATAATGGGTTAAACACTCCCCAAGTATTATACCTATTAAAGATGATTCGAACCCAATAATTGAATTATTATTTATATTGTTATTATCTATTTTTTGAGGCCATTCAATGACTCTACAAAAAGAAGTAAAAGGTCTAAAAAATACTATATATGTAGATGCCCAAGCAAGAAAATCTCTAAGCTGTCCTTGAGGTACATAAATTAATTCAGGTAAGAATATTCCTTTATCTGGTATATTCCCCCAAACAAAAAGTAACTCTTCCTTTAATAAATCGATTGACTTTATATTTATATTATCTTCAATTCTTAGTGTTTTGAAAGGGTCTTGACTTTGGATCAAATCTAATAATAGCTTTTTATTTGCTTTAGCAACCCACATATTATTTCCTCCTCAATATAAACTAAATCAGAACGCATGTTCTGTTTAACAGTAACATTTAATAAATTATTTGTCTAGTATATCTTAAAATAAATCTTCAATTTTGGGTAAATTTTGAGGTCGATTCATGTTTGAATTTGCTTGTTCAAAAAAACCAGGTAATCCTTTTGTATAGTAAATTGATAAAGAAGTCTTTGCCCTAGTTATAGCTGTATAACATAAATTTCTTTGTTTATCAAATCTTTTAATATAATCAAATCCCGCGATATGTAATGCTCTAAATTCTAGCCCTTTTGAAGCATGTATAGTAGTAACAATAATTGGTTTATCAATTTTAAATTGATGTCGTTCACCCTGTTTAATAATAAATGATTGTTGAGCAATTTCAGATTGTGATATCAATGCAGAAAGTTGATCTAATTCATAATGTCTTGGACATATTATACCAATAAATTCATTCGGATATGCTTTTAATTGTATGATTACTTTCTCAAGAATTTTATCAAATTGCTCCTTTAAATTATCACAACGAATTACTTCAACAGTAGAAGGATTTAAAGATTCATTATAATTAGATGTTTCTGATAATGGTGTGAAATCATTTAAATCTTTAACAATACCATCTGCTAATTTACAAATATTTAATCCATTTCTATAATGGAACTTTAAGATATGTGTTTCATCAACCATATCTTTTACTATACTTAAAGCATCATCTCCGTTATATATTTTTTGACGAATATCTCCTACAGAAAAAATTCTACGACTAATTTGTTTAAAAAGTCTAACTTCATCTGGTAAGTAATCTTGTGTTTCATCTAGCAAAATTACCTCATAAAGATCATGAAGTTTCTTTTTTTCTATTAATGTTTTTGCTGTATTTACTAATTGTAAACGACTTTGTTCAAAATTATCATCTAAACTAAGACGAATATCATGCTGAAGTAATAGTTTCTGTAACATAAAATGACTTGTTTGAATTTTATCAGGTGAAAATGAATAATTATCCGCCCCTAACATCATAAATTCTTGTAAAGCTCTAGTAAAAACTAGTATAAGAATATTAGGAAAACCTGCACGTTGAAGATAACTTGCTCTTAATAATAATAAATTTGTTTTCCCCGATCCAGGAGGACCAAGTATTAAATGATTTTGATCTATCTTTGCTGAGATTATATTTTTTTGATCATCATCTAGCTGTTCTGGACTAACCCACCAAGTTCCGCTCCCTGCCATTTAGCTCCTCCTCAATATTAGGTGTAATCAAAAAACATTCTATATTACTGTGATTTTCACAAATCATTTGTGCTTTATCAAATGTTGTAAATATGAAACTTTCTAGGTCTTTTTTTGATTCAGTTACAGTAAACACTCCTTCAAAAATAGTAAAATTGTGTTTTGTAATGTCACTACTAATTTCCGAAACATTATGTAATAAGGAAAAACCATTAATTTGTATCAATTTGGAATTCAAATCTAATATATTTACATTAATAAAAATTTTAAAGGGTACATTAAGTTTATGTTTGATAGATTTGTTAAAGCTAATAATTATTTGTAAAAAGCTATTTTTAATATTTACTTGGTCATTAAGTTTAAGACTTGGAAAAACTTTAGATCCAATACATATTTCTCTAATATTTGTTTGAAGATAATAGTTAATATCATATAATAACTGTTCAATTTGTCTGTTTAATTTTTCATCTGATAATTCATTCCTTTGAGTGATATTAGTTGATGTTACTATTCTTGATTGAATCCTCGCTTTAACTGATTCTAAATTTGAACTATTTTTGGGATATATGAAATCTTCCCATGAAAGATGTTTATATCTTAACTCTGGGTCTTTCATTAAACAAAGATTTACCAGCCGAATTAAATCTTGATCAATATCATTAGCCAAAACCTTAGGGATTTCAGTTTGTACTGCTATTACTAATCTTGAATATAGACTATGTTGATTAAATATTGGATATTGCATTATTAAATCATGAAGAACAGCCCCAATTTGATAAAAAGTCAAAGCTCTCCACCCATCAAGCGTATCTTTCTCTTTCCTTAAAAGATACTCAGGTGAACTATATCTAAGGGTTCCAAGAAAAGGTGTATTATTAGATGAGTCCGTAACATTTTCAACTCCAACAGGCCGAATCACCCCCAAATCTAACAATACAACCTTTTTAAAGTCTTTGGAAATAATAATATTTTCAGGTTTAATATCTCTATGAACTATTCCTAGATCTTCTAGATATTTAGCCGCATTAGCAATTTGGGTAATCAATAAACCAATTTCATCTCTAGGTATCTCTTTTAATACATCTCCTAAGTTAGGTGCATCAATATACTCCATAACAATAAAATAATGTTTACAATTAGAACAGAACCCTCCCCCATAAATTTTTATAAGATTTTCATGATTTTGATTAATTAAATCTAACTGACGATCAATCCTTACTTGTAATTCTTCTTTACTAGTATGGTCTATTACATCTGAATCAAAAATTTTTATGGCATATTTTTTATCTTCTTTAAACGCTTCGCAAACAAATGCCGATTTGCCAGAGTTAATATAATTACCAACTTTCCACTCGCCAACGTAAGAATCAAATAATTTTGCTGCTTTTTGTCTTGCTTCATCTTTTGTCATTATAATCACCTTAATAATTTTTATGGTATAAATTTCTATTTATCTTTATTATTTCCTTTGAATTCAAAATTATTATTACATTTATTCTTTAGATCACAAATCTCATTTTCCGTTAATCTCCGTTAAAATCCGACACAAAAAACAAAAGACGATCTCCCCGACCGTCTCCTTATTTCTCTATCCCATCAAGCACTATTTCGCTCCTCAAGCCGGTTTCATTCCGATTATAGGTTAACATATCATTTCTCCAGGTAATTATCAGTCAATCATTACCAAAATTATAACCTTTTACCGAATTCCTGTCAACCAACCACCCCCTACTTTCCTTCCATCTTCCCAAAACAAAAATTCGACATTTTTCGACACATTTGTCGAATAATATAATAATTTCCCGATAATGATTCAAATCAAACAATTATAACAATATCTCACTTAACAGTACAAATAAAAAATTATGCAAATTATTAAAATTTTTTGCCAAAAAAGCAGGATTTTATTTTCCATTTTCCGAATACTACCAAAAATTAACCGCCTCACCCGCCAGATCACTGGGCGGACCTAGTAATAATGTGCCACGCCCCTCTCCATGCATTACTGTTTATTATTTATGATTTGGAGAGGGGCAAGTTGATTGATTTTAGGTTATTGTTTTCCTTTAAATAACAGTAAAAATAGAACTCTATATAAGAAAAACAACCAAATCCAATATATCGACTTTCCCCTCTCCTAAATAAACAAAAATGGCTCTAATTCAAAGGAGAGGGGAGCAGCTTTCAAGGTAACATCAAGCAATCAAAGTAACTGGCGGGGTGAGGCGGAGATCCTGCCCAGCGTCTTTAATGCCGAAGAGTTTAACAAAGATTACACCCTCGCCAAAAGTCTATCCCCGATTGTCAATATGTCCGGCGAATTGTCCAGGGGTCTGGAACGGACCAATATCGCCGTTAACAGCGATCTGCTGACTGTAGCTTTGGAAGTGTACTCCATAACCAAAATAAACCGCGACCGCGTCCCCGGTTTAAGCGCCATCGCCGACGAAATGGCCGTATTCTTCCAAAAAAGCCGGAAAAGCGCTGCCGCCACTAAAGAAACCGCCTAATGTCAACTCATACCGTAAAATTTGGCCGGTAGAGTGACAACAAGCCGCTCCAAAGTGTGTTCAACCCACTATGGAGCGGCTATAAATTACTCCGGACTGAGAAATTTCCACTATAAATTGATCTTTTCCCGCTCCGAAGTGTCCCTTATTCACTCCCGAGCGTCCTTCCCCCACTCCCGAGTGATTTTTAACTCATATCAAAAGTGTCCTTGAACACAATCAAGTGTAAATTATACAAAACAGAGTGTCCGGACCCCACTCCGGACCGGCAAATTTCCATTCCAAACCGGCAATTTTCCAATAAAAAGTGATTTTTTGTCGCTCCAAAGTCTACCGGGATCACTTTCAAGCGTCTTTCTCCCACTTCCGAGTGATTTTTAACTCATATCAAAAATCCCTTGAACATAACCGAATATAAATCATCCGAAACGGAGCGGTCGGGCCACGCTCCGGACCGGCATTTTATCAATAACGGGTAAAAAAAGATCCGCCTTTTTATGTAGACAAAATACATCTTTAGTCCGATTCATCATGCCCCCCCGATTGCTAAAATATTAATTGAATAAAGCATATTTTAATTATGCTTGAAATTTAGGGAGGTTAGTCAAATGAAAAATCCAAACTTCAAGGAGTTTTGCCGTTTTAGCTTCAAGATAATGATTGCACATACCATAACATACTTAGTTTTTGGTCTGATTATGTCTCATCTGTTTGATTATGAAAAATTATTCACCATCGACATCATCAAAAACTATATGCGCCCATTCGGGTCGGAGTACATCTTGGCCGGTCCGTTTTTACAGCCGGTGCGGGGCCTTTTGTTTGCAATAGGCCTGTGGCCGGTGCGGGAACTGTTCTTTAAAATGAAAAACGGCTGGTTGCCGATCTGGGGGCTATTAGTGATTTTCGGAATTTTCAATACCCCGGCGGCCGCGCCTTGTTCCATTGAAGGCGTTATTTACAGCCGGCTGCCTCTCTGGTACCACTTGCTCGGCTTACCGGAGATTATCTTGCAAACCCTAGCGTTTTCAGTCGGGTCCTATTTTTGGTGCCGTAAAGACCTGTTACCGGCTGAAGAAAAGAAGAGTTCCCGGTTGAAAACGGTATTCGCGAGATTGCTGGAGGCGGTATCACTTAGTTGTTTCGCCTATATCGGCTATGCGGCCGGATCGATAGTCAATCTCTTTCTCTCCGGAATGACCCTTAACTTCGGGAATCAATCCAAGGAAGTAATAGTCGGCAACAGCGTCAATATAACAGCCGCCGGGAGTAATATCGCCATCCAATTAATGTTTGTGGTAGCGTTTGTAGCAAATGTAATACTGGTTTACTACCTAAAAAGGGTTACCCCCAAAAAACCTTTCCGGTTTTGGCAGCTTTTCTTAATCTGTTATGTGGTGGATACGATAGTTCCATTTATTTATCAAGTCATATTTCTGGGAATACCTCCGTTACATCAGGCTTTGTTCCTCGGATTGCTGCCGGGGTTGATTATAGCCGGAGGGGTGAAGGAGAAAAACATCTCCACCCAGCCCTAAAACGGCTGGGCTAGGTGTATAAAAAGCATTCTAAACCCCCTTCGGGGCTCGGTTAAGGCTTCGAAGCAAAACCCAGCCCGGCTTTGCCGGGGTTGAGAAGATTTTAAAACCTAGCCCAGCCGTTTCAGGGCTGGGTGGACAAAATGGACATACATTGCTTTTTCCTTTTTTTACAACGATAACCTGATGACATTGGGTTTTAACCAGCGGCGGGCCGAATCCGGCTAATCCGTGTAAATCCTGTCTAATAATTTTCTTATAACTTTTGAGACAGCCCCTTTATATTTACATCAATTCCCGGCTTCCTTCTTTTCGCTCGCCAACCATCTATCCATCTGCTTTTGAACTTCGGCCACAATTTTCCCGACTCCCTGGCTTTTTTGTTCGGTAATATAAGCATCGATATCACTGGGTTTGAACAGACCGGAATAAATATTCTGATCAACTGTATAAAAAGAAGCTCGTCTAAAGTAAACCGGCTTTTCTAAAGAGCCGTAATCCGGGGTAAATCCCATATGCGGCGGATACTTCGTCAGGGTTTCAATTTTATTGAGATATTCCTTTTTCAAGTCTCCCGCTTCCAAGTAATCCGGACGTTCAAACTCGATATTTTCCAGCGGCCACCGCCAGGGCCAATTGTAATAAGCTCGCGCCTGATTCATGCTTTCCGGTATGGAAACGGCTTCGCCTTCCAACTGATAGTGTTTTCCTTTTACTCCGTACATTAAAGCATCGTAATTTTCTTGCTTGGACTGGAGCCAATTGATAAACATCAAGGTCCGTTCGGCGTTTTTGGAGCGTGGGCTGATAATCATAGCGCCGATTAACGGTGAATTCCTTTCAGCTATCCTTTCGGGGTATAATGGATAAGCCTTATATTTCCAACTGATATCTTTACTTTTTAGAACGGAATTAGCCCTAATTTCCATATCCAACGGGGCGATAAAGGAGGCAAATCTACCCGTGGAAATAACGGTGTCATCAAGCTGTCCCACATAAAGGTCCTTTAATAAATAACCTTTATTCATCCATTTTTGAATTGTTTCAATTCCCCGGCGATATTCGGGCGCTTGTTCCCAGGGGATAATCCGCATCTTGGGATCATCTCTTTTATAAACCAGACCAAGCCAGTAATTCAATACAACATAACCGTTTGCTTCAGCAAATAATCCTATCGATGTTTCATAATATATCATCGGGGTTATCCCGGGTTCGTTCTCTTTAATTGTCTGTAAATAAACTTCGTAATCAGCATAACTTTTGATCTCCGGAATATGATACTTTTTCATATAATCTTCCCGTACTATGGCGCAACGCATTTGAGTCGACGGCAGACGTTGCGTGACGGCATAAACTTTCTTGTTTATTGAGGCCACGGCAATTTCCCGCCGGCTGAATCCCCGATAATAATTAGGCGCATAGAGGGGGTAAAGCTTGGTTATATCCTTGGCCATTCCCTCTTTGACGATGGCCCTTAAATCTTTAAGAAAACTACTGGAATAATAATAAGCATCACAAGGCGTATCCGAAGCGATTATACTTTTCATTTGATTTAAATATGATTCGCGATTTCCCGCGATAAACTTGAAATCCACTTTGATATTCAGGTCTTTTTTGGCCTTCTGTTCCAACTGGTCCAATACTTCCCGGGTCACCAGCGGTTCTTCGCCGGAGAAATACAAAGTAAGCTTGGCTTCGGATAATTTTTTAGCGCTCATTTCATCGTCTTCCAATTTGGATAAGAGATTGGTATTTTGACTGTTAATATATAAAGCGACCAAACCTCCTACCAGGATAATTCCGGCTATTAATGCCGCTACCACAATAGTCCGCTTTTTCATCACTTTTTCACACTCTCTTTCTGAATATTATCGGGATTAAATAAAAGTATCCGGTCGTTTTCCAAAGTAACCCGGATTTTGTTCTTACCCGACATCCCAAGCGCCTCCAGATACTCCCCGGGGATCTGCAGGCGGCCTGCTTTGTCCAGGACCGCTAGTTCAACATGGGACTCTTCCTCAACAATATCTTTGATCCCCGCCAATTCTTCCATATAAGATTGGCGGATAAATTCACTACTGGTGCGTCCGTCCCTGATGGCCACCACCCGGTCGACCTTTCGGGAGAGGTTGCGGTCATGTGTAACAATAATAATGGTTATCCCCAAAGAACGGTTTAAGTCTTTAAAAATATCCAATATCAAGTCGGAGGTTTTGCTATCCACCGAACCGGTTGGTTCATCCGCTAATAATATTTTCGGGTTATTGGCTAAAGCAATGGCTATGGCGACCCGCTGTTGCTCTCCGCCGGATAATTCGCTTAAATGATTGTATTTCCGGTGAGCCAACCCCAACAGATCCAATATTTCCAGCGCCCTTTCCTTCCTCATGGGCCTCCCGGAGATGATCATCGGCAACTCAACATTTTCCCAGGCGGTTAAATAAGGAATCAGATTACGGGCGTTATTTTGCCATACAAAACCGACAGTCCCCAGTTTATATTGTATTAATTGCTTATCGCTGAATTTTAAAAGGTCTTTGCCGTCAACCATCAATCTACCCGCCGAGGGCCGGTCCAGCCCGCCCAACATATTTAAGAGAGTGGATTTACCGCTGCCGCTATTACCGATGATCGCCATTAACTCGCCTTTTTCAATCGTTAGGTCCAAGCCTTGGAGGGCAACTACTTCGCTTTCCTTAGTTTGATATATCTTGACCAGGTTTTCGCATTCCACCATCACCGGCCGGGCTTCGTTACTCATTGACGATTTCACCGTCCTTTAGGGCAAAAACCTCATCGGCTACTTCCAGCATCCCCGGATCATGAGTTGTCATTATTACCGTGATTCCTTCCCGATCCACCAATTCTTTAAAAAGTTTAACCACCTGTAATCCCATGTGAGTATCCAACTCCGCCGTGGGTTCATCAGCAAAGAGCACTTTCGGTTTATGGGCAATAGCCCTAGCGATTGCCACCCGCTGCTGTTCGCCACCGGATAGTTCATGGGGGCGGTGATGCATTCGTTTGGCTAACCCGACCATGTTTAAGCATTCTTCAGCTCGCTCTTTCCTGTTTTGGGGTTCATAACCGGCAACGCGCAAGCCGAATTCCACATTCTCATAAGCGGACATCATGGAGATCAGCGCCACCGATTGAAAGACAAATCCGATATTAACCCGCCGGAAATCGTCACGATTAGCCTCCGGCAGCGCAGTCAATTCCAAATCCTCAAAGTAAACCCGTCCCATGGTTGGCAAATCGAGTGTACTTAAGATATTCATCAAAGTAGTCTTCCCCGACCCGGAACGGCCGGTAAAGAAGGTTAATGCGCCTGGTTTTATAGCCATATTGATATTTTTCACCGCAAAAACGGCATCCTTACCGGTATTAAATTTGCGGGTAACTTTCTCCGCCCGAATAATAGCCACTTCAATCCTCCAATTATCAATCTTCTCCCAGTTTCAGAGCTTGAGAGATATTAATTTTAGTAATAATCCGCCACAACACAAACATGGCCACAATCAACATTAAAGCAAAAATAACATACAAGCGCAGATAATCTCCGGGATAGGAAATTATTCTAAAAGGCGGCACTTGTTCTTCGGCGCTGTATACCATCTGTAGTAATGGTACAAAAATCCGCCCGGTTATGTTTCCGATAAATATTCCGGCTACAATAGCCGCTCCGGTAATTAAAAACTGCTCCCAAACCAACATCTTTATAATCTTGGGCAAAGTTAATCCTATGGCTCTAAAAATACCGAATTGCAATACTCTTTTCTTGATCGCCATAATCCAAAAGATAAGAAACCCGATTATACTAACTATAATTGTTACTATAAAGTTGAGGGTAAGAGCGCCGTTAGTTCCTTGCAACATCGGATCGTTTTTCTGTTTAATAATTTGTGCGGTGGCATCCGCATCGTAAACCAATTCAATCTTCTTTTTAGCCATATCACGATAAATTTGATTACTGGTGGCGCCCGGTTTTTTCTTTAACCACACCTGATAAGGTTCCACGGAATGAACTAACTGAATATAGTTGAGATTAGCCACTATAAAGTAAGGGTTAGGCGCGCCGTTGGTTTTTTTGTACGGATTTAAGGTCGGCCAGTAATCAATAAAAGCATAAATAACCACATTTAATAATTGTTGTTTATCCCAGGAAACAGCCAGCCAATCTCCTTCCTTTAATCCAAGCGTATCTTTAAAAGCTTTCGATACCAAAACCGCTTGCGGCGAATCGGTCATCAGATTGAGATACTGATACCAATGATAAGGCAGGAGATCATCCCGAAACCAGGCGGTTTTACCGAACTCATGCGGAATAATCCCTAATAATGATATATCTTGTAAGAAATCATTATCTATATAAACGTTGGCATTATCTATCATTAAAGCTTTAGTGACTGCTGCTACTCCATCCAAATTGGTATAAGAATCAAACGGCGGTTCAAAATATATTAATTCCTGCGGAGTAGAGGAAGACGGGCCCATACTTACCGGAAGCCGATTGCTTTTCCAATTGCCCTTTACTACAATATCGGCGCCGGTCGCATACCGCACTTTTTCTTCAATATTTTTATTAAGAGTTCTGGCGGAGTTGGCGCTGAAGATACCGATTGCCAATGTTAAAATAATAAAAAGCATTACATATTGTTCCTGCCCTGAAGTTCTTCCCACCTGAATGAAAGAAGCGTACGAAACCGGGTCCCATCTTTTCTCTCCCAGCCGGAACACCAAGCGAACAATATAAGGATAGATACGCAAAAACAATAATCCGCCACCGAATAAAAATGCGGTAGAAATAAGAAACAATAGCGGATCTATCGTCAGATCAGTTCCTTTAATTCCGCTTATGAACAAAACCTTTTGTTGCCGTTGATAACTAAACAACCCATAAAGAGAAATGAGCAGTAGTACTAAATCAAGAAAGTATCGTTCCCAAAAGCTATTTTTACGCTCCCGGGCTTTTTTCTGCTTATACAAAACAATACTGGTCCGTGAAGCGTTAAAAGCCGGAATCAACATTGAAATAGAAATGAAACTTATTATCATCAATGCATACATATATACTTGGGGTTTTAAGGAGAGAGGTAAGGCTGTCCGCTCTACAAACTCCAAAAAACCGTTAGAAGCTCCAAGCAGTTTACAAAGTAATAGACCTAAAAAGGGGCCGATTAACAGAGCTATACTACCGATGAGCAGGCTCTCAACCAAATAGATGGTAAAGATAAGCCGGCCACTGCCGCCCCGGCTTTTAATAACCACGATCTCATTACTTTCAAAATCAATTTTTAATTTAGCTACCATAAATGAGTAAAAACCCAGTAAAATCAAAACCGGAATCTCAAGCACCAAAAGAATTGTTCGCAGTTTCTTTTCTCTTTCGGCATATTTCTTGATAATCGATATGGCCGGCAATTTATAACTTATATTAAAATACTGCCCAAACCACTTTTCATGAGCGGCATAAGTTTTTAAAAGAGTTGATATTTTAGCAAGGCTAACACGATGATAATCATAAGCGTAATACCAGAAAACCGTTTTAATGCTTATTTGCTCATTGATAAGGAATGAAGTCTCCAACAAATTTTGATCCATCAATATACTTTGATTATATTGATCAATACCTTTAAACCAATATGGATCATGTTCCGTTTTATATTTAAAGATACCTACTATCTTAACCCGAAAGTTCCCCGATTTCTCATCAGCTTCTGTCATCCCCAATTTAGCTAATTCATAAGTATTGCCCAAAACAAGGTCCAGTACTTTCACTGCTTCTTCCGAGGCAATTACCTCATAAGTGGAGTTTGACACCAGGTTGGAGAAGATTCTGCCTTGAGTTATTTTGATATGCTCCCGTAGATTGGATAAAGCAACAATATCAATAATACCGGATTCCTGATCCGTACTATTACTATCCGCCGCAAAAGAACCGGCATTAATATATCTGCACCGGGCAAGTATTGGAAGATTGATACTCCCGGATACTACTTGGCTGATTTTTTGGTCCAGATAATTTAAGAGATTCTTATCTTTGGGTTCACTTTGCAGATAAGAATTATCATATTCGATTAAATAACCGCCCGGAAAAATACCCTGGGTCTCCTGGGCCTGCTCCAAATCTTTAGTGAGCATTCTTTGGATAATACCGTCGGTATAAATAGGGATACTGCTAAACATCGCCACGGTTATTATCGAACCAATGATAATGCAAAGCGTCATCCACTTATTGTTAAGCATTTTCCTCAAGACGATTGAAAACATCTCTTAACCTCATTAATTGAAATTCGAAGCCTTTTCTCTGCTCTGTGTCTCTGTGCCTCTGTGGCCTATTAAATAAGACACAGAGTTTTTGTAATGGTTCATTTATTCATTAATCAGTATATCGCCTTCCGAAAGCCCTTTGATTACTTCAACCTCGGTTTGATTCTCCGCTCCGGTCTCAATATCACGTTCCTTTTTAACCCCGTTTTCCAGTATATGAACATAAATCCGGCCCCCATAATAATGGGTCAAACTTTTGGGAATTACAAACGTATTTTCTTTCCTGATTAAAACCAGGGTGATTTCTGCTGAGTCGCCTATTTTAACAGTTTTGGGAACCCCATTAACTTTGATGCGAACTAACGGAACCATTTTTTCATCAGTATTAAGGGGCATATTTTCCGGGTTCATTACTACTTTACCGGTAAAAATATTATCATCGATTTTAACTTGAGCCTTCATCCCCAGCTTAAAATCACCAACCTTTTCACCGGTATATTCAAGCTGGATGTTGCTTAAGTCCGCCACCCTCACTATTGTCTTGAAAGCCTCAACATAATCGCCTTGTTTATCGTCTGTTATATAATCGACAGTCCCATTAACCGCCGAGTACAGCTTTGATTCCGCCAGTTCCTTTTGCAAATCCTCCAGCTTAAGCTCTTCCATTTTAATATTAAGTTCAGCCTGTTTGATACTTAGTTTGCTTTCTTCGGAAGCAACCGCCAGATCATAGGCCATTTCTGATTTTTGCGCCACAATTTCCTGTTGTTTGATCTGACTTTCGAGATTATCGGTAATTAATTCAGCCAATAACGTCCTTTTCTTAATATTATCGCCGGGAACCACATAGACTTGTTTTAAACGTCCGCCCTTATATTTAAAACAGTAATTTTTTTGATTGGCTGAGACAAAATACCCGATACACTCGGTTTTTTTCTCAAAAGTACTTTTTTGTAATTCGATTTTATCGTAAGTAACCTCCGGAGGTTCTTTTAAAGGAGGAGCCAATACTCGCTCTTCTTTAGGGAAGAACTTACACCCGGTAAAAGAAAATGAAAATATTACGAGACCTAATATTAAGATTGTTTTTTTTATTCCAGACACTACCCTATCCCCTTTAAGAATTACTATTTCAAAACCGGCCCACCATCAACTGCCCGGTAAAATTCTTCCCGCGCTTTTTGTAATGATAACCATGCTTCCCAATATGTCTCTTCGGCGTTGTTAAAGGTTAAATTGACCTGATCCATTTCAGGACCGGAAGCCATTCCTCTTTCGTACTTCTGATTGGCAATTCGCAGGCGCTCTTTGGCGATCTCCAAACTTTCCCGGGCCGGAATCAGGTTCAATTCATCAATTTGCCAATTGCGATATGCTTCTAAAATCTTAGCCCGTTTATCGCGGATAGCAACTTCCAAATTTATTTCAGCCGCTTTTAATCTTTTTTCAGCCGTATTTTTATCCCGGAAATAAGAATCATCCAATGTCCCGGAAAAACCCAACCCGTAATATGTTGTGTCATAAACATTAGTTCTGCGCTCGCCGGCAAAGATATAAACATTTTTTAATAAGTAGAACGAATCCATTAAATCCTGAATCTTAGCGATCCGGATACTTATTGACGCTGCTTTAATGTTAAGATTGTTCTTCAGGCGCTGCTCAATTGTTGCTTGCAAATCGATTTTGTCCACAGCGGCCCAACCTAGAGCCGCACCATCTAAATTTACAGCTTGTAAATCATCTTTTTGTAATAATACACTTAGCTTCAAAGACCCGGCTTGCTGATTCAGATCGGCTTGACGCATTTTAACATCAGTGGCTTTCATTTTTTGTTGAGCATCCAACAAATCCAAATGGGATATCTTCCCCAAGTTATATAGATTTGCGGCTCTGGCATACTGTTTCTTCACCAGTTCCGAATCCTGTAGGGCCATCTTATAGATTTCCCTTTTTTGATACGCCTCTGCGTATGCTTTTCTAACCTCAACAATCAGTCCGATTCTGGTATTCTCATATGTGAGAGATTGATTGATATACTCAAGTTCCTTTATTTTGATATTTTTTTCATATCCTAATTTGAAAGGCGAATATGATAAATCATAAGAATAAGTATCCTGATCGGTCGATTTATAAGTTATATACCATTTGGAATATGAATGATCGGAAGTAGTATCATAAATTCCACTAGAGTTTGCACCAAGACTTCCGGTGGGGTCCGACCAGTCTCCACTACTGGTAGTCGCGATTGAATATGAGCCCCCAAGGCTTAAAATTCGTTTAGCGGTTTCATAATCTCTTTGGGCAACTTCCATATTCAATTTGGCGGCTTGCAATGATAAATCCGCAGCCAAAGCTATCTCCACCGCTTGTTGGGAATCTATGATGTTATCATCACTAAGCTCATCGGCGAAGACCCGAAAACCTGCTGTAACTATAAAAATTATTATTAAACTAAACTTTAAAAAGGATTTCATCAAATTCCTCGATAATTTTCTGAATTAAGAGAGTTTCAAATACATTCCCTAAAGAAACGCTGATCAATCCGATTTAGCGCGAGCAAATATGCGGCATTAGGCATTCTGCGAAGCACAAAATCGTCACTTATTCAATTAATCAGCGCTTCCCTAATTTGTTAATTATTCCAATACTGGTAAACATATTAAGAACATTTTAACATAAAAAATTTCACTTTGATAGGTAATAATGGTTTTTTATAGAACACTAGAGTATGAAAATTTCCTGGATTTGGATTCAAATTATATCAAAAAAATTTCTAGAGCCTGTTATCAAATAGATAAAAAATAGTTGGAGAGAAGGTATTAACATGTGCTATAAGAAATTTTTAGCAATAATATTTTTAGCTGTTATTTTCTTGTCTATTTTTTCTTCCTGTAGCTTCGCTTGTTCGACTTTTATGCTGAAAAAGGATGATTCATTTATCATAGGACATAATGATGATGAATATAAGGACTATATGCCGGGATACTTCTTTATTAATAAACGTGGAGTTTTGAAGACTAGTTTTTCCGTTAATAATTTATTAGGAAAATTAGATGTAGCCCCTAAAATTCAGTGGATATCTCAATATGGCTCCATTACTTGGAATGCATTTGGACGTGAGTTCCCGATGGGTGGCGTGAATGAAGCAGGATTACATATTGATGTTATGTCTTTACAAGAAACTCGATATCCGGAAACCAACTTACAACCACATATGCTGGTTTGCCAATGGGTCCAATATCAATTAGATAACTACCGATCTGTAGATGAAGTTATTCGAAATTCAATGCAATTGATCCCGGAATTTGACACTTGGCATTTTTTTATATCAGATAAACAAGGTGATTATGCTTGTCTCGAATTTATAGATGGTAAACCCAAAATATATAACGGCAACTCTATGCCGGTTCCGGCGTTATGCAACTCGCAATATAGTCTGGAGCTGTTTTATCTAAAAAGTTATCAAGGCTTCGGCGGAGCCCGGGATATTTTTGAAACTTATAATGGTATAGATACCCGCTTTGTACAGGCAGCTACAATGATAAAAGATTATCGACCTGATCAATCGAAGCCGATTGTACAATATGGGTTTGACATCTTAAAGCAGTTAGAACGCGGTAATAATAAATGGTCAATTATTATTGATGTTAATCATTCTATGATTTATTTTCATACCTCTCTTTGCCGCAAAGTTAAATACTTTTCCTATAAAGACTTTGACTTTTCAGCCAAAACACCGGTTACAATGTTCAATTTAAATTCAAATTATGAAGGAGATATCATCAAAAAATTTATACCTTATTCATTAAAAACCAATCAAAAGTTAACTACCGAATTATTTAAGGAAATTAACAAACAAACCAAGTCGCAGTTTAATGAAGTTTTTTTATCAAATGGAATAACTATGAATGATGCAATTAAACGAATGTCACACTACCCGGAGGATACAACTCCAATCAAATCAAGAGCAAGGAATTCTCCTAAAATAATTCGGTATGCCGGGACAGTCTTTAATACCTCTAACCAGCATCAAACTTTGGTAGGATACAATGAAGACGGATTGGATAAGGATGCCAAAGTCTGGTTTCTACCAGCGAAAAAAAACAAATTCGGCCGAATGTTTTTTGGTTACATAAATGCAGATCCGGTTGGAGGTATAAATGATCATGGCTTATCCTATCATAGAGTAATATTTTATCAAGGAAAAACTCTGCCTCCATCCGCTCAAAAACCCACTTTTGCAGGCAATATTTTTGAATATATTATAGAAAAGTGTTCCACCGTAGAACAAGCATTAAAAATCATTCAGAAATATAACATTTACAATCTTGGGTATTTCCGGATTATGTTTGTTGATAAAAATGGTGATTCCGTAACAATTACCGGGGATGAATCGGGTAACAAATTAAATATTATTCGACAAAATGCTACTCATCAAGTATTAGGGAACGAAGAAAACATTTTGGAATCAACACTTGCAAAAGACTACTCCAATATACCTATCTCTTGTTTTCGCGCCATGCTTAAGGCAACTCATCAGGTGGAAACTGTTCAATCCGGTATTTACAATTTAAAAAATAGAATTATCTATCTTTATTACCTTGGTAACTTTAATACTCCGGTTAAATTTAATTTAGACGTCGAGTTAAAAAAAGGGGAACATATTTATGATCTATGCTCCCTTTTTCCCCAACATCAATACACTATTTTTCATAGTATAACAGATAAATACTACTCTCCAGCCAATAAAGCAATCATCCTCTTTTTATTAACCGTCTTGCTTTCACCATTTGTTATTTGGCCACTACATTATTTTATTGATAAAGCTAAATACCATAATCAAAATGTAGCGGAAGCAGCTAAACAGAACAGGCCGAGATCATTGTTGGCAAAATCATTGGCAATATTAAATAGTATACTTTGCCTTTCAGTATTATATTTGGCCATGAAATATTCACTTTTTATTATCAAATATGGTCTAAATATTTGTGGTGGTATAGTTAGCCTTATCCCTTGGGTGATCACTCTTATAACAATTGGTGAAATTATCATGGTAATCTTGTTATGGAGAAATAAAATATGGTCAATTTTTGGATGGTTATATTATATACTGTTAATATTAACCGCAATCTTTGGGGTAATACTAATTTTGAACTTAAAATTGGTAGTTGGATGGTGAATTTTAGATATTAGTAGACACTAATACATAAAGAATGTGAAACTCAAAGATGTCTAAGTACGACCCTATCCCTTAAAGGGTATTAGTTTGGTTTTACAGGTCTTAAAAGTAGCCTACGAAGGATGATTATTACCCTTTTTAAGGCCAGAACCATGGATGGTTCAAGGTCGGCGGTCCATGGAAGGATTACCTCCGAGGGCGAGGGATCTGGTTTTTAGACCCAGAAGACCTTATAAAGCGGAGGAAAATCCTACCTAGTAATCAAAAACCCAGGTTATATTAAAGTCCTTTGCTTTAGCAATTAGCTAAACTCAATTAAATTAAGGAGGCCCTCAACTATGCCAACTTTTAAAGAATATCAATACCAACGCCCCGATATGGAATCCATAAAAAATGAATTTCAACGCTTGCTTACCCAATTCGACCAGGCCGATTCATCCGGAGTCCAAGCGAACATCATCTCCGAAATTAACGGTTTACGAAATCATTTTGAAACCATGTCAACCTTAGTCCATATCCGCCACAGCATTGATACCACTGATGACTACTACAGCGCTGAAAATGATTATATGGACGAAGTTGGGCCAATTTACGAGGGATTAATCAACCAGTATTATCAATCCTTGGTCCAATCAAAATACCGTAATGCTTTGGAGGAAAAGTACGGTGAACAGCTTTTCCGAATCGTTGAGATGACGCTCCGGACCTTTTCCCCGGAAGTAACTCCGGATCTTCAACAAGAGAACAAATTAGCCAGTCAATACACCAAACTTCAGGCCTCGGCTAAGATTGAGTTCCAGGGTGAAACCCGTAACCTTTCGCAAATGATTCCTTTTCTTCAATCACCGGACCAAGAAACTCGTAAAAAAGCTCAAGAAGCCTATACCGGATTTTTTCTGGAGCATGAAAAGGAATTTGATGAAATATACGACCAAATGGTAAAACTCCGCCACCAAATCGCCAAAAAACTGGGATTTGCCAATTTTATTGAATTAGCCTATGCCCGTCTAAACCGCTCGGATTATAACGCCGCTATGGTTGCCGATTATCGACGGCAGGTTTTGGAAAACATCGTTCCCATAGCGGTCAAGTTAAAGAAACGGCAAGCCAAACGTTTAAACCTGGATTCTTTAAAATATTATGATGAACCACTCTCATTCCTAACCGGCAACGCCACTCCCAAAGGGGACTCAAATGAAATTATCGAAAACGGGAGAAGAATGTACCGGGAACTCTCTCCGGAGACGGAGGAATTCTTCAATTATATGGTAAACAATGAATTGTTAGACTTGGTTACCAAGAAAGGAAAATCCGGCGGCGGCTACTGTACCTATATCCCTAAATATAAATCTCCCTTTATCTTTTCCAATTTCAACGGAACCGCCGGAGATGTTGATGTATTGACTCATGAAGCCGGCCATGCTTTTCAAGTTTATTTAAGCCGGATTTTTCCAATCCCGGAGTATAACTGGCCCACCTTGGAAGCTTGTGAAATCCATTCCATGAGTATGGAGTTCCTGGCCTGGCCTTGGATGGAACTCTTCTTTAAAGAAGATACTACCAAATATAAGTTTTCTCATTTAAGCGGAGCCTTGATTTTTATCCCTTATGGAGTTACTGTCGACGAATTCCAACATTGGGTTTATGAACATCCGGAAGCTACTCCAACTGAAAGAAAAGCAATCTGGCGTGATATCGAGAAAAAGTACCTGCCATACCGTGATTATGAAAATAACGACCTTCTAAACCGGGGCGGTTTTTGGCTGCGTCAGTCGCATATCTTTAAAAATCCTTTCTATTACATTGATTATACCTTGGCCCAAGTATGCGCATTTCAATTTTGGGTAAAATCGCAAAATAAACCGCAACAGGCATGGCAAGACTATCTCCGGTTATGCAAATTGGGCGGTAGTAAATCATTCTTGGAATTGGTCAAAATGGCTAATCTACAAAACCCGTTTGAGCATGGAACAATTAATTCAGTAATCGGTCCGATTGAGCAATGGTTGGATAGCGTGGATGATGGCAAGTTATAAGATGGAGAGCTCTAAATATTCTTAAAGCTAAGGGGCTGTTGCAAAATCAAAAACTAACGAATGCCTTCATCTCCACCAGGCCCTAAAGGACCTGGCTAGGCTAAGAAAATCTTTCTCAAACCCCATAAATGGGGTTGGGTTAATACTTCGAAGTATTTCCGAGTCCGTTTAACGGGCTTTAGAATGATTTTTAAGCTTAGCCCAGGGTTTTAACCCTGGGTGGACAGAACGACAAAAAGTTATTTTGCAACAGCCCCTTTAAAATAACTCTTTACAAAACTGACATATGTCCTTTTTTTAACCTTAATTTTCCGGTATACTAAAAATATCCTTTCGAGGTTAAACAATGAATATAATTCCCAACCGAGACTTATTACTAGCATTCATTAATCAGTACAAACTGAATAGCCTGTTTGAAACAGATATTTCCGACCATATGTCTTTATTTCTCTTTCAAAAAGGAGCCTTAGTCTGTGAATGTTCTTCCAAGCTTGAATATTTATATTTTTTAGTTAGCGGCAAACTAAAAATATATACCTTATTAGCGAATGGTAAATCACTATTACTACGGTTCAACAAACCATTAAGCGTTATCGGTGATGTGGAGTTTTTGAATAAATCTAAAGTTATCTGTAATGTCGAAGCCCAAGTGGATTCTTATTTGATTGGCATTAAATTTACCGACCTTAATCTTTTTGCATATAACGATCCCACTTTCTTAAGATTTATAATTACCAGCCTAAGTCATAAGTTATATACGGCTTCCAATACGGCTTCGTTAAATCTGTTATACCCTTTGGAAACCAGATTTGCCTGTTATTTATTAGCAATTAGCGTTAAGCAGGAGAACGAATCAAGAGTAGCTGAAATTAAAGCTGAAAAATTAACGGAAGTCGCCATGCTGCTTGGAACCAGTTATCGTCATTTAAATAGGATAATAAATATATTCCGTCAAGAAAACATCCTCTCTAAAGAAAAGAAAGCATTGAAAGTTTTAGATTTTAATAAATTAAAATCTTTAGCCAAAGATAATATTTATGAATAAAGGAAAGTAAGAGGTATTTGGAATGTCGGGAATCTTATTCGCAGTTTTCGGTGGTATTCTCATCACTTTACAAGGGGTATTCAGTTCCAGGATCAGCGCCAAAATTGGTTTATGGGAGACCAATACTCTGATCCATTCGGCAGGCTTATTACTGACTCTAATTTTCTTGTTTTTCCGCAGCGACGGCTCATTTGGCAGATTAAACCAAGTTCCAAGTTTATACCTACCCGGTCTCTTTTTTGGAGCTTTTATTGTTCTCTGTGTAATTAGAAGCATTACCAATCTTGGCCCGACTTTAGGCACAGCCATTCTCCTGGTTACTCAGTTGTTGGTAGCAATGGTTATCGATTATTACGGGCTCTTCGATACAGCCCCGTTAAAGTTCCATATCAGTAAGCCGTTAGGTATAGGCCTAATGATCGCCGGAATCATCGTTTTTAAAATAAAGGATTTTTAAACTATATAGAATGAAAGTATCTATATGTAAACTACAGTTCCATTTATGTTATTTTCAAAAAGCAGTAATAACAAATGGTATTTTGATTTACCTTTTTTATGTCAAGCAATTATGAGTAGACTTCAATAAATATCATTCCTAATCACCGACTTTTCCGGTTCTTAGCATTTGCAACACTTGTTCTTCATTTTTCAGGTTGTCATAATCACCACTAGTACTATTATTTTTATGATATTCCAAACCGGATTCGGCGTTTCGTTTTAAGTAAGCGGCAAGGTTATTCAATCCATCCTCTTTAGCGCAGCGGACAAAAGCTTTTAATCGAAATCCGTGTCCTTCTGCAAACATATCTTTACCGCAAGGGAAATCTGAACATTCCCAACAGCCATTTAAACCTTTAGCAGTACAACAATCATACTGATAACATCCCTCCGGAGACAAACGCTTGTTGCAATTATTATCAGCCGTTTTACAGCCACCACAATTATCCGACAAATGACAAAACTTACAGACCAATCCACAATAACTGATACTATTGGCGATTTCAGCGATATCCATGATTATCCTCCTCAATATTTAGTAAGGGAAGCGCTAATTAATCCGATTTTGTGCGAGCAAATATGCGGCATTAGGCATTTTTCGAAGCGTAAAATCGTCACTTATTCAATTAATCAGCGCTTCCTTAGTTAAAATAACTGTTCCAAACATAAGCTAAGGTTTCCCAGAACTTCCGACTCCGCCGTTTCTTTACCCTTAAAAACACGGTAATTTTGAATTTCCCCCGCGTTAAAACAATAAATGTACACTTCCCGGTTTAATGGGTTTACTAACCAATATTCTTTAATTTCACTGGACATATACAAATTAAGCTTCTTCAACATATCCAGATTGCGGGTGGATTCGGAAAGGACTTCTACTACCAAGGTAGGAGCGCCATTATACTTACCCTGTTCGTCAATATTTTCCGGATCACATAAAATCAAAACATCAGGTTGAACAATGTTTCGGAGATTATCCTTAATTAAGGCAACATCAAATGGCGCCACTACCGGTTTACATTTCTTCCCACGAGACCATTGATAAAAGATATTTAAAATTTCCACCACAATTCTTTGGTGCTCATAAGATGGCGAAGATAATTGATAGACTTCGCCGTCTATAAATTCATAACGGTTATCACTAGTAGTTGCCAACTTTAAAAACTCTTCCGCCGACATCCGAGGATGATCTTTTTGATAATTAGCTTTACTTTCGGCAATGTTTAGCAGTTCATCCCGCGGGTCTTCCCAATATTTTAACACCCCAATCCGTTTCCCGTTTCTAGTTACATAAACATCCTCGACCTGGGCTAATTTCAAATAAGTGCCGAAATTATTTTGAAGTTCAGTTGAAGAGACTTCCATCCCAATCACCTCATCTTAGCTAATTATAATTCATTAGCTAACTATATTATAAGAAATTTCGCAATTATTGTCAATTATTACCTTATGATAACGTATTAAAATTAAATGCTAAATTTTTAACATTTCATTATTGACTTTAACAAAATAAAATGCTAATATTTTAACATATTAAAAGCTAAAATTTTAGCATTTAACGTCGGGAGGTTAATATCCATGGTTCAAGATTCTTCCACTAAGCTTAGCCGCAGAGAACGCGAGATTATGGAGATTATTTACCGCCGCGGCCAGGCAACCGCCGCCGAAGTATATGAGGATTTAGGCCAAAATCCAACTTATTCAGCGGTCCGTACTTTTTTAAGGATTTTAGAAGAAAAAGGACATCTATTGCATAAGAAACAAAGCCGCCAATATATTTATTACCCGGCAATTTCCCGTGAGAGCGCAATTAAAACCGCTATTCAGGATTTATTGGGGACTTTCTTTAATAACTCCACTGAAAAAGCAGTAGCTGCCCTGCTTGAAATTGAAAGAGCGAAATTATCCGAAACCGACTTGGATCGGATGGCGGCTTTGATTGAGCAAGCCCGGAAGGAGGGACGCTAAATGACTTTAATCCGTTTTATTAATGAATTGTCATTTGTCTGCTTCCCAATAATTTTTAATGCTTTCTTCACCGGTAGTATTTTATTAATAGGAACATTGACAGCCAATCTTATGCTCAAACGTGGTTCGGCTGGAATTCGTTTTCTCTTAATCTTCACGGCACTAAGCAGTCTTTTATTTCTGCCTTTAATGACTAATTTTATTGAATCAGGGACGAACAGTTTATCCTTACATTTTAAAACCGAGCTTGAGATACCTGCAAACATTCAACCAGAAAATAAGCTGGCTTTTAATTTTTTCGAACCTCAGATAATACTTGAAAATCTTAAAAATAATACCAACCATACTTCTCTTACTTTTATAGCCTGGCTTTTCATTATCTGGGTTATAGGAGTAGTGTTAATAGCGATAAAAATTTGCCGGGGATTTTTCGGAATGAAACTGCTAATGAGAGCAACCGAAAATGAAAAGACTTCATCCTTCAAAAATTTGAGTATCCGGGTGGCCACCCATCCAAAAATTAATATCCCTGTCACCTGTGGTTTGTTTAATCCATTAATAATACTGCCTGAAGATTACCTGAACTGGCCGGAAGAACAAAAACAAGCTATTCTTTGTCATGAGGCGGCTCACGTAACCAGACGGGATAATATAACTAATTTTATCAGTCAAATCACAACAGCGATCTATTGGTTTAATCCGTTAGTTTGGTGGGCTCAAAATGAAATGCGGATTAACCGGGAAAAAGCTTGTGATGATTATGTTCTTCATACTGATATAAAACCTTCATCCTATGCCTATATTCTATTCAACGCCATACGCGCCGGAAAAAACTGTTATTTTTTGAAACAGGAATCACTAGTCCTAAATTTTTATTCAAAGGGGGAGAATCGTTTGAAATACATATTAGATTCAACTATTAATCATAAAATACTTCGGACTAGAGCAAAAATACTAACATTTCTTATAATTGTTACTCTTTGTATTCCACTGGCTTCATTTCAACTGATGGCTGTTAAAGCTCAAAATGACATGCCCCAAAACTCACAATATTGGAAAGATATCAGTTTTATTTTTAATGGTAACCAAGTAAAGATAACCTTATTCTCAAAAAATGGCCGAAAAATAATTTTATCAGGGCCTATAAACGAATTCCCATTTAGTTGGCCGGAGCAGGGAATTAAGAATAAAGTCAATACTTCATTTGGACCGTATTTCCATCCGATTTTTAAACAAAACAGATTCCATTCCGGAATCGATATTGCCAGTCGTTTCCGGACTCCAATAGTTGCTTCCGCCGATGGTGAGGTTAAAACAGTCAGCTTCTGGATGAATGGTTATGGGAAATATATTATAATCAAACATCATGGTTTCTCTAGCTTATATGCTCATCTAAATGAGTTCAAAGTAAAGAGAGGAGATCTCGTTAAAAAAGGAGATTTAATCGGCTATTCCGGGAACTCCGGGCTTACAACCGGCCCCCATTTACATTATGAGATTCGTTATAATACACAAGTAATAAATCCTAAACTTTTTTGGGCTAAAGAATTAAATAAGTTGGTAATACATAAGGGAAAAAATTGATGAAATTAAAACTGTTATTTATAAACTTATTGTTATTTATTTGTACGATTAATATAAACGGAGCCACTAATTTTCCCGCAAATGATTGGCCAAATTCCTCTATGGAAAAAGACGGTTTTGGCATAAAAAAAATAAACGATTTATTCACAGTAGTAAAGGAAGAAAATCAAGTAAAATCAATATTAATAATTAGTAATGGTAATATCGTAGCGGAATACCTCAAATCCGGTACTACGAAAGATACTGTATTTAATTTCTTTTCATGTACAAAAAGCTTTACCTCAGCATTAATTGGTATCGCAATTGACCTAGGCTATATTAAAAGTGAAAACCAATTACTTAGTGATTATTTTCCTGAAATAAAAAAAACACCGGGAAAGAACCAAATCACACTACATCACTTATTGAGCATGACTTCCGGTCTGGATTGGCCGGAATCAACAGAATGGGGACACTTTTTTTCACCAATGATCCGCAGTAGTAATTGGGTAAACTTTATTGTTAACAGAGATATGGAATGCCAACCAGGACATAATTTTAATTATAATTCGGGAGAAAGTCATCTTTTATCGGCGATTATACAGAAATCTACCGCAAAGAATACACTCGATTTTGCTAATGAACATTTATTTACTAAATTAGGTATGAATTCAGTAACTTGGCCCACTGACCCCCAAGGGATCAATTTCGGCGGAGCCTGGATTCAAATGACCACTAGAGATGCTGCAAGATTTGCTTACTTTTATCTAAATAAAGGCATTTGGAATGGGGAGCAAATCATATCGGAATCATGGATTGACAAGTCCACTAAGGTACAATCAGCCGGATATAAATGGGATGATTATACCGGTGGTAATTATGGTTATCAATGGTGGATTAATACTTACAGGGGATATAAGACTTACTATGCCTGGGGTGCCCGCGAACAATATATTTTTATAACCCCCGAATTAAATTTAATAGCTATCTTTACCAGTTCTTTTAACAACGGGAATTATAAGCGTCCACCATATCTCTATTCCGAATATATAATTACCTCATTTGAATAAATTAAAGGAATTTATCAGGAATAAATTGAATAATAAAAATTAACACATTTCCTATGGGGTGATAAATATTGCGTAAATACTTATTTATATTGACAATTGTCCTATTATTATCGGTTACAACCATTCCGGTTTTTTCAGAAGATAATGCCGAAGATTTTCAACCCATCACCGTTGGTATGACTCTTAACTTTGTTCAAATTGTTGAACATATCGTCCAAAGAGATAAGGCCTGGCAAGTTAAAGTAGTAAAAGAATCTTTTCCGGAGTCATTGACTTATACTTGGACTAAACAAGAAAGAAATGGCGTCGGTTCGGGCACCCGTATTTTAACTGATTTAATCTACAGTCGTGATTTTAATCCCTTGTATAGAAATAATGAATCAAAAGCTACCGATGATACGGCGCCCTGGATCTCTACCGACGTATTAAAAGAACTACGGGAAAAAGGCGTATCTTCCAAATTTCGTGAAGGTGGCGCCGGAGCTATTAATTGGGCAACAATCGATTTGGTTGTCAAAGAAAAGGTTATCTATCCTTTGACCATAAACGGAAAAGCCGTAGCAATTCATGCCTTTAAGCTTAATAAAGGGATGACTGTTTGGAATAACTTAAAAAATCCGTTAATTATTGAATATGAACCCCTAGGCATTCCGCTCTTTACCAGTATCAGCGGTTGGAAATTGAACTCTATTGATTATTAGAGTTCCTCTCCCAAACTCGGACTGGCCAGAACTACTTGCGTAATATTTTGGCCGCGATCATATCTGGTACCAATCTCAACATTCATTTTCTTTAAGTTAAATTTTATGGAATCATCGATCAATTTAGAATATCCTTTTTGCCAACTGTTTCCTGCTTCATAGGCAGAGTCAATTAACTCAGCTTGAATTTTAAGAAACGCCCTGCCTGAAATCTCTCTAACAACATCGGATCTAATAATTCCCTTATGTTCCCCAATTAATAATACCTTAAAATGAGGTTCTTTCGCCAATTCAAGGACCCGGCTTTTTAATGTCCGTAAATAACTCCTCATATTCTCAATTCTTCCAATCTTGGAGGTATTTACTCCCATTTGGGTTTCTATCTTATAGTCACTGCGGTTTGACTGAATTGTCACCGTTACAACCGTCTTATCCTTTAAAGTGCCTTCCATTGATGCATAAGTTATTCCATCCTGTTCGCCACAAGTAATTTTAGTTTTTAATTTTAGATTTAATTTATTTTTAATTTCTTCCGCTAAGTTTCGTAATTCATATACAGTCATCCACCGCTTATTAAGCTGCATCCAACTCTCGGTTGATACTTCCTTTAGTGGAAGCCCTATAGCCTTCCAGGCAATTTCTAATGGCTCCTCATATATATGTTCTCCAATTGTAACATCGACATATTTTATTGAGAACAACGCCAAAAAAACAGCTGCGAACAGCATTTTAACAAAAAATTTTTTTAGCATCACAATTCACTCCCATAAAAAAATCCCATAATCATTATGGGAGAAAATGTAACAAAATATACAATTAATGAATCGGCCTAAGAAATAATTTGTATTTCAAAAGAGGCTGTTACAAAATCAAAAACAAACGAATGCCTTCATCTCCACCAGGCCCTAAAGGACCTGGCTAGGCTTTTAAAATCTTTCTCAAGCCCCATAAATGGGGCTGGGTTAATACTTCGAAGTATTTCCGAGCCCGTTTAACGGGCTTTAGAATGATTTTTAAGCTTAGCCCAGGTTTTTAACCCTGGGTGGACAGAACGACAAAAAGTTATTTTGCAACAGCCCCTTTTTTTAAGTTTGCTTTATTGAATCAACTTTAGTTCGTAAATCTTTTTCCTATTATTTCTCCAAAATCTCTTTAATTAACTTTTCACCAACTTGTAGCGCCTGATCAATCTTACCCGGTTCCTTACCACCGGCTTGAGCTAAATCGGGGCGGCCTCCACCGCCTCCACCAGTCTCAGCGGCAATAGATTTTATTAGCGTTCCTGCCTGAATTCTTGAAGTTAAATCCTTAGTAACTCCGACTACAAATGAGACTTTATCGTCACTAACCGCTCCTAAAACAGCTACTCCGGTTCCCATGGCATCCCTTAATTTATCTACAGCTTCCCGTATTTGATCCATAGTGAAACCATCAACTCTGGCTATAATATATTTAACTCCGGCAATATTTTTAATATTGTCCAGCAGTCCCTTAACCTTTTCAGCAGCTTGGTCTTGATTATTCTTGGCTACTTCTTTTTGTAACTTATTAAAATCTTCAAGAAGATTATTCAACTTACTAATAAATTGATTACTATCGGTCTTCAAAATTTGACAAAGTTCATCTATAGTATTTCTTTCCTGGTTATATAGCTTCAAGGCTTCAGCGCCGGTGACGGCTTCTATCCTACGAATACCGGTTGCCACGCTACTTTCGGAGATAATTCGGAACAACCGGATTTGAGAAGTATTTGATACATGAGTACCACCACAGAGCTCATTACTAAGGTCGCCCATGGAAACTACTCTGACTTTATCACCGTATTTCTCATCGAATAACGCTGTTGCTCCACCTGTTACGGCTTCCTGATAGTCTTTTTCCACTGTGCAGACCGGGATTGCCTCCGCGATAGCTTCATTAACCAACTGCTCTATCTTTTGTAAATCGACATCGGATATCTTTTCAAAATGAGTAAAATCAAACCGTAAGCGTTCCGGGGTTACCAATGAACCCGACTGATGTAAATGTTCACCAAGGACTTTCCGGAGAGCGGCTTGCAGTAAATGGGTGGCGCTATGATTACAGGCGGTATCAAAACGCTTTTTCTTATTTACTTCTAAAGTAAATTTAGCGCCGGTTTTCGGATTTTGACCGGCTTTTTTTACTAAATGAACAATCCGGTCATTTAATTTCAAGGTATCTTCGACTAAATATTCCTTACCGTCAGCAATAACTTTCCCAGTATCTCCGATTTGCCCGCCCGACTCTCCATAAAACGGAGTTTCATTAAATACCAAACGCCAGTATTCCTGATCTTCCCCAAACATATGAAGGCCGGCCTGAAGTTCTAACATTTCATAACCTTTAAACGCCGAATGAGGTCCTTCTTTAATAGTTTCCCATTTAGCTTGATCTTCCATTGTAAATTTACCGCTTTGTCTGGCTTTATTCTTTTGGTTATCCATCTCCCGGTTAAACCCGTCAAGATCCACCGTTAATCCCCGTTCCTCAGCCATTAACTGAGTTAAATCCAACGGAAAACCATAAGTATCATAAAGTTTGAAGGCATCCACTCCGGCAATAACTTTTTTTTGATTCCGGGATAGCTCGGAGGCGATCTCTTCAAACAATTCAATACCTTTATCCAGAGTTCGATTAAACCCTTCTTCTTCGGCTTTAAGCACTAATTGGCAATGTTGTTGCTGCTCTTTGATTTCCGGATAAGCATTACCCATCGTATCAACTAAAGCTGGAACAACTTTGTATAAGAAAGGCTCTGTCATACCTAAGGTCCGGCCAAAGCGGGCGGCCCGTCGTAAAATCCGGCGCAATACATATCCACGTCCCTCATTGGATGGCAAAGCGCCGTCAGCGATAGCGAAAGTTAAGGCCCTTATATGGTCGGCTATAACCCTCATAGCCACTTGGTTTTCCGGTTTATCATAACTTTGACCGGAAACATCCTCAATAGCCTTGATAATTGATTTAAATAAATCTATGTCATAGTTGGACTTTTGATTTTGCAGCACTGAACAGATTCGTTCAAACCCCATCCCGGTGTCAACATGTTTGCTGGGCAAATCTTCTAAACCACCGTCCGGTCTCCGGTTAAATTGAATGAATACCAGGTTCCACAGTTCGATAAACCTGGCGCAGCCGGCGTTAACCGCACAGACATGTCCGGGGATATGCTTTTTATCGCATCTTTCCGGTCCCAGATCTATATGAATCTCGGAGCATGGTCCGCATGGCCCGGTCTCCCCCATCTCCCAGAAGTTGTCTTTCTCCCCAAACCTCATGACCTGATCAGGGTTAATATCGGTAATACTCTTCCAAAGTTGTTCCGCTTCTTGATCAGTCTTATAAACGGTCGCATAAAGTTTATCTTTTGGCAGTTTCCAACGTTCAGTCAAAAGTTCCCAAGCCCAACTAATGGCTTCTTTTTTATAATAGTCGCCAAAAGACCAATTGCCCAACATCTCAAAAAATGTATGATGGTAAGTATCCCGGCCCACTTCTTCCAAATCGTTATGCTTACCGCTAACCCGGATACACTTTTGAGAATCAGCGGCTCTTTTATAACTGCGGGTCCCCGTCTCCAAAAAAACATCCTTAAATTGATTCATTCCGGCATTAGTAAATATTAGCGTCGGATCATTTTGCGGTACTAAAGATGCACTGGGGACTATGGTATGTCCCTTTTCCTTAAAAAAATCCAAAAATTCTGCTCGGATTTGGTTTGTTGTTAACAAAGGTCCTTCACTCCTATACGGGCATGAGGAAATTTTCTAAGTTTCCCCTGCTTAATATTTGACCTTTCCTTCAGTCGGAAAGGAATTTTAAACGTGTCGCTATATAAACTGATTACATTTTAAACGAAATTATATTGAATAGCAATAATAATCCAAAAGAAACCCACGTAAGCTATCATTCAAATATAATTTTTTCAAAAATAGGTATAAATAGGTATTTTCAGGCTGATACTACTAGTATATTTGTAATGTATGGCTAATCCAATAACCCGTTAACCAGGAGGTAATATTTATGAATGAAATTTTAACTACCGATGAAATCAATAATTTAGCTTTAGAGAACACCGTCATTGATGAAGAGGAGTTTTTTGAAAAATCTCTCTTTCAAGACGTACTGGAGATGAAGTCCGTAAAAAAAGTCGCTGAATCTACGGCTATTGATTTAGGTGAACTTCAAGACCAAGTATACCAAAACCTCTTTAAACTATTTCAACAGAACCGAGGTATCAGCGAACCGGAAAATTCTGAAAAAGATGAAGTTTTTGCCATCTTTGAGTTGTTTTTTAAGAATTACTACCAACACTTCAGGATAGCTATGGAAGCCTTAATAATTTCTAAATCACCGATTAAAGTAGCTTATTTTTTAGGAAAAAATGCTGATAAAATAACTGCTATGCTTGATCAGTTCATTGGAGATTTAGAAAACGAAATTGCTTAAGAAATGATAAATCCCCCGAAAGCCGGGGGTTTTTTTATCCGAATTATTCTTTCGCTTACTCAAATCAAAGCTTTCTGCAAAAAATTAGAACTTATATCCGATACCATACTGAATATACCTAGTGGTATCGGTTTCCGTAACCGTTCCAAACAAACCACCCCGAATATCTAGGTTTGGAGTTATAGAAAATTTAAGCCCTACTTCATAATCATAAGCATACCTGTCATTTAACTTGTAAATATCCAATTCTCCCAGTCCGGAAATATTTTCGGTAAATTCTCCTCCAAAATTAAATCCTAAAAACAATTCGGAATCTTTTACCCCTCCTAAAACAGACAGAGTCGGATTAAGTTGAAACTTAATAGCGGCCCGATTAAAATCATCTTCTCCAACATCAGCTACTACCGCCAAATCTTCAGTCAATCCAAATTGACCACCGGCAACCAAACCATTTTCTTTACTATTTCTTATCACAACTACACCATGTCTTTCAATAACCTCGGGCGTGTACATTCCAAATACCGTATTTGAAAATAAAAAAATCATTCCGGTAATCAAAGAAATAATTATCAGCCTTTTCATAAATTTATCCTCCCAGATTATTAAATGAGCGATTTACATCATTCAAAATAAGAAATCAATTAATCTCCCTAATGTTATATAAAATGAAGAAAATTTTTGCCAAATTCATTTCCTAAATAATCATTATTACATTTGCCATAAATACAATTTTACCTTCTTTCCAAACAAAAGGATTTTAAATTTCTCCGGTACTTATTTTGAAGGTTCATACAAAGTGTCTGATGCGGTTAAAGTTTACGCTGGTCGGGGAATCGCCCTCAGTCGGAAAGATAATGATGTTATAGCCGTATTGGGTGGAAAAGCCGGTATATTTAGTATTGCAAACGACTAGACAGTTATTGGTTTGAAATACCAGTTAGCAACAAAAACCGCTCTTCAAGGCGAATATCTCGTCCAAGATCCGGTTGATGATGAATCCAAAACCGCTTTAGGTCTCCGGTTAAGAGTCGACTTCTAAAAAAAACTAAACCCCGGAATTCCGGGGTTTTTTTTATAAAAACTTTACTCTAAAATATATACTTTAATCTTTTTTACTCCATACATTGCCGCTTCCCGGTAAGTTTCAAAACAAAGGTCTATCTTGTTTCCTTTAATTGCTCCGCCGATATCAGCCGCTTCTGCATAACCGTACCCTTCGATATAAAGTTTAGTTCCCAACTTTATTACTCTGGGGTCAACTGCTACTAATCCAAAACCGGCTTTTTTACCCGTATAGGTTTCACCATAAACAGCGTATTTACCACAACTCTCCGGTCCGGGATAATAAGCGGTTGCTTTCATAGTTTTAACTTCAACATAGCGGTAATTTCCCCGTGAGGTTTCCAGGGTTCTGATAACCTTCTTGATTCCTCGGGCAACTACTTTGTTTACCGGTTCCTTAATTACCTTATCCGTAATCCGATGGCTGCTTATTACCCGCCCATCTTCATAGATTACTTTAATTTGGCGTTCAGCTAAGCCGGGAGCGCCTTGTTGAACAATTTTTTCCTGACCACGTTCCAAATTCTTGTCTTTACGATATTCTGTCCCTGGATTTAAAGTAACTTTTTTTGTAATAATTGAACTGGTAACCTTGACGACCTTTATTTTCATCTTTGGTTCGACTATTACATCCTGCCGTGGTGTGACTTTATCATCGTCGTCGAAGTCAATACCGGCTTCATTAAGAACCTCTTTTACCGGCCTAGCGGTAGTATAAACTTCAGTCGTTTTACCTTCAGCTTTAATTGTAACCGGAAAGGATCTAACAACATTGATTACTAATTTTTCCGTAACGGCTGTTTTTAATTCAGGTTGTACTTCATCTCCTTGTTTCAATTCAACCCCTTTTTCACGAAGCACATCAGCCACATTGGAGCTTAAAGTTTGCCACCGGAAAGTTTGCCCATCTACATTCAGAACAACCTGATCAAGGACGATAATATAAAAGAGCAATCCAATTATAGCAATACCCAAAAAAGAACCTACTACTATGTAAACATAATCGAGTAATCTTTTTTCCCAGCGGCCTGTTATAATTCTTAACTTCATTCTTACCCCCCTTATTAAAACATTAGTTTTCTTTTTACGTCCGGCTTTAGGGACATAATATTTGTTAAGAAAATCTAATTCAACTTATTTATTAGTTTTCGTTTTTTAATGAAAAATTCCTGCTATATATATAATTATCCTCAAAAGGTTTATTTTTCCAAGATGCTGACTTCCAACACAACACATATATATTATATTTCTATTTATTCCATAAATTCCCGCATTCGAAATTCTACCCCTAAATCCTTGGCGATTGAAGCAGCTTTTTCAATATTTACTCCCGGATAACTGACTACCGATAATATTACTCGCGGAATATATAATAGACTGCGTTTAGTAAAATCCAATACCGCGCCAAAAGCTGCTTGACCGTATTTGCTCCTGGTTAAATCCATAAATGTCTCGGTATTATGAGCATTCAAACTTATGGAAATAGTATCAATTAACCCTTTTAATTGCGGTAAAACATCATATCCCAAAAATAAATCAGCCAATCCATTCGTATTTATTCTCACTTTTATTGGATAGTTTTTTAACCATCGCGATACTGCTACTATTTCATCCGGTCTCATTAACGGCTCTCCATAACCACAAAAAACCACTTCATGGTATTCTGAAGGATCACCTATTGCCTTTATTATCTCTTCAACCTCCGGTTCTTTTTCCAGCCAGAGATTATAACCAACGCCCTGTTCCGAATTACGAATACAAAACCGGCAGGCATTAGGACAACGATTGGTAATATTTAAATAAAGCGAGCCATGTAAAGGGTAGGCTATAACCATAGCTTTCTCTTTAATTTTTTTTGCTTGCTCTTCCATTCAGGCACTTCCTTTGTAAAGTTGATAACAACAAGTTTCATTCCAAGTTTAACTTTGTATAAGATAGAGAGGCGCAGAATCTAATTCTCTGTGCCTCTGTGTCTCTGTGGCTTATGAAGCCTAATAATTATATTCCAAATAAATTTTTAGCATTCCTGGTTGTTAAGCCAGCTATTTCTGTTAGCGGTACTTGCTTAATCTCCGCTAATTTTTCCCCTACTAAAGTTACTCTTGACGGCTCATTTCTATCTCCTCTAAACGGATGGGGAGTTAAATAAGGACAATCTGTTTCGATTAATATCCGGTCCTCCGGTATTTTTAATGCAACTCCCCGTAATTTATCAGCATTTTTAAAGGTCAAAGACCCGGCAAAAGATATGTACAAACCCAACTCCAAAAACTGCTTTGCCATTTCCCAACTTCCACTAAAGCAATGCATTACTCCACCAGCGGGACCAATTTTTGCCTGTTCCAATACATCATAAGTATCCTGGTGAGCCTCCCGGTTGTGAATAATAACCGGTTTATCATACTCTTTGGCAATTGCCAGTTGTCCCTTAAAAATTCTTAGTTGGTCTTCTTTTTGAGAATAGTTATAATGGTAATCCAGGCCAATCTCTCCTACCGCCACTACCCCGGGTTCGGATAACATCTTCCTAATTTGTTCTTCAACGCTTGCATCCCAGAGTTTAGCATCATGAGGATGAACTCCTACTGCGGCATAAATAAAATCATTACTTTGCGCTAACTGAACAGCCCGCATTGAAGAAGGAATATCATAGCCTACCACCAACATTCTCTCTATTCCGGCTTCACTAGAATTCTTAATTACAGCCTGATAATCATCTTGAAAAGCTTCGTCATTTAAATGTGTATGACTGTCAATCCACATTCTATCTAACCTTAGCCCCTTCACCAACCTCGGATTCCGGCCGCAAAACAGCTAACTGGCCTTGATCGTTTGAGGCGGCCAACAGCATCCCTTCCGATAATAAGCCTCGTAATTTAGCCGGTTTCAAATTGGCGACTACCACAATTTCTTTTCCAACCAAATCCGCAGGTTGATATTGTTGAGCTATTCCGGCAATGATTTGCCGTTCTGCTCCCAAGACTTTAACTTTTAATTTTAGCAGTTTGTCTGATCCTTCAACTTTTTCAGCTTCTAATACTTTAGCAACCCGTAAGTCAATTTTGGCAAATTCATCTATAGTTATTTGAGCAACTTCATCAGTATTTTCAGGCTTAACCGCTGGTTTTATTTCCGTTTTCGATTCCATTTTTTTTATCTCCTTAGCTTCTTCTTTTTCTTCCTCAATTCTTGGGAATATTGGATTACCTTTTTTTACTTTGGTTCCCGGTTCCAACCATCCCCATTTAACCGCATCAGTGTAATCCAACTCAACCGGAGAACCTGTAAGACCTAATTGTTCCCAGATTTTAGCCGGAGTCTCAACCAAAAACGGGATTAAATACACAGCCACCAGTCTTAAGGTCTCGCTCATCGTATATAAAACAGTATTCAACCTCTCACGTAAATCAGGGTTTTTGGCTAAGGACCACGGAGCCGCTTCATCAATGTATTTATTAGTACGGCTTACCAGTTTAAATATCGCTACCAGAGCCATATTAATCTCCAACTTTTCCATGGCTTCTTTAAACTCGGCTAAACTCTCCTGTGATTGCTTAATAACTTGTTGGTCCAGTTCCTGATACGCTCCTGGACTGGGAATAATTCCTTCATTAAATTTTTCAATCATAGAGAGAGTCCGGTGCAGTAAGTTACCCAAATCATTGGCCAAATCGGTATTAATCCTTAAAACCAAAGCGTCTTCCGTATATGAACCATCCGAACCAAAAGGTATCTCTCTAAGTAAATAATAACGAATAGCATCCAGACCATATTTTTCGATCAATATCAACGGATCAATTACATTACCTTTTGACTTGGACATTTTGCCACCTTCCAAGACCAACCAACCATGTCCGAAAACTTGCTTGGGTAGTGGTAGTCCCAAAGCCATCAAAGTAATCGGCCAAATAATAGTATGGAAGCGGACAATCTCTTTACCGACCAGATGAAGATCAGCCGGCCAAAACTTCTCAAACAGTTCGGTCTTTTCGGGGTAACCAAGCGCGGTAATATAATTTGAAAGTGCATCCAACCACACATAAACAACATGTTTCGGATCAAAAGGGACTTGGACTCCCCAACTAAAAGTTGTGCGGGAAACACACAAATCTTCCAGTCCCGGTTTTAAAAAGTTATTGATCATTTCGTTTTTTCGGGAAACCGGTTGAATAAACTCCGGATGTTCTTCAATATATTTTATCAACCGATCTGCATATTTGGAGACCTTAAAGAAATAACTCTCCTCTTTAACCATTTCAACTTCACGACCGCAATCCGGACATTTACCTTCATTTAATTGTCGTTCCGTCCAAAAGGCTTCGCAAGGTGTACAATACCAACCTTCATATTCACTTTTATAGATATCTCCTTGCTGGTAGAGGCGTTCAAAAATAGCTTGAACTGCTTTTTCATGCCTGTTTTCAGTAGTCCGAATAAAATCATCATTAGAAATTTTCAATTTATCCCAAAGTTCACGTATATTAGCCACAATCCGGTCTACATAAACCTGGGGAGTAACTCCGGCCATTTCCGCTTTACGTTGAATCTTTTGCCCATGTTCATCAGTACCAGTTAAAAACCAAACTTCATCTCCTATTTGGCGGTGATAACGGGCTAAGGCATCAGCTGCTATTGTTGTGTAAGCATGCCCGATATGTAAGTTATCACTCGGATAATAGATTGGTGTCGTAATATAGTATTTACTCATGGTTACTACCTCCTCAATATCATTAGGTATAAGGCGTGAGGCGATAGGCGAAAGAAAATGAATTAATTCTAAATGATTTTATATAACTCGCGCCTTTCGCCTATTGCCTGTCGCCAAATAAAATAAACCCCTCATCCCGCAGGGGACGAGAGGTTAACTTCGTGGTACCACCCCAGTTCTCTTCCTAAGCTTTTTGCTTGGTAATCTTACAAAAAGCTCTATCAAAAAGGAAGACTCTGTGTTCTTAACGGGAACTATGCGTCCGCTTTTACTTAGGCTTTCAAAACGGAAACTCCGGAATCATTTTCCTTGTCAACCCGATCAGGTTTCCACCAATACCCGATTCTCTAAAATCAAAGTCAAACAAGTACTCTTTCCTTCAACGTCTTTTATATATGTTGAATTATGTGTAAATAATGATTATACCATTCTTCATTTTATATATATTTTTTAAATAAATATACCGGGAAAAATTCAGTTTGTCAAGTAAGGAGATTATCTTAATTGAGGGATTTTTCATAATTGAGTGATTTTCATAATTAAAAAATTAACACTTGAACACAATATATTGTATATAAATCACTACATATAATAGTGCTGATACAATAAGGTTTAAAACGTAAAAGCCTTATTACAGCTGTAATAAGCTAAGATAAATTCATTAATAAACCCATATGGGCTGGTCGTAAGCTCCGCTTACTGCTGCACCCAAATTACATTAAACTCCCTTAATTAATCAAATTCCTAAAATATTTTACCTTTATTTTTTAATACCCCGAAAAATCTTGAAAAATTTTTTATATTTTTCCTATAGCATTACAAATTTGGGAAATACCTTAATTTTTAATTGTTAATTCAATGTAAAAATTTTTTGGATCAATTTGACTTTGCATGTAAATATAGGTATAATAAGTTTGTCGGTTGTGTCGAATTTTAACGAAAGGAGTGATTTCCAACAATGATGAAATCTACCGGTATTGTACGTAAAGTAGACGAGCTCGGCCGTGTTGTAATCCCAATCGAGTTACGCCGGACCCTTCAGATTGATGAGAAAGACGCCCTTGAGATTTATGTTGACGGCGAGAAAATTATTTTGAAAAAGTATGAACCAGCTTGTATTTTCTGTGGTAACGCCGACGGTATCAGAAACTTCAAAGAGAAAAACATTTGCAAATCTTGCCTCGAATCTATGAAAGGCGCTAGCTAAAAATATGAGGGTAAACCCCTCATTTTTTTTGTGCTTTTAAATACATCTGATACAGCTCTTTAGTGCTTTTACCAACCTTCTTTGATATCTCTTTCAATTCTTTTCGAATTGACTTTTGATCACCTTTTAAGGCTTTAAATAGATCCTCTGTGTCGAATTTTGTCGAATTTTGATGGTTTTTAACGGAAAATGCCGAACCCTCAACGACTATTGTAAATTCTCCTTTTAACTTTTCTGTAACAATTACCGCTGTAATTTGGGATAAATTACCACGAATAAATTCTTCATGCATTTTTGTTAACTCACGAGCAATAACCACTTTTCTATCTCCGAAAATGCGGTATATATTGTTTAATGTTTGGATTAGGCGATGTGGCGCTTCATAAAAAACTAAACTCCCTTGGTAATCAATGATTTCCTGTAATTTTGCTATTTGCTCACTTTGTTTCCGGGGTAAAAAGCCCTCAAAACAAAAAGACCTGGTGTCTAATCCTGAAGCAGCCAATGCCGTTACTACAGCTGAAGCACCCGGGATAGGCGTCACGTTTATTTCTTTTTTTATTGCTTCCATTACCAACAAATTGCCCGGATCGGAGATACCCGGCATTCCGGCATCGGAAACCAAAGCAATATTTTTCCCATTTAATAATGCTGTTATCAGCTCGCCGGCTTTTTCCTTTTCATTATATTTATAATAACTAACTAAACTCTTTTTTATCTGGAAGTAATTAAGTAATTTTAAAGTATGTCTGGTATCTTCAGCGGCGATCAAATCCACTTCATTTAAAATACGTAAAGCTCGTTGGGTAATATCCTCCAAATTGCCAATCGGAGTAGCCACTAAATATAGAGTTCCGGCTTGCGAATCCATTAATCCTCCCTCAATCCTTCCAATTCAATTAATAACTGCTTGACCCTGATAAGCTCATCGGCTCCATATTTGTCGACTTGAAGATATCGTTCTCTTAATCTCCAAGCGTCCAACCAGGCAATCTCTTCAGATATTAAATTATCATCAATAATGTAAAAATCCTCCCGGCTTGGATCAATACCATCAGTCTTTAGATTATACCAGTTTCGATAGCCGATATTTAATGAACGGCGATCAATATATAACGATTCCATTAAGCTTTGAACTCGGGGCCAAGACCAGCAAGTTAAAAACTCACACCGGAAAAAAGACTTTGCCCAGACGAAAAAAGAGGAAACTCCCGGGCGAAGCTGGTAATAGCCGTCATAGTCCCCGAAAAGTACCCCATCAATATCAATAAATAATACTTTATCCTTCATTGTTAACGATTCTCCTTAAAGTATTAAGAAATTTAATATTTTGCCGGTGAGTCCCGATTGCAACCCGCAAGTAATCAGAGCCAAGACCGTTAAAATTACTGCAATCCCTGACTAAAATACCTCTTACCCCAAGTTCATAAAGGAGCCTTTTAGTAGAAAAATGCTTAGATTCATTTTTTATTAAATAAAAATTTGCATCCCAAGGAAAAACTCTTATTCCTCTAATTTGGGGCATTTTCCGGGTTAACCAACATTTTTCCTGTTGAATTCTTCTTACTGACTTAGCTAAAAACTTTGAATGCAGAACTGTGACTAGTATTTTTTGGGCTAATCGGTTAACACACCATTGGTCTATTCTTTGTCGCAGTTCCTTAATTATATCCGGATTAGCCAACACAAACCCAAGCCGTAACCCCGGAATCGAGCCTATTTTAGTTAGTGAATTTATAATGACCAGGTTTGAATATTCTTTAAGATACCTGCTAAAAGAGAGTTTATTAATTGTTCCGGCAAACCAGAGAAAAGATTCATCAACCGCTAGCCAACTTCCTCTTATGGCTGCCAATTTTAACATTTCTATGAGTTGAGCTTCCGGAAATAAACTGCCGGTCGGATTGTTAGGTTGGCAGATAAATAAAAGGTCGCCTTCTTTTAAGTTCTTTTTAACTTCTTCGAAAGGTAACCGGAACTCAGATTCTAAGGGAATCTTTACTACTGGTTTTCCAATCGCCAAAAATGCCTGTTCATATTCGGAGAAAGTCGGTTCGAGCACTATTCCCCGCTCAACCGGTAATGCTAACGGAAGAAACCGTATAAGTTCCGCCGCTCCATTCCCCAGAGCTAAATTTTCCGACTCCAATCCAAAAAAACGGGCGAGAAACCGGCAACCTTCTTCGGAGTTTGGCTCGGGATATTCACGAATTTTTAGCAAATTCCATAATAGAGTACCCCAAAATTTAAATGGCGGACCCCAAGGATTGATATTAATACTTAAATCCAGAAACCGTTTTTTTCCAAAAACAGCTCTGGCTTTTTCTATATTACCTCCATGATCTACAGATGATAATTCCAAGTATTCAATCATTTTTTGCATTTTCATAACCTTTTCCCTAAAATCAAAAAGCAAACCAAAAAAATATCACTGTTGCCTATTGCCTGTTGCCTATTGCCTGTTGCCTGGTCCCTAATGCCTAATAATTAACCCCAACAAACAAACCAACTCAATTAATTCATTAACAGCTCCCAGAATATCTCCGGTAATTCCTCCGAAACGTTTTTTAATTAAAGGCTTTATTACCAATAAAACAATTAAAGTGAACGCTAAAAAAAGCAGATTAACCGGCCAAGCAAATCCGATTAAAATTAACATTAAAATAGTTGAAATAAGTAAATCCCTTAATTTGTTCTTTATTTGAAAGGACTTTAAGAGGCCTTGTGAGACCGAAGGTTGAGTATAAATTTGAACAGTCATACCCCATCGGGATAAAACCGCCACTGCAATAAAAGTTAACAGTGGAACATGGAGCAATTCCTTGATTGCGAAAATCTTTCCCAGGATAAGAAAGATTAATGCCATACCGCCAAAAGCTCCTAACCGGCTATCTTTCATGATAGTTAGACTTTTAGCCGGATCATTACTCCCCAGTCCGTCAGCGGTATCGGAAAAACCATCCCAGTGGATACATCCATTCAAAAAAGCTCCACCAAATACAGTCAACCAAGCAGCGATCTCCGGAACGAAAAAACGTGACAATAATTGAAGCAATCCCCAAGTTAACGCGCCATAAATAACGCCAACCAGTGGAAAGTATTTAACAGATTGGCCTAAATCGTCAGGTTGAATATCCGGCGGGCTCACCGGTAATCTGGTTAAAAAACCGATTGCCACTCTAAGATTGCGAATCATCGGGAGCTCCTTTGATTTTGACCGGGATTCCGCTTGCCACCAGATATACTTCGTCGGAAATACCCGCGATAAACTGATTGGCTATACCGGCTAAATCCCGGAAACTCCGGGATAGTTGATTATCCGGAACAATCCCCCAGCCTACCTCATTTGAAACAACTACTAAATTGGCTTTACTGGCTGATATTATTTTAGCCAAATCCTCTATTTCCTGTTGAACCATGTTCGGTATCTTTTCTGTATTTTGATTAGTTTCAAATTTAAAATATAAATTACTTAGAAACATGGTTAAACAGTCAAATAAAATTGTATACTCTTCCTGGTATGTTACAAGTATTTCTTTAACTTTTATTGGTTCCTCAATAGTCATCCAATCAGCCGGTCTCCGTTGTTGGTGCTTGGAGATCCGCTCTTCCATCTCCCGGTCCCAAGCCTCCGCAGTTGCCAGATAAATTATTTTTCTACCGATTGAAGCTACTAATTCTTCTGCAAATTTGCTTTTTCCGGAACGGGCTCCACCGGTAATAAATATATGTCTTGGATTATTATTCATTTTGCTGGGAAACTCCCGCCGATTCAAAAGTGGCCATCTCTTTAAGGATTTTTAAAGCTGCCTCAATAATATGAAATGACAAGACGGCTCCGGTTCCTTCTCCTAATCTCATCTCCAATTCCAATATCGGTTTTAAGTTTAGGTATTGTAATAGTTTACGGTGGGCCATCTCCGCTGAACAATGTGACGCAATCATAAAATTCAGGGATTTGGGAGCAATTTTAGCGGCAACTAAAGCAGCCGTAGAACTAATAAAGCCGTCGATAACTATTGGAATGCGATTTGCTGCCGCCCCCAAAATCAATCCGGCCAATGCGGCGATTTCCAACCCTCCTACTTTAGCCAAAACATCCAAGGGAATATTGGGATCCGGTTTATTTATTGCTATTGCTTGGTCGATTACTTGTTCCTTGCGGGAGACTCCGGACTGGTCCAAACCGGTTCCCCGACCGGTAACCTCCCGGGCTGGAATTCCTAAAAAAGCGGCAATAATAGCGCTTGAGGCAGTTGTATTCCCAATTCCCATTTCTCCGGTTGCCAACAAATGATATCCTTTTTTAACTAAATCATCAGCAACTTTAATCCCTACTTCCAAAGCTTTTACTGCTTCTTCTTCGGACATAGCCGGGCCTTGAGCCATATTGGCCGTACCAGGCCGTACCTTCATCGACAAAACTTTTTCATTTTTCATATCAGCAGCGATTCCGACATCAACCACAATTACATCAGCCCCTGCATGATGGGAAAGAACATTTATCGCCGCCCCGCCGTGCACAAAGTTTAAAACCATTTGCGGGGTAACTTCTGGTGGAAAAGCGCTGACGCCTTCCGCTACCACTCCATGATCCCCAGCCATGACTACCACGGCTTTTTTAGTTACCTCAGGAATTGTTGCACCGGTAATTCCGCCAATTTGGATTGAAATATCCTCCAATACTCCTAAACTCCCTTGTGGTTTGGTCAGATTATCCTGATGCCGGCGGATCTCTTCCATTATTTGTTGATTTAAATCGCCCATATCGGTCAAAGTTTTGTTAAGTAATTGCATTAGAATCCTCCTATAGAAATTAAGACAGCTAAAAATAATAACATTAATGTATTGAACAACGTAATATATAAAACCCGGTTGGTTCGCCGGATATCTTCCAGCTCCAACGGCCTTATTGGATGACCCAAATAATTCCGGAATGAGCGAACTCCCTGATAGAAGTTTTCGCCTCCCAATTGAACACGCAATGCACCGGCTATCGCCCCTTCGGGCCAACCGCCATTAGGGCTTGGATGCTTTCCGGCATCCTGAAATGTAGTCTTAATTGAATTTTTCCAATCAAATTTCAACACCATTGCGCTTATAAATATCATAAAAGCGCAAAACCTGGCCGGGATCAAATTAGCTAGGTCGTCCAGCTTGGCGGCAGCCCATCCGAAATAATAATACCGGTCATTCTTATAACCAATCATCGAATCTAAAGTGTTAATAGCCCGGTAAAGGAAGGCCAAGGGCGCTCCACCTACTAATCCGAAACAAATGGGGGCTATTACACCATCAACAGTATTTTCCGCAATAGTTTCCACCGTAGCCCGGATTATTTCCGTTTCAGTAAGTTGATCCGTATCCCGGCCTACAATCATACCCACTTCTTGCCGGGCTTTTTCTACATCACCATCTAGTAACAACCGGTAAATGTTTTTTCCTGCCTGGATTAAGCCCTTTGAAGCAATCGTAGTGCTTATCAACCATATATTAACCGGCCAATAAATCCAAGGAAATGGTACTAGCAGCTTAAGTAGGAAAAAAGGAACCATAAAAGCTATACATAAAACTATGATTACTGTTAATACCCCGTTCAAACGAAGTACCAAAGGTGGCAAATTTTTTTTATTTAATAATCGTTCCAGGAGAGAAATAATTCTACCGAAACCAACCACCGGATGCGGCAATCGCGGTGGATCTCCCACTAAAAGGTCAACCAGCGCACCGCCTAAAATAGTAACAAAATTATATTGCAACATTTTTTATGCCCATAAATTGATATATAGCTTGAATGTCAAGGTGTTTTCGGATTGTCTCCGCCAATAAACCGTAACTCTCCTCCCGGACATTTCTATAAGAACGGTTGTTATTACTAACTGGAATCCCTTTGTTTTTCCTAATCCGGTTTAACAATTCCCAACGAAATTCATCATTATCAAAACAACCATGAAGATAAGTCCCATAAATATTACCCATCCTGCAACCTTCAATTTGCCCGGATTCCATATGAAAGAGATTAGCTTCACCGACTATCTTGCTAATTCCCTGGTGTATTTCATAACCGGTAATGGAAAAAGTCTCGCCCTTAGAATTAACCCAAAAGCCTTTAACTTGCTTAGTAATTTTGTCCGGTGAACAAAAATCGGTACTGATAGGTAACAAGCCTATTCCCACAATATTGGTATATTCCGATTCCAGTTTTAAGAGATCCCGGATCTCCGTTCCCAGCATCTGATAACCGCCACAAATACCAAAGATTAGAGTCCGGTCCGGCAGAGATTTAATCTTGGTTACAAAACCATTTTTATGAAGCCAATTCAAATCGGCAGCTGTATTTTTAGTTCCCGGTATAATTACCAAATCACAAGAGTCCAGTTCTCCGGGATTAGTTATAAAACTTAGTTCCACATCCGGTTCGCAACTTAAAGCGTCAAAATCAGTAAAATTACTAATACGGGGCAGCTTAATAACTCCAACTATAATACTTTGAATTTTAGAATCTAAATCCGGGTAATGGTTCCTAATCCCCTGGGAATCTTCTTCGGGTAGTTCCAGGTACAAATAAGGCAACACTCCTAAAACCGGCAAACCGGTTCTTTTATATAAAAAATCCAACCCCGGTTTCAATAAGCTTAAGTCCCCCCTGAATTTATTGATAATTAGCCCTTTGACCCTGGCTCTTTCATCAGGAGTCAATAGCTCCAAAGTACCTACCAGTGAAGCCAAACAGCCGCCGCGGTCAATATCTCCGACCAGTAGAACCGGCGCTTCCGCCAGTTCAGCAATTTTCATATTGGCAATATCATGTTCCCGTAGATTTACTTCAGCCGGGCTCCCGGCGCCCTCGATTACAATAAGATCATATTGTTCCCGCAAATATCCTAAACAATCGGAAACAACCCTAAATGCATCCGAAGTAACTTTCTCCCGGTACTCCCTAGCTCCGAAGTCTCCATACGGCTTACCTCTAAGAATAACTTGAGCCCGCATATCACCTTTGGGTTTTAAAAGCACCGGATTCATCTCGACAGTGGGAATAGTGCGTGCCGCTTCAGCCTGCATAGTCTGGGACCTGCTTATCTCATACCCATCCTTTGTCACTGCCGAATTTAAAGCCATATTCTGCGATTTAAACGGAGCCACTTTGAACCCGTCATCATTAAATATCCGGCACAACCCGGCCACCAACAAACTCTTCCCGACACTGGACGAAGTGCCTTGAATCATAATAGTCCCAGCAGGCATGAGATACCTCTTCTCAATTATTTGGTAAAAAATATAGAAAGGGAACAGGCAACCGGTATTAGGCAACAGTAAATCTTTTTTAATGCTTGAATAATATTGCATTTTTAAATCCCATATTAGTTGGCTAAACTAAACACCACCATAATAATACTGTCTGTTACCTGTTACCTATTCTAAGGAAGCGCTGATTAATCCGATTTTGTGCAAGCAAATATGCGGTATTAGGCATTTTGCGAAGCACAAAATCGTCACTTATTCAATTAATCAGCGCTTCCCTAAATCCGCGACTATCCTTTTAACCACCTTTAAAGCTTGCTTTAAATCTTTTCTGGTATGAGCGGTGGAGATGAAACAAGTTTCAAATTGGCCCGGGCTTAAGTAGAAGCCGTTATCGAGCATTAGGTGAAAGAACCGGGCGTATTTTTTGGTATCACTTAAGCTTGCACTTTGATAGTCAGTAACCGGTGAATCGGTAAAGAAAATGGTAAACATCGATCCCAACTGGTTTATCTGAACCGGAATACCGGCTTCCCTAAAAATTTCTCTTAATTTGGCTGTAAAATCCATTGTAAGCTTCTCTAAACCCGAATAAGGATCATATTCTCGAAGAAGCTCTAATGTGGCCAAACCGGCTGCCACTGCCAACGGATTACCGGATAAAGTGCCTGCCTGGTAAACGGGGCCGGATGGCGCAACCAAAGCCATAAGGTCTTTTTTACCACCATAAGCCCCCACTGGAAGACCACCGCCAATTACTTTTCCAAGACAAGTTAAATCGGGGATAACATTATGTTTGGTTTGAGCTCCGCCATAACAAACCCGGAAACCGGTAATAACTTCGTCAAATATTAATACTGTTCCGTTTCTGACGGTTAATCGTCTAAGCTCTTCGAGATAACCCTCTTTAGGTAGGACCAGACCCATATTTCCGGGGATTGGTTCCACTATCACCGCTGCTATCTTACTGCCTTTTTCAGCGAATAAGTCCTGTAATGCCTGGAGGTCATTATATGGCAATACCAGTGTTTGACTGGAAATTGCTGTAGTAACACCCGCTGAATCAGGGATTCCCAAAGTAGCGGCTCCTGATCCGGCTTTAACCAACAGACTATCAACATGCCCATGATAACAACCGGCAAATTTGACTATAAGATCTCTTCCCGTATAAGCCCTGGCCAAACGGATAGCGCTCATGGTAGCTTCGGTACCGGAGTTTACCAACCTAACTTGATCCATCCCCGGAAAAGCTTCAATGATCTCTTCGGCCAATTCCAACTCCCCGATAGTCGGAGCACCGAAACTGGTCCCGTTAACCATCGTTTTTTTCAACGCTTTCAGGATTTTGGGATGGGCATGTCCCAGGATCAAAGGACCCCAGGAGCCGACAAAATCCAAATAATAATTATCATCGACATCCCAAATATAAGCGCCAGAAGCTCTTTGTATAAAACGCGGCGTGCCGCCGACTCCTTTGAATGCGCGAACCGGACTGTTCACTCCTCCGGGAATCATATGAATTGCCTGATTGTATAAATCAGCCGAATATAGAATTTCTTCAGACATATTGTTTTCCTTCCTGTATCAACCATTTAGCCGCTTCCAGAGCGTGATAAGTAATAATTGCATCAGCCCCGGCCCTTTTGATGGAACGCAAAATCTCCAACGTCACCCGTTTACCGTCAATCCAGCCCTTTTCAGCCGCCGCCTTCAACATGGCGTATTCTCCACTTACGTTATAGGCAACCACCGGTATATTAAACTTTTCTTTGGCCCGGCGAATAATATCAAGATAGGATAAAGCCGGTTTAACCATAATCAAGTCGGCTCCTTCCTCCAGGTCAGCCGCAATCTCTCTCATAGCTTCATCACTATTGGCCGGGTCCATCTGATAAGCGGACCGGTCGCCAAATTGGGGGGCCGAATCAGCCGCTTCCCGGAACGGGCCATAAAAACCGGAGGCATATTTGGCGGCATAAGATAAAATCCCTATATTTTGATAGCCGTTTTCATCAAGGATCTCTCTAATAGCCTTTACCCGGCCGTCCATCATATCCGAAGGAGCGATCAAATCCGCACCAGCTTTAGCGTAAGATAGCGCAACTTGTTGTAACACTTTTAAAGTGGGATCATTATCAACCTGCTCACCCTTTAAAACTCCGCAATGGCCATGAGATGTATATTCACACAGACATAAATCAGGAATAATTATTAACTCCGGAGCCACCTCTTTGATTTTTCTAATTCCCTGCTGAACTACTCCATTCTCATCATAAGCCGAAGAACCAATTTCGTCCTTATACTCCGGCAACCCGAAGAGCAACACCGCATTAATCCCCAAATCATAAACTATTTTCACCTCATCCACTAAACGGTCAACCGATAAATGATAATTCCCCGGCAAGGATGCTATCTCTTTTTTAACCCCTATCCCCGGAGCTATAAACAAAGGATAAATCAGATCATCAACCGTTAAAACCGTCTCCCGAACCAAATTACGAATCCCATTGCTCTGCCGCAACCTCCGCAACCGGTGAATTGGAAATGCCATCTATATCAACTCCCCGAAACTCTTATCAACACTTTTACCATCTCTTCATTACTACTATTTTCAGCAACGCCATCCACCCTAATTCCACATTCAGCCGCATACTTGGCAGTAACCGGACCAATGCAAATCACTGATACGTTCCTAAACAGTTCCAGCTCGCCATCTATATTCTCCAGCAATCCCTTAACCGTCGAAGGACTGGTCAAAAGGACAGCACTAACTTTCCCGGCTTTTAAATTATCAATTATCTGTTCCGTATAACGGGTTTCAGTCCGTACCTCATAAACCGGATACTCCTCAACCAATCCTCCATATCCCCTCAAACCATCGGCCAAATCTCTTGGAGCATCGTTAACCCGCAACAGCACTACTCTTCTTCCGGCAATCTCCGAACCCAACTCCCGGCATAGATCGCTCGAAGTATAAAGACTCGGCTGGAAATCAGGAATAATCCCCTTACCAATCAACACCTCTCCAGTCTTTTCACCGATTACGGCAACTTTCAAGTGATGAAGAAAACGGCTGTCAAGCCTAGCTGCCCTTAATATTTTAAAGAAACCCTCAACTCCGTTAACACTGGTAAATACCAACCATTCCGCACTCCGAACCGCTTCAATTATTTTCTTACTATTGACCGGAATCTCTTCAACTTTAATTGTCGGACAGATTAACGGTTCTCCACCAGCTTGCAAAATTAGCCCTGCTAATTCAGTTATTTGCCCTGCCGGACGAGTTATCAGTATTTTTTTCCCCAGTAATGGCCTTTGTTCCTTAACCCAATCCAACTTTTCCGATAAACCCGCCACCGCGCCAATAACAATTACCGCCGGTGATTGCAGATTTGCTTCTTCAGATTTCGAAAAAATATTTTGCAATTCACCCCGGATTACCCTTTGCCATGCCGTAGTTCCATTTTCAATAATTACTACCGGGGTTGTCCCTGCTAATCCATTTACCTTTAACTTCTGGACAATCGCGGACAAATTAGCGGTTCCCATTAAAATAACCAAAGTTTGGGCCGACCGGCTAATTGCCTCCCAATTAATATCCGATTGTTCCTTCCCCAACATCTCATGACCGGTAACAATCGTCACTGATGCCGAAATTCCCCGGTGAGTAACAGGTATCCCGGCATAAGCCGGCGCTGCCAGAGCCGAAGTAACACCGGGAATTACGATATAAGGAACCTTAGCTTCTTTTAAAGCTAAAGCTTCTTCCCCGCCTCGGCCGAATAAAAATGGGTCCCCGCCTTTTAAACGCACTACCAACTTTCCTTCCGACCCATATTTAACCAAAATTTGATTAATGGCTTCCTGGGAATAAGGTTGATCGCCGGGAGCCTTGCCAACATCAATCATGATCGCTTCAGCCGGAGCCAACTCCAGTAAACTAACGGCGCTTAACCGATCATAAATAACTACCTCCGCTTTTTCCAAGCATTGCCGACCTCTAACTGTAATTAATCCCGGATCACCCGGCCCGGCGCCAACTAAATACACCATACCTGTTTGGTTATTCATCAGTTCCAATCAATAATTCCTTTCTGCAAAAACCAATCGGCTAATCTCTTACCAATTACATCCGGAGTATTTATTCCTCCGGCTAACCGGTTTTTCAATAACTTTTCTCCTGTTGTATCGGCAACCATTCCAAACAATAATATTGAGTTATCGGTTACGGTAGCCAAAGCTCCAACCGGCAAACGGCATCCGCCGCCCAATTGTTTCAAAAAACTCCGTTCCGCTGTTACGGCAAGCTCGGTTTGGATATCATTCAATTTATCCAAAGCTAATAGTACTTCCCGGTTATTAAAATCTTGGCGCATTTGAATAGCTATAACCCCCTGCCCAACCGCTGGTAAACATTCCGAAAAATTGAATATTTGCCTAATATTGTCGGTTAGCTGCAAACGTTTCAATCCCGCAACCGCTAGTATTATCCCTTCATAACTGCCTTCCTTCATTTTTCGAATCCGTGTATCAATGTTCCCGCGAATATCCCGGTAAAAATAAGATGGCTGAATCTTTTGCAATTGAATTATCCGGCGTAAACTGGAGGTCCCAATAACAGCGCCGTCGGCCAAATCTGCAAATTGTATATTCGTAGATGCTAAAAAAGCTTCCCTGGGGTCCTCCCGTTTCAAAAAGGCCTGTAACTTTAGCCCCGGTGTTTCCTCAACCGGCAAATCCTTTAGACTATGGACCGCTAAATCAATCTCTCCCCGTAAAAGAGCCGCTTCGATCTCCCTGACGAAAACACCTTCACCGGTAGTCCGGCGTAAAGATAAATCCTGTTGCTGATCTCCTTTAGTTGAGATAGTTTTAGGAACGATTTTAACACCGATTGTTTTTTTTAAGGCTTCAACAACCAGTTCTGTTTGAATTAGCGCTAATTTACTTCCTCTGGTGCCGATAATCAGTTCCTTCCCCAAACAATCGCCTTCTTTTTAATATTAAGACTTTTATCGTAATCAATCTTTCTTCTTTTCCGTCTCATAATTTCTTTCACCTATAGCCTGTCGCCTAATATTCAATTCCTTCCCGAGCCTCAAATCCCCTTTGATAAGGGTGTTTTACCATTTTCATCTCCGTAATAAGATCTGCCAGCTCCAAAATCGAAGGGGGCATTTCACTGCCCGTGAGCACCAGTTCCAATCCGGCCGGTTTTTTCATCAAAGTTGAAACGACCATATTGGCGCTTAATAAGCCTTTATTAACGGCGTGACTTAATTCGTCAATTACAATAAGGTCAATATTTCCGGAAGTAATTGTTTCATCAATCTGCTTCCAGCCCTTCTCAGCTTGCTCTATTTCCGCCGGAGTCGGTTTCCTGGTATAGATGAATTCCCCGGTACCAAGCGGATAAATCGGTAGCGGTGGGTTAAAAACCATAAATGCCCAATGTTCTCCGGAACCTCCGGGCGCTTTCAACAGTTGAAAAATCTTAACTTTTAGACCCCTACCCCAGGCTCTGGCAGCTAAGCCAATAGCCGCAGTGGTTTTACCTTTGCCATCACCGGTATAAACTTGAATAAACCCTTGTTTCATTGTTTCCTCCTAAAAAATCATTTGTGTTTAACTATTCAGTTTTTTCCGGCACCTTTCCACAAATCTGGCGGCTATTCCGGAATTAGACCCAAAATGGAGATGAATATATGAAGCCAGTATATTCGGACCAATATATCCTGCTTTTATTTGGGTTTCACCACGCTGTACCAAATATGCCGGTTCCGCCAAGGATGATCTTATTATTCGAGAATAATGAAATTCATGTCCTCTGGCGGTTTCTCCCATTTTTAATAGTAAATTGTCTTTTAAAGCAGTCACTATGGTATAACCCAAAACTTCCCTTCTGGAAGACATTTCAAACTCCAGATTTAAAACTCCAAGCATAGGATATACCCCATCTGTTGTTCTCAAGGAATCACCCAGATACATTAAACCGCCGCATTCGGCATAAGTTGGTACACCACTGCAAATTATCCTTTTTAGTTCGTCTTTTACTCCTTGGTTGGCAGCTAATTCCTTGGCAAATATCTCCGGATAACCGCCGCCGATATAGAGTCCATCCAATTCCGGCGGCATTGTTTCATCGTGGAGTGGTGAGAAGGGAACTATTTCCGCCCCGGCTTCTTCCAACCGTCTTAAATTATCCTGATAGTAAAAACCGAAAGCTTCATCCCTGGCCACCCCAATCCTAACGGTTACTTCGGGTTTATTAATTCGGGAAGTAAAAACACTGGTATCAAATTCAGATTCGGCAAAAATTTCTTGTATGGAATTCAAATCAATATTTTCCTGAAATAAACCGGCTAATTGCGATATTTGTTGTTGGAATTCGGGTTTCTCGTAAAAAGGAACCAACCCCAAATGCCGTTCCGGCAGGGCCAAACTATTTTCCCGGGGTAGAGATCCTAATATTTTAAGGCCAGTTACCTCTTTGGTTGCTTCCATTAATATTTTTTGGTGTCTTTCACTACCAACCCGGTTAAAAATAATCCCGCCAAATCTGAGCCCCCGATCGAATTCGCTAAAGCCTTTAATAAGAGCAGCCACGCTTCTACCCATACTACGGGCATCAATAACCATGATTACCGGTAAATTCAATAATTTAGCGATTTCCGCGGTTGAACCTGTTTCGCTCGCTCCGCCGGCCCCGTCAAAAAGTCCCATTACTCCTTCAACGACAGCGACCTGAGCTCCTTGACAACTATCCCGGTATATTCTTTTAACTGTTTCCGGAGAGGTCATCCAGCTATCCAGGTTTTCGCCCGGACGTCCGGTAATCCCTTGATAGAATGAAGGGTCAATAAAATCCGGCCCCACCTTAAATCCTTGAACTTCAAAACCTTGCCCGGCTAACCAGGCAAGTAAACCTAGCGTGACGGTAGTTTTTCCTGAACCGCTATGAGTCCCGGCTATTACGACACCTGGAATCATTGTTTCGGCTCCGCCAACTTTATTAAAGCATTTACAATAGCTGCCGCAATAGTACTACCGCCTCTTGGCCCAACAGTTCGGATATACGGTATTCCAATTCCCTTTAAAACTTCCTTGGATTCCGCCGCCCCTACAAATCCTACCGGTGTACCGATTATCAGATCCGGGGCCGCAATCCCCCGCTCAATCATTTCACATAATTGAAATAAAGCGGTTGGAGCATTGCCAACAACAACAATTCCGTGTTTCATGCCGGTACAAGCTTTAATGATGCCTGCAATAGCCCGCGTTTTAGCTGTTTCTTTTGCTAATACCGCTACTTCCGGATCATCGATATAACACTTAACCCGGCAGCCGAAACTACTGGTAGCTTTATTCCCAATCCCAATTAGGGACATTTTTACATCGGTAATAATCCCGACTCCGTTTTTTAAAGATTGAATCCCTGCCGTTACCGCTTGGGGATGAAAATCCAGTAATCCGGCTATCTCTGGATCAGCAGTAGTGTGGATTACTCTTTTAATAATTTCTCGTTCCGCTGCCGGCCAAGGTAGTTTTATCCCTGTTAACAGTTGTTCAATTATTTGAAAGCTTTTAGCCTCAATGGCTTGAGGATCGGTTAGGTATTCTTCTTTATATGTAACCTCTTGGATTCTTTCCTTGATTAGTTTAGCAATTGAAGGATCAGGACCCAGATGCCGGCCTATTTTTAAACTAAAATCAGGAAATCTTTCTTCCGCTTCTTTTAATAACTTAGGAATATCTTCCAATATATGATTTCCGGCGAAAAGAAAGATCGGAATAATAATTACCTCCCTTACTCCTTCCGCAGTTAAATCCTTAATCAGACTGTTTAAATCCGGTTCTCTTAATTGTAAATAAGCCAAAAACACCAGATATTCCGGTAGTAACCGCCGGACCTGTTCCAACACCAAAGAAAACTCCCGGTGCGCTTCCGGATTTTGACTGCCATGTCCTAATAAAATTACCGTCTTCAAAGTTTCTTCTCCAATCTTTTCTCCGTGCCTCAGTGTCTCAGTGTTGAATTTATAAATTTGGTTTTTTAATATACTCAAGCAGCTCCTCATAGCGTTTAAAAACTATATTCGACTGAATCTCCGGCCGTTTGACAATCAGGATCTTCTTACCGAGATCCAACCCGGCAGCAATTTTAATATCAGTCCCGCCCAAATGACCGCTTTCTTTGGTAACTATCCATTCCGCTCCGGTTAGATTTAGCATCGCTTTTAAAAGTTCTTTATTCCCGGCGCCATGGAAAGCAAAGATTTGCTCATGCTTCAATCCTAATTGCAAACAGATTTCCAGGCTCTTACTATCAGGATAAGTCTTAACCCATACCGGATGGGAACCTTCAACCCATAATGCTTTAAAATAATGAAGGTTTCTTACTCCGATACTGAAAAACACCCCGGATTGGTTCATTTTTAACATATCTAACGCAGCCGGATAATCTTCAACTACTATTATATTGGGGTCTACCGGCAGCGGTAATGGTTCCCTTTCATAGCGAAGATAATCTATTCCAGCCTCTTCAGCAGCTTCAACAGCAATCTTTTTAATCTCCTCTGCATAAGGATGAGTCGCATCGATTATAATTTTTACCTTTTTTTCTGAAAGAAGCCTTTCTAGACTTAATTTATCTAAAGCTCCCACTTGTATTTCAATCGGAAGGCTGCCGATCAATTCCTTACCATAGTTCGTTACAACCGACAGTAGGCAGGGGTAACCCTCTTCTATTAATTTTTGAGTTAATTCCCTACCCTCGGTAGTTCCGCCTAAAACTAAGATCATAACTGATAACCTCGGGGAGTAACCATCCGCCCACCGATAACTTTAGTTTGACTATTTCCGATTATAACTGTAGAACTCATATTTATCTCACAATCCAAAAAGTGATTTAAGTCGGATATATCTATCTTTTCATAATCACGGAATGCTCCTTCGACAATCCCCACCGGTGTTTCAGGCGAACGATATTTAAGGATCAAATCCCGGGCTTCATTAATTAAATTAGGCCGCCCTTGACTGCGGGGATTATAGAAAACCAATACCAGATCCGCTTCGGTAGTTAAAATGATCCTTTTCTTTATCTTCTCCCAGGGAGTCAACCGGTCACTTAAACTAATCATCGCAAAATCATGCATCAAAGGAGCGCCTAACCGGCTGGCAGCGGCAGTTGCTGCCGTTACACCGGGAATAACTTCAACATTAATACGTTCAGTTAAAGCCAGTTCCAATATTGGTCCGGCCATTCCAAATATACCGGGATCGCCACCACTGATTACCACGACCTTATAACCCTCTTTGGCATATTTGATGGCTGCCCGGGCTCGCTCTACTTCTTCAGTCATCCGGTAACTAATTACTTGCTTACCGGTTAATAAATCGGCAATTAATTGCAGATAGGTTTCGTAACCCAAAATTAGATCAGCTTCAATAATCTTCTCTTTCGCTTGGTTTGTCATTAGACCTATGCCACCAGGGCCGCTGCCTACTACCGCGAGCTGTCCAGAGCTACTGCCACCGTGATCTGCCCCATACTGACCTTGGGACCTATTAGTTTTCCTTTGTTGGCTCCCAAAATCGCCGCTGGTTCGCATACTCCGCCCACTCCTATCGTTTCCTGCACAAATTCCGATTTTTTTAATCCAGGCATCAACTTCTCCAGTTGCGCTTTAGTATAAGCAAGAAGTTCAACACCAAGTTCCTCGCAAGCTTCGGTTATTCCCGGTTCTTCTTCCTTGAGATCAATAGTGGCTATTGCTTGAATACTTCGAATAGACCAATAATGCTCCCGAAAATAACGTCTAATAGCTCCGGCAATCCTTACGCCGGACACTCCTTTACAACAGCCTACCCCAACCGTTAAGCATCTGGGCCTTAAAGCCAAAACATTCATTCCGGCCAGTAAAACAGGCGGCTCTTGAAAGCCCAGAATAACCAGTAATTTTTCTTCAGCGGTAAATTGGGGTGGTTTATCCTTAACAACTCTGACATTATCTGGCCAGTTCAACTCCACTCCCCACTGATCCCAAACCACTAAAGGCTCACCATTGACGATTGCTCCGGCGAACCTTGGTAACAGATCAGGCCGGTCAATCTCCATCTTTTGCTCTTTAGCTACCAGATCCAGACTGGGTAAATTATTAATATCGGAAGCGGTAGTGATGACTGCCGTCCCTTTGAGATATTTAGCCACGGTTTGGGCCAGTTGATTAGCGCCGCCCCAATGACCCGACAACAAACTAATAATAAATTTGCCTTCTTCATCAATTACCAATACGGCAGGATCACTTTGCTTGCTCCGCAAAACCGGCGCAATACTACGAACGGCAATCCCGGTAGCCATTATCAAAATCAAGGCCGAATAATTGTTAAAAGCCGCCTGGATCTCTTCCGCCACCGGACCTAAAAATCCCGGATGCGGGTCATTATCATTCATGAAACGCCTTGGCGCCTTAATATCGGCTTTCAAATGGTTCGCTAATTTTTCAGCCAGCTGAGCCCCTTTTTTAGTTAAAGCGATAACAATTTTTTCGTTATTCATCGGTCCGTCCTCTACGATACCCATGTTCAAACCGGGGGTTATATAACTTGGAACGTTGTATATTTCCTTCTAAACACTTACCAACCACAATCATTGCGGTCCGCTCAATCCCGGAAGTTTCAACCTTGGCTTCGATATCATCAAGAGTGCCGTTGACTATTTGTTCATCCGGCCATGAAGCCTTTTCAACCACGGCGACTCTGGTAGTTCCCGGTAATACCGATTTTAATTCCCGGACTGTTTTATTTAATTGTTGGATACTTAAAAATATACAAAGAGTGCTTTGGTGTTTGGCCAATTCCGCCAGAGATTCCCGCTCCGGCATCGGAGTCCGGCCTTCAACCCTGGTTAAAATTACGGTTTGGGTCAGTTCCGGAACCGTATACTCAATTCCTAACGTCGCTGCAGTTGCTAAAAACGAACTGACTCCGGGAACAACTTCCCATGGAATATTATGATCGTCCAATAAACGAATTTGTTCACCGATTGCACCGTAAATGGATGGGTCTCCGGTATGTAATCTGATTACTAATTGGTCTTTCCGGTAACCCTCTTCCAAAATGCTAATTATCTCTTCCAGAGTCAATTTAGAGCTGTCGAAAATCTCCACCTCCGGCTTAGCCATCTCTAAAATAGCCGGATTTATCAAAGAGCCGGCCCAGACGATCCGGTCAGCCTCTCGGAGTAATCTTTGAGCCTTGACCGTAAGCAACTCCGGTTCTCCAGGTCCTGCTCCAACTATATAAATTGGTTTCATATCAACCACCTAATTATTAAGAATCGTGTAATTATTAAGCCCTAGGCTAAAAACCATCTAAGAATAACGGAATATCAGACAGAGCTTACGGGATTAACAAAATTTTTATTAATATTCATTTATTAATCTGTGTGAATCCTGTCTAATAATGTTTTAATAATTTTCAAAAGGTCATTTTTCATGCCGGTTTGGATGGAAGATGGCTATTGTAAAATAATCCGCTTCTGATTGGTTGAACTCCCGGAGATCAATGATTTTTTCCCCGGCCATTCCGCAGCGTTTAATGATTGTCCCACTTCCATCAGGGCAAATCTCCAGAAAAGAATGTACAAGTTCTTGAAAATTGTTCCGCGGCTTATAGACTACAATAGTCTCATGATTCCGGCAATATTCCTGGAACTCCGCCGGTTCCGTCCTACCGGTCAACAACAATAACCGGTCATTGTCTTTGGTCAGATAAAAATTGCTTCGGGCCGCCGCGGCGCAAAAGCCGGGAAGCCCCGGAATGGTGACGATTTCTACCAAAGGATAGTTATCTCTGATACGTTGATATAAATATAAATAACTCCCATAAAGCAACGGATCTCCTAATGTCACAAAAGCGACATCCATTTTATCCAAGCAAGGACCAACTTTGGCGGCAGCATCATCCCACGCTAATTCCAGCCGGATCCGGTCTTCGATCATTGGAAATTCCAAATATTCAATTGGGCTCGCCGGCAAATGGTAATTGATAATCTCTCCGGCCAGGCTTCGGCTGTCCCGGCTCGCCGGAGCAAAGATCCGGTCAACCTGTTTCAGTATTTTCAAAGCTTTGACAGTGACTAACTCCGGATCACCAGGTCCTAAACCAACCCCGTAAAAAATTCCGCTCATAAATGCTCCAATGAAGCCGCTAATACATGTACCGTATGTACCGGCTGAAATAAATGAAATTTATTGAGAGACTGCCAATCCGCCAAATTGACGGCCAAAGCTTCAAATTCAACAAACGGTGCATTGGTTAAAATTTTTAAAGCCGTATTAAGCGTTTCCAAGGTCACCGCCGTCATTACAATTCTACCTTCCGGATTAAATCGGGGTATTAATTCTTCCAATATCTCCGCAAGTCGACCTCCGCTGCCTCCGATGAAAGCCCGGTCGATTCGGGGTAATTTTGTAAAAACCTCCGGAGCCGTTCCTTGAATAACCTGTATGTTGTTAACCCCGAACTTCCGGCGGTTTTCTTCAATTAAGACTACTCGTTCGGATACTGATTCAATCGCAAAGACCCGCCCTGAAGTAAGAATCCGGCCCGCTTCGATAGCTACCGAACCGGTCCCGGCGCCGACATCCACTAAAGTATGCGACTGATTTAGTCTTAGCTTAGCCATGATTATCGCTCGGATTTCCTGACGGGTTATCGGGCTCAGTTCTTTGGTAAAGCAGTAATCCGGGATTCCCGGAGTATTATATGGCCAGGGATTCATCTTCCACAATCACCACACTATACGGTTGATTTAATTCCTGTTTATACTCAGAAACTCGACCCTGCCATATTTCTTCTGCCGGAGTTCCCAAACTACTCCCTATAAAAATCCATTTATCTTTAATCCCCGCCGTTTTCATCTTTTGGAGAATCATAGCAGGGGTATTTTTTTCATCCGTTAAAAAACAAACCTTCCGGTTTTGTTGAATCTCTCTTGCCAAATCGACTGCTTCCCGGCCATGCAAACTGATAAACTTGCAATCATACCAACTCTGGGCCAGCCTGGCAAAGGCTAGTTGTATAGAACTAATACCGGGGATTACTATTAAGTTAATCATCGGAAACTCCCGTTTGAGCCAATCGAGGATACTATAAAATCCGGGGTCGCCGCTTACTAAAACCACTATTTTCCTTCCCAACCAAGCTGTAAGATTCAAATGTAAGCCGTTTAAATCCCCACTTAACTCATAACGGACTTGCTCCGGCTTTGCAAAGACTTCTAATATTCTCCGGCTACCGACAATAATCTCCGCCGTTTCTATTGATTTAAGAGCTTCCGGGGTAATCATATCCATATTACCGGGGCCCACTCCAACTATTACAACTTGATCGGCCATTGTTCCGCCTCAATAATTTTTCCGGCGCCTTCATCCATCCCCCGGATTTCTCCTTGCCGGTCAATAAGAATGCAACCGGATGCTAACTTTTTATTTCTGGCTTCAACCCGGCTACTTACTCTCGCAGCCACTTGATTTAAAATCACCCGGTCTAATTCCTGCTCCGCTAAATACCCTACCGCTTCTTCAGTGGTATTAGCTGTGAATATTTTCGCTAATAAATCCTTGTTCCCACCGGAGAGCGCTGTTAACGCGGTCAAAGTCTCCAGTTTGGCGTCGGTCAAATGACTATGCGTGTTAAAGTTACCCGCCGCTACTTTAATTAACTTCCCGTAATGTCCCCAAAATAGGACTGATCGAAATCCGTATTCTTCGCATTTATCCAACATAAAGCCGACAAAGTTGCTCATCTCAGCGATCCGGTTTTCCGGAATCCCCTTGTGAACCGCCCATTTAAGCCCTTGGCGTCCGGGAGTGAGAACTACCGATTCGGATCCGGTCGCCTTAATAACCCCTAATTGTAACGCTAAAGAGTCTTGCCAGGCCACCTCGGACATTGGTTCCACAATACCGGTTGTCCCCAAAATCGATATCCCACCGATTATTCCCAATCGCGGATTCAAAGTCTTCTCCGCTAATTGCTTTCCTTGAGGAACCTCGATTACAACTTCCAAGCCATCTATAAACGCTGCCTCCCGGATAACCGTTTCGATCATCTTTCGAGGCGCCGGATTAATGGCAGCTTCCCCTACCGAAACGGGTAACCCCGGTTTGGTAACCCGTCCGACTCCTACTCCGCCGGTAATCAAAATAGGTCCTTTTCTTCTCCGAACCCTAGCCCGGATTATTGCTCCATTGGTAACATCCGGATCATCCCCGGCATCTTTCACCACTTCGGCATAAAAGAGATCTCCATCTTCAACCCCGGTTTCTCTAACCGAAATCGAAATTAACTCTCCCCCCGGCAAAGTCACTGTAACCTCAGCGCTCTCCTGTCCAACCAACCTACTAATCGCCGCCTTGGTCGCTGCTGCCGCCGCAGTCCCGGTAGTAAACCCTTTGCGTAATACTTTCATATTTTCTTCTCCTCTGTGTCTTCGTGTCTCTGTGGCATTTCTGAATTCTCAATTTTCAATTCTCAATTGGATAGTATCTCCTCATACTCCCGCCCAAAAATAAACTCCAATTCCTGGCGGATCTTCCGCGCCAACGCCGGGCTTTTTCCCGAAGTTGAAACGGCAATCAGTAAATCACCCCGGCGAATAATGGCTGGAAACAGAAAATCACTGTAAACTGCTTCATCGACCGAATTAACCAATATCCTTTCCCGGCGGGCTGATTCCACTACATTTGAATTCACTTCCCTCTCATTAGTGGCGGCTATTATTAAGTCATAACCAATTAATTGTTCCGACTTAAAGCTCTCTTGCCGCCATTTGATCCGACCGTTAACTGCCAATTCCGCTAACTCCGGTTCAATCTGCGGCGCGGTAACAGTAATCTCAGCCTTAGCCTCCAACATTTTATTAATCTTCCGGAGCGCTACCTTCCCGCCTCCAACTACTAAGATCCGACGGTTTTCCAATGAGAGAATAATCGGGAAATAACTACTCTGTGCTGATACTCCTGGTCGTAGTTTATCATTTTTTTCTATTGATAAAGCCAGATAAACCAATTTCTTTAACTGCTCATCCCATTGCTTGGCAATTTCCCGCTTTAAAACATCATCATTAACTCTGGCGAGAAGTCTTTCCAAAGCTGTTTGCCCTTCTATATAAAGCTTTTCCCGGGCTATCTCGATCTGCTCCTGCCTTTGGCGTTGCCGGATGGACACAGTCATCTCTTCGACGGCTTTTGCTACTAAGACCTCCGCTTCGTCAATCTCCGTCAATCTTTGCTGAATATTATCTTCAATCAAACATTCAACGATCTGTAAACCGATATATTCAATCTCCGGAAAATTCTCAACTTCTTTGGACACCACTCCGGGGACGGATAAGTCAATAATTAATTGCTGGTGGTTAACTGAAGCCAGATCTGATTCTGTTACCAATATTCGGTTTGCTTTTGAGGCCCCAATTACTAATTTAAACTGTTTCAATATTGACGGTAACCGTTCCGGAAGCATGCACTCCCCTTTGCAACTCTTAGCTAGTACCGTTGCTTTCTCTAAATTTCTGCCTGCAACAAAAAAGGGCTGAATACCTTGTTTGGCTAAAACTAGCCCAACCGCTCTGGCTAATTTTCCGGTTCCCAGGATTAATACTTTATCAAGGTCCAACGGATTTAACCAACTGGTTTTATCAATCATTTCTAATATTAAAGAAGCATAACTGGTTTTACCTTTTCCGATAGCGGTTTGGCTCCGGACCTTTTTACCGATACTAACCGCTTCCCGTAATAAAGTCCCGATTATTGGCCCAATTGTTTTTAATTCGCCGGCTTCTTTTAAGCAATCGCGTATTTGTCCCAAGATTTCATGCTCGCCGACGATTAGCGAATCCAAACCGGCGCTAACTCTAAAAAGATGATCGATAACCGCCGGACCAATCTTCAAATAATATTGACCCGGTTTTGGCGAAACATAGTTAAACAAATTAGAAATAAGCAGCTCTTTTACGAATTTAACCGGGTTCGCTTCTTCACTATTCCAGTAACATTCTAAGCGGTGGCAAGTACTTAAAACGGCAAAGTCAGCCAAGCCTTTTTCCTGCAAGCGACGGCTGATTTCCCGTTGTGAGCTTTCACCGGCGATTAAATCGTTCCAAAGTTCGGATTCACTATCACAACCAAAAAGACATAACATTTTGCCCTCAAAAAAACCCGCCTAAAAGGCGGGGTTGTCTACATTTTAACTGTTCGACCCTTCCGCGTAGGCTCGATACCAAGCGGCCATAATTCCAAATTTGACCGATTAGCATTAACTTCCCGGCAGGTCTCCTGACTACCGTTTCCTCGAAGATACGCCTTCCCTTTATCTAGTGGCACTTGCATCTTCTCCAGCGGCTACAGTGGCGCGTCCGTGGACTTAAGGCCTTTTAAGCCTTGTTCCTTCCCTATTCTCCCTCACGGGCACCGGAAAGCCAAAAATATTTATTTATTTTGTTATTCGCGTTCTTCCTCTGTTTTCCTTTGTAATATATTATAAAATTTATTAAATATTCATTACCTCTCCCAAGTACCAAACCATAAAAATGAATTCGCCGGATCGGTTTTGGTGACCAAAAACTGCCGGTCATCATATTCGCTTATTATTACATACCCGACTTCATAAGGGAACTCGCCGCCCAAAAACTTCGTTTTGACCCGGACCTTTATCCCTTCCTCATCCCGCTCGATAAATTCGAAACGGTCGTTCATATAACAGAGGGATTTATATATCTCCATCTCCTGTTCTTCATCAACCGCAGGTTCAATAATGATTTCAACCGGAATAATTTCATCGCCCGTTTTCATCACACCCTTTGAGGGATAAAGGCCTATATCCTTTTTCTTACTCTTGAGCTATTTTTAACGTTGTCTCGACAACTTTATCCCCTATCCTTATATCATTGCAATCCTTCCCAATTCCTCATTAAAATCTTCAATTTCATAATCAATAACGGCTACTCCATGCTTCCCAGCTTCAAACATAAAATCAACCTTGTTCATTTCAGCAAGTTCCGCCGCTTTTCCCATTGATAATTTATGAATTCTAAAAAGCTCTAAAGCGGTTTAAAATTTCATTTGTTTTATAAAATCATTTTTATTTTCATTTAATGTATATAATATCTCTTCAGGAACATTTAAAATTAACTCCATCGTCTTCATTTATTTAACCCCCTAAAACTTTACTCCACTACCGAATCGCTACTTACTAGACAATTATCTCCCTAAATTATACCAGTTATATCCCATTCAAGCTAGAAAAAAATAAATTTAGAGAAGAATATAAATTTATTATAATAACTAGGGAAGCGCTGATTAATCCGATTTTGTACGAGCAAATATGCGGTATTAGGCATTTTACGAAGCACAAAATCGTCACTTATTCAATTAATCAGCGCTTCCCTAGTAATCAAGAGCATATGTGGAAGTGACATTTTTTCCGATTGACTTATACCACGACTATTAATAATACCTCACAAAACCCAAATTTTTTTCCAATTTTTTTATTAATATTAATATACAGTTGTTTTAATGACGGCATCGCTTAACCACCTCATCTGAGACAACTTACAATTTATTGACCACCTGGAATATTTATGCTATATTTAAATAAATTTGGAACAAAGTAAAAACTCAACTGCTCGTGACTCCTTGAAAATTGTTAAATTAATATTCCCCTTCCGGTTTAAATCCATGAAAGATGTTTGATGATTCATCCAGCTCAAATTTTTAAAAAATAAGCAGGATGAACTATTCTAATATTTACTGCTTGTTCTCTCAAGAAATAAATAATTTACTTCATTGAGTATGTTCAATAATAAACCGCAATGTTTTATTTATTTTATAATCAGGAAAATATGTTGGATTTAACTAATTTAACATATATAAAATGAATAATACAACTTTCGCGCTTGATATGACTTTACTGCAAGACATTTTTGTAGTGCGAAAGTTGAATAAATAAGTAAGGAGCGTGCGCTATGAACAGAACAAATGAAGCAGTAGAGTTTATTTTCGTTCATGTCCCCAAATTATCAAGCTATTATAAGCCTTTCGATCAATTTATGTTTATCAATTATATCCCGATGGGTGTGTTTGCGTTATGTGATATTTTAAACAAAAATAAAATTCCGGCCAGAATAAAGCATCTTGGGCTGGAGTATATAAAAAATAAGGATTTTTCAATCGTCGAGTATATTAAAGCTAATAAAATTAAAGCTGTTGCCCTTTCTTTGCACTGGCATTACCAATCATACGATGTAATGGAGGTTGCTAAAAAAATAAAAGCGGCTTCCAAAGAAACCCGAATTATTCTAGGAGGCTTTACGGCAAGTATATTTTCTGATGAGATTATGCGTGATTATGAATATATCGATTTTATCATCGCCGGAGATGGCGAAAAGGGTATACTGGAACTGGCGCGAACCTTAAAAGAAGACCAAAATGATTTCTCCGAAGTGCCTAACTGTCTTTACAGAAAAAACGGAAAAGTTATCAACAATGGTATTACTTATCTGGCTGACTATAACGAATTAAAGAATATTGAATATGCGAATCTTAGTTATATGGATTATCATCAGGAATATATGGAATATTTCAAATTACCGCTGTTTTGGTCCTTAAATTCCAGCATCCAAGAAAATATGGCCAAAAAAATAAGTGGCGCCACTACAACCTTTCCATTAATGGTTGGTAGGGGTTGTATGGTGAATTGTAGTTTTTGCGGCGGAGGAAAGGATGCCCAAATAAAGATCTGTAAAAGAGAACGCCCCGTATACCGACCAGTCTCACAAGTGGTTGATACGATGGAACAAGCAATAAGCTATGGATATGAGTCTTTCATTATCTGTTTTGATCCTAATCCGAAAGATGATCATTATTATATTGAAATGTTTGCCGAGATTAGAAAAAGAAAAATATCTTGCGGAATGGGATTTGAATCATGGGGACTACCTACGAAAAGATTCGTTGCAGATTTTGGCAAAACATTTATCAAGGAAAAATCCTATATTGCTCTTTCACCGGAGACTTTTTCCGAAGCGGTTCGAAAATTAAATAAAGGATTTTTCTATACTAATGAAGAGATGTATACCGTTATGCAACAAATGAAGGAGGATAAAATTCCGATATTGATTTATTTAACTATCGGACTCCCAGGGGAAACATCCAAGGATATTGATAATAATGTACAATTTTCAAAAAGCCTCCAAAAGCGTTTTAAAGAACTTTTAAGCATTATCATGGTGCCTGTTCAGTTGGAACCCGGCTCTCCTTTATTTGAAAACCCGGAAAAATATAATGCAGTAACTGAACGTAAATGTTTTCGAGATTTTTATGAATATCATCAAAAACCGGAATCAAATCCATATTCGTACTTGGGATATGCTACTGAAGCGTTACAAGAAGCCGCTTGTGATATTGAAAAATTCAATGAATTTATTTTAAATAAACGTTGCCAACATTTCTGTATGATTCAATTGAAGCTATTTGGCAAATTCCAAATTCCGGCTTTTTCGAAATTGGTCTGTGAGCTTAGCCATAAGAGATGGCAACGAAACGGATATGGTAAACCCCCTCTGGAAAGAGCTACATTTCAATAATACACCGTATATATTTACTTTGCTGTATTTATGGGTATAACTACTAAACTTATTATAAATATTTCATAAAGGAGCTGGTTACGATGGGACCCGTATCTCATAATTTCTTTTTTATTCTGTTAATCATTTGGTCTATAATCTGGAAAGCATTGGCTTTATGGCGGGCGGCCAGGCTGAAACAGGTTGGATGGTATGTAGCTTTATTAATCATTAATACTGTTGGGGTTTTTGAGATAATATATCTTATTGCCACTAATAAAAAGTATAAGGAAAGCAACGATTAAGTATAGTCAAAAAACGTTTATTAGACGGGATTAACACGGATTTTTTGGATTAAAGATATAAAAACAAATTTGTTTTTTAAGCGAAGCTTATTTTTTAAAAATCAGTGTTCAATCCGTGTCTAAATAGGTTTTTAGGTTCCTCCTGGGTTTACGCAAAAAATATATGTCGAAAACTTGGGTGTAGACCCCTTTCCGGCCTGTCGGCCACCTTTCCCCGCTCGGGGACAGGAAACGCCGTTCTCCGCAGCTTCAACACTTCGGAGCATGGTGATTATCGCCTCTCCGGGCGGGAAAGTTCAGAGTAACCAGCGCCTCTGTGGATTAAATCTTTTAGAGATCAGCGGCTTTGGTTACTCTCCCCCACGGGGCGAGAGCAAGAGAGGGGTGCTTTTAGAGTTCAAAGCCGCCTATCGCCCCCAACCATCAGCGAAACAGGGCCAATTCTTTCTTGATGAAACTTTTGGGGATTCCCGAGGATTTAAAAAAGAAATATTGAAGTATGTAGAGTTCTTGAAACAGAAACAAAAAATATAAGAAGATCGAAAGCCAAAATACAGAAAACTCCTATTAAAAGAGTTTCCGAAGGAGACCTATATTGGCTTACATGCGATTATCCCAATAAAAAGGACGTCGCTTTTGGCTGGCGATTGCAAGTATCCTTATATGGTTGAAAGATACCGAATACATGACGCTATACGGGAACCGGCGGACCAGTCTTTTACGGACAATGCGGTTTATTAGAGGCGCTGATTCCGGATATTCAAGGATTTGATTTATAGTGGATTCCACTTCTTCAAGGAAAGCATTGCCAAGCCCCGGACTTTGATCATTATAATAACCGGCGGCTTCGTTTAATTCCCGCTCAGCCATGTAATGAAAGGAAAAGCTGCGCTTCATGAGAGCCGCGCTTTGGCATCGCGCAATACATCCTCGCCGGGCCGCTCCGCCGCCGTTCCTTTTTCCATTTCTTCATGGCGTCTCAAGCATTCCTCGGCCCAAAGGCGCTCATTCTCAGCCTCGGTAAGCGATTCCAGGCTATGCAAAAGTTTCTCGGCCAGTTTGGCGCGTAAGTTAGGATCAAGTTTTAACGCTTCATTTTCCAGCTCTTTAAGGTTCATTTTTGGGAAACCTCCCTCTGGTTGTATCTTATCTAATTATGATTATACTCTTGACGGAAATAAACATCAAACTATTTTACCGCTCTATCCGGTTTGGAATAAGTCGCGCGTAACATCCTCCATACTTCAAAACAGAACAGTGGTCTGGGAAAGTTGAGCGGTTTTATTTTACCCTTTACCCTTTTCAATTTACACTTTGATTTCCTCTCCTCTACCCACCGACAATACCCAGTAACAGAGCAGCATCCCGTCCATCAGTCCCTGGTTATAAAAAAGCTCGTCCCGGCGGATAACCTGATTGAAGTATATATCATCATACTCTTTCAACAGCTTGTTATCTTCGGCGGAGAGTTTGGCGGCCAGCAGTTTCAGCAGTTCGTTGGGGCGTTCGCCCAGTCTTTTGTATTCGGGATCTTTTTCGACTATTTCTTCGTCGATTTTGCAGATCCGGTCGAAGATGAATTTTTTGATGCCGGTGTCTTTGTCGGTGAGCATATAAAAGCCTCCTTGATTAAAAGTGTGAAGAGTGAAGTTTGAAGTTTGAAATTGAAAACATTTGAAATCTGACTAATAGCCGGATTTTATTTTCAAACTTCACTCTTCTAACTTCAAACTTCTGATACCGCTTTCATAACAACTTCATAGCGCCGACGGTGTGTTGATGGACGCGGATTTGCTTCACGGGAATATTCCTCCTGGGATAGTTGATAGTTGACAGTTGACAGTTTTAAAATCTTTAAGAGTGTGAATGTGGTGCCAGGGACGCCTATTTTTTGATTGTTGGAAATTCGGGCTCAGACCCCTCTCTTGCTCTCCCCCCTGTGAAGTATTTCAAAGTAGCAGATTCAGTGGGAGAGTAACCGATGCCTCCGTAGTCATAATAAAACAGGGTAAAGATGAAAGTACAAATTTCTCCACAGTCTAAAATCTTTTGATGACGGTGTCTTTATCAGTAAGCATGGGAACCTCCGTTTATGAAGGGTAAATCGAAAAGAGAAAAATGATAATAGTTTTGAAGCACAAGTAGCGGAGATATTACGGAATAACAAAGATTTGTTGAATAAAGATGAGGAAGCTTTTCTATTAGCTTTGATTAATAATTATATTGAAACAATTAAGAATAAGAAATAGTATCCGGAATTATTTGGTTTAATAAGCTATTTTCTCTTAAACGAAAAACTTAAGCCCCATATTCTTAATGTGCATATTCCGGTGCAAACTGGACAGTGATTCCGGCCGAAAGTGGACACCGATTCCGGGTCAAACTGGACACTAATTCCGGCGGAAACTGGACACCTATTCCGGTCTAAAGTGGACAGTCCTTC
>JAEYRX010000012.1 GCA_023435225.1 Bacillota bacterium
GATACTTAAACGAGTATTGTTACCGACTTAACCGGCGCTTTTGTGAACATATTATCTTTGGTAAGCTAGTTAATGCCTGTATTATCACACCACCAATAACTTATGCTGAGTTAACTTTATAACCATATAATAAATAATTATAACCACGAAACACACGAAAGGCGCGAAAACGGATTAAAAATAACTAATTCATTTCGTGTTTTTCCTGTATTTTGGGGTTGTTATTTTTATGACTAAACGTTTAAGAAAGAAAAATTTGTCAACAAAATCTATGAAAGCAGGGAATTATTTAATTTGAGCGAATAATTAATAATATAGGAAATAATCGGAAGTTCTCAACATAAGTCGACTGTCTCAGCTTTTTTCGATTTATTTTCTTGAAAGAAATAGGATTTACCTTTGTAAACTGTTCTTTCGGAATAGAATAACTATCGTTCAGGTGAACTTATGAAACTGATTTCTTTGAAGAAAATTACCGACAATATGATTCTCGCTAAAAACATCCATGCCCGGGAAGGCAATGTATTACTGGCAAAAGGTGCTCCATTAAAAGAAAGTTACGCTAAGCGGCTTTTGGAGTGGGGCATAGCTTCGGTATATATTGAGGACGACCGGGGTGAATTGGTTGAGATTGATGAAGATCTTTATCAAAAAGCGGAAGATGACGCTTTACAGGTAGTAAATGAATTTTTGGCGGATTTAAATAATGAGCAGTTACCGGAGTCAATTCGAGAGTCAATTATTGAGATTGTCAAAAAAGTATTACAGGATAAAAATGTCCTACAGAACTTGGTTGAGATAGAAGCATATGGTGAAGAACTCTTTAAACATTGTATTACTGTAAGCGTACTATCGGTGATTATCGGTTCGTTTGCCGGTTATAGTACTAATAAATTATGGGAATTGGCCACCGGTTCAATACTGATTGATTTAGGAAAAATTGAATCACCAAATAGACTTGATGAAACCAAAACAATATCAGACAAAGAATTGCTTGAGTTGGAGCAACATCCAAGATTAGGTTTTGAGAAGCTTTTAAAGTTTAAGGGTAAGTATCAAAATTCAGCGCAGGTTATTTTACAGCATCATGAAAAATATGACGGCTCCGGTTACCCCCAAGGATTGAAAGGTGATCAGATTCACGAATACGCAAGGATAACTGCAATTGCTGATATTTATAATTCAACCCGCCTATATGAAAATAACAATCAGGTATCCGCTCCGGAACAGATTATCGAACGAATTATTAACAATAGCGGATTGACGTTTGATCCCGAATTTACCCGCTTATTCTCCCAAAAAGTAGCTCCGATAATAGTTCAAAATAATAATTTGGACACCATTGACCATACTGCGGTAACAGACGGCTCTCATCACCCTGAAGGAGTTAAGAAGGATCCTAATATCGGTATTAAAGAAAGCCGGTGGATTACCCCGCCTGCTTCCGCTATAAAAGAAAGTGACAATGTTCCGGATTCAGTTACTAATGAACTTTCCGGGGAGTTACCAAAATCTAAAGAACCTTCCGGGAACCAGTTTTTTGCCAAACTTCAAAAGCTAACCGGTCTGGCAGCCGGAAATAAAGTGAAACCAGGAAAAGTTCATGATGCGAACCATGAATCACAACTGAAAAAACAACCAACTCCGGCTCGAGATTCTAATAAAATCAATCCCGTTAAAGAAGAATCATTAACTAAAAAACAGACATTAGCTAAAAAACAATCAAGTAACACCATCAATGAATTAAACCGGATTCGTTTTGAGATAACTCCGGAACGGCTTGCTAAAGCAAAGTCCGATGCATTGAGTATTATAGCCAGATCTTTTGCCAAAATCAGTACTAAATTATTTTCCGAAAAAGCCCGGGAAACAATCCGCCGGACTATTGATAACCTGATGGCTGATAATGACATACTTAGTCATTTGGTTACTATTCAGGCATTGAATGATAATACCTTTTCCCATTGTGTTTCAGTTAGTCTTTTATCGGTAATGACCGGTGTATCGCTGGGTTACAATGATGAGCAATTACGGGAACTCGGAACCGGAGCGCTATTAGTTGATCTCGGAAAAGTTGAGCTCTGTAAACAATATTTGGTGAGGGCTCAACCTGTCGGCAACCTGGAGTACCAGGTTATGATGCCGGAACATACCCAGTTGGGGTTTGAAAGGTTATGGGAATTAAAACGAAATACCGGAGTTCCGTATATTGCCTTACAACACCATGAAAGATTTGACGGTTCAGGTTTTCCCGCCGGATTAAAAGGCCCGCAGATTAATGAATTAGCTAGAGTCGTCGCTTTGGCCGATACATATGAAACACTGATTAGTGAAGGGATCAATGGACAAAAATTAATGCCGCATGAAGTTATAGAATATATCAGAGACTTTAGCGGTTCCCACTTTGATCCCGACCTAAGTAAAGTATTTTTGCAAAACGTAACGCCGTTTTTAATCGGTTCTAATGTTTTACTGAATAACGGAGAAAAGGCCAAAGTTGTTAGTATTAATAAAGATTTATTGGCCAGACCGGTGGTCCGGGTCATGATTGATAAAGACGGTAAGAAACTCGACAAACCGATTGTTAAAGAATTGGAGAAAGATTTGACCTTATTTATAGTCAGCGCCTTAAAAGATGAGGAGTTTTAGAACTCATAACTTCAACTCTTTAATTACCTATATATGTCTAATTAATTTTTTGAATTTCAACATATTTCTTTAATTCATAAATGAAGATATACTAAGGTTTCTTTATTCACATCCGGTATTTGGGATGTGAATATTTGTTACCAAATTTTTTCATTTTATATAAACAATACCTTCTTGCTAAAATTTCCAATATTATTTTAAGGCGATTTTTGTTATAATATTAATACCGAACATACGTTCATAAAAATACAGGAGAGAGAATAACGCTCATGAATATGAAAATTTACTTCGCCGAACAGTCATCTGATTCAAAACAAACTATTAATTTGGCGCCGGTTGGCTTTCCATCCCCGGCCCAGGATTACTTAGAACCAACGTTGGATTTGAATAAATTTCTAATTGCTAATCAAAATGCCACTTTTTTCGGCCGGGTCAAAGGATTTTCTCTGAAAGACTCAGGGGTGGATGATGGGGACTTATTAATCATCGATAAGTCACTGACATACCGGAATAATGCTTTAGCTGTTTGTTTTATGAACGACGAGTTTACCTTACAAAGAATCAAATTAAAAGGAGAGAAGGTATATCTGTTAACGGCAAATCAGGAAGGAAAGGTTACGGCAGCTAGTGATAATGAAACATTGATTTGGGGGATAGTTACTTATATTGTGAAGAAGGTATTTTAATGTTGGCGTTGGTGGATTGTAACAACTTTTACGCATCTTGTGAACGGGTATTTCACCCTGAGTTGAATGGTAAAGCGGTGGTGGTTCTCTCCAATAATGATGGGTGTATAGTGGCCCGTTCCAATGAAGCCAAAGCGTTGGGTATTAAAATGGGGGAACCGGCTTTTAAAATTAATAATCTTTTGCAGCAGAATAAAGTGACTATGTTTTCGTCGAATTATGTACTATATGGTGATATGTCGCGCCGGGTAATGAATACTCTGAGCGAGTTTGCTCCGGAAATTGAGGTTTACTCCATTGATGAGGCTTTTTTGAATTTGACCGGGTTGACGCCGGATTTTGAAATGTATGCCCAAAAAATTCGGCAAACAGTGGTTAAAAATACCGGAATTCCAGTCAGTATCGGGATTGGTCCTACTAAGGTATTGGCTAAAACCGCCAATCATTACGCTAAGAAAGTTTCCGAAAATAATGGGGTCCTGGTGTTGGATACTCCGGAAAAAGCGGCTGAAATGCTAAAAAAGTTTGAAATTGATGAGGTTTGGGGGATTGGAAGGCAATACGCAAAATTTTTGAAAAAACAAGCGATTAAGACCGCTTGGGATTTTATTTTGATGCCTGATAGTTGGGTGAAGAAACATCTAACTATTAACGGGTTGCGGATCAAAAAAGAATTGGAGGGCATCCGCTGTCTGCCTTTGGAAGCCAATCCTCCTATTAAACAAGCCATTTGTACTTCACGTTCGTTCGGGGAGTTTCAAACCGACTTAGAACCGCTAAAAGAAGCCGTCGCTACCTATGCGGCCAAGTGTGGTTATAAGCTGAGAAAACAGAAAAGCTGTGCCGGTGTGCTGATAGTGTTTCTGGAAACTAATCGTTTCAATCAAAATGATCCCCAATATTCTCCCGAATATGTTTATAAACTCCCGATAGCCACCAGTAGCAGTCTGGAATTGATTAAAGCCGCTTTGTATTCGTTGGAATTAATTTATCGTTCGGGATACCGGTATAAAAAAGCGGGAGTAATCGTGGCCGAGATTGTGCCGGAAACAGCGGTCCAGGGCTCTTTGTTTGGCGATGAGATAAACTTGGAAAAACAAGCGGAGATTATGAAAACCATGGATCGGATTAATGCCAAGTACGGGCGGGAGATGGTTAAAACAGCCATCCAGGGGGTGAAGGGAAGCTGGCAGATGAGGCAGGCCAGGTTGTCATCTTCTTATACTACTCAATGGGATGATATTATTACGGTACTGGTGTGACTGCTATTTCAATGAAAGTTTATATTGCATTATTTCATTAAATTCCTGTAATACATGTTTGTTACTCATTTCAAAAGTACAACCTTTTGATTTCCCGATATTCTTAGCTTTTCTTATCATTTCTTTTGTTTCTTCCGATATCTTTTGGCTATAAATTCCATCAATATATTTTTCCGGAAAATATATGGTGGCCCGGATAAATCCTTTTACTGCCGACATCCAGACGATGGTCTTTTTCTTTTTACTTGCCTTACATAACCACATCTTACCATCATTATAGTATCTCCATTCAATGGATATGTCATTATTTGCGAATAAATCCAATAAATCACGATAGATGAAATATCCGTTTCCAAGTACCGCTTCTAAAACATTTTCATCCGGGAAAATATTGGGATCAGTTAATTGTTTTTGGTATTCCATGATTATGTTTCCTTTCAATTTCTAGTTATATTGATGTATGCACCAGACAGGGCGATGGGTTGCTGTTATAATATATTCGGTATAAGCCATTCAAAAATCTTTTCTACAGCTTCGTCAGCCACATTGTCAAGCCCATGATTTCCTTCTTCAAGGGGCGTATCACCGCATCCAAAAAAATCAAAAGTAACAAAAGCAATGTCGTCGTTGGGTCTTAGTGTATCTGACTTAGGTCCAGCAATGTGGCGCAATTCTTCGTGAATTAACTTCTTGAATCAGCTTCGTGATACCACTCTGCTTCTTCGAATATTCATCTCCGAATCACTGCTCCCAAAGCAGTAATGCGATTAGACGAAGGATTGTGTTCAGCCGGAGCTAAGGATAGCTAAGGTGTCTCTTACGAAACCTAGGCATTCATTTTAGATATAGTCAAAATGATATTTTCAAAATAAAAAAGTGTAATCTTGGAGGGATAAATATATGAATAAAATATTATTGTTATGAGCCGGAACAAAACCGGTTAAAGTTTATTTCCGATAAAAAACTGAAGGAAAAGGCCGGAGTCCAAGGCGATATTAAAACTGCGTTTTATGTCTTATTAATGACTGCAAAACTAAACAAATTTCCTTTTTATGTTGGTAAGGAAGAAAGAGTTAATCTTGCTCACGCTACAGCCGGATGTATCGGAGAGAATATATATCTAGCGGCCAATGCGCTTGGTTTGGGGACCCGTTTGGTAGGAACTATTAATGCAAAAGTGATAAACGAAGGTCTATCCCTGGCTAACGATGAGATTCCTTTATACATAATGCCATTGGGATATCCTAAAAAATAGTCTAATTTCTATGATGAAAAAGACTTAAATGGGTGTTGTTTTGCCCGTTAAAGTCTTTTTTATTTGGAATAATTGGTCAAGTATTAGTTTATTATATTTACAAATAAAGTGGAAAAATTAAATGATGATTGTTTATCTTGATTCTTAAGGCAGGTGTAGAAAATGCCGGAGATACCACCGGAACTTCAAGCAGTATTGAAAAATGAAGAAATCCAGCAGACTGTAAGGGAACAACCTGGTTCATTACGTTTTAAAGCAATGGTACTGGGTTTATCGGTGCTACAATATGTTAAGGATATGGAAAAAGAGAAACCGGAGCCTGATAAATAGTATGATGGCTATTTATTGATATTTAGACTATCTTTATTAATATAAAAGTTCCGGGCGCTTTTAAGTCCGTTTAAGTTTTTAACCGAAATGGACTGATCGCCATTAAGCGCAATCAAACCATCCACTACAAATTTTTCAAGGGAGGAGGCGACTTCCCTGACGTCTAAACCGGTCATTTGACTGATATCGGTGGAATTTGCCCCCAACTTGACGGATTCCTCGGAAGTAGAATTGACGTCTTCGGTTAGTATTATTAATAAATCAGCGATCCGACCGGGAATGGATTTGATGGAAAAATTATTAATCTGACAACTGGTAAACCGGATCCGCTTGCAGAATACTTTGATTAGTTTATAAAGAAACTCCGGTTTGGAACTTAAAATCTGTTCCAGATCGGTGTAAGTAACCATTAAAACTTCGGTTTTTTCCAGGGCTACAACTGTAGCGGAGCGAGGTTTGGCTTCGATCAATGCCATTTCACCAAATAAACTCCCCGGACCGAGCAAACTCAGTAATTTCTCCTCAGAACCTTTAGTTTTAACTACTTTGACCCGGCCGGATTTAATAATATACATCTCGTGTCCGGGCTCTGATTCGGAAAAAATCACTTGATCCGCTTCATAAACTTGAATAAATTTTTTCAATAAGACCTCATCAAACATGCAGCTTAACTCCAATCATATCAGTATAATCTAGTTTATAGCGTAAAGTTTACAGTGTTTAGTTTAGTTTATAGTCTATATTGTATAGTTATTATTTTTAGTTAAGATGAGTTAATTAGTTATTGATCTTCGTTTTTAACTATAAACTATCAATTGTCAACTATATACTTTAGCTTCAGCTATCAACTACTTCACCTATTTCTTCGACAGTTTATCCAGTTTATTATCTAGTTCCCGTAATTGGTTTGATAAATTATTAACTATATCAAAGCCGATGGATGGGTTATTGATGACCAGTTGCTCCAGATCAGCCGGTTTAAGAATAAAAATCTCCGAGTCTTGGGAAACCTCGGCTGTTTCAGTATAGACCCATCTATCAACCGTAGGGACGACTCCAAAAAAATCACCTGGTCCACAAGTACCGATTATAAGTTCATTGGAGTTAAACCGCCGTCGTAATTCCACAGCGCCCGTCTTAATCCAAAATCCTTGAACTGCAGGGTCTCCTTCAAGATAAACGATATTCCCCTTTTTAAAAAAACGAAGTAGTTTATCCAAGTCAAAGTGACTGTTTCCCATTATTACCCCCAAGATTTTGAGCATGAGATATAAGAAAATTCGTAATTAGTTATTAGTTGTAAGCAAATTAATACTGTAAATGCGTTATTAGTTAAACCAAACCCCAATATAAATTAAGATTTAACAAAAATAATTACTGGACAAATGAACAAAATGTACTAACAACTATTTAATGGGATCGATGAAAAAACACTAATGAACCCAAAACTAATGAACCAATAACTAATAGCTAATAATTAATTCCTCGTATCTAAAACAGCTGATTAAATGATCGTTTACAATTCCAATAGCCTGTAAGTGAGCATAAATTATGGTTGAACCCAGAAATTTAAATCCGCGTTGTTTGAGATCCTTGCTAATCCGGTCTGATAATTCGGTGGTGACCGGAGTTTCACTCATAGTAGTGAAAGAATTAATTATTGGTTGGTAATTAACGAATCCCCAGATATATTTATCAAAAGTGCCGAATTCTTGTTGCACTTTTAAAAACATCCGGGCGTTATGGATTGTAGCTTCAATTTTTCGGCGATTGCGAATTATATCCGGCGCTGCTAAAATCCTCTCAGAATCTTCATCACTATATTCGGCGATTTTCTTATAATCAAAATTATCAAAAGCCTGACGGATGCTCTCCCGTTTTTTTAATACTATGAACCAACTAAGACCGGCTTGCATTGCTTCCAGAGTTAGAAACTCGAAATGTTTTTGTTCATCATGTACGGGGGTGCCCCATTCATGATCATGGTAATCTATTAATAAAGGGTTATTGACGGACCAAGGGCAACGGACCTGAACATATTCAGTCATTAATACACCTCGTAACTGAGCTATATGTATTTATATATTTTCGAAGTTAAGACCCTCTTTTCCTGCTTTTAGGTTAGTTGAAAAATCTTTAATCTGAGCAGTGGGCAATATATTATTATGCAAGCAGGAATTTTATTTGTTTTTCCAGAATATAGAAGAAGATAGTAAATATTATAGGTGGTGGTTCCGTGGGTAGTAACGGCAATTTAGCTTTAGTCTTGATGCTAATAGTAGTTGGTTTATTAAATGCTGATCAGAATATTATCAATTCGATGCTTGGACCGATTGAAGCTGAGTTTCATGTTAATGACGCCGCTATTGGTTTGATGAGCGGTCTATTTACTCTGGTAGGGGCGGCAATCAGTCTTATCTGGGGTTATTTATCAGATAAAGGCAATCGGAAAAACCTTTTTACTTTTACGGTTCTCATTGGGCAAATCCCGTGCCTGCTTACGGCCTTTGTTACAAATTATCAACAGTTCTTTTGGTTGCGGGTTTTAACCGGGATTGGTGTCGGCGCTTCTTTTCCGGTAGTTTTTTCGATGTTGGGTGATCTGTATGATGAGAAGAAGCGTGCTATTGCAGTAACCTGGATGACAACTGTTATCGGAGTCGGTCAGATTTTGGGGCAGTTAGTGGGAGGATATCTTGGTCCTGTTTATGGATGGCGGTTCCCTTTCATTGCAATCTCTGTACCTAATTTATTGATATTAGTGCTTTTCTACATTTTGGTAACAGAGCCGAAACGGGGCGCCAGTGAGGAATCGTTACGACGGATGATAGCTGAAGGTTATGTTTATACCAAAACTATAAAATTGTCGGATTATATTAGTCTGGCTAAGATAAAAACTAATGTTTTGCTTTTTTTACAAGGAGCAGCGGGTACCATTCCCTGGGGAGCCATTCCGCTTTTTTTAGTAAAATTTTTAAGCGATATCAAGTTCCTAACCATTGAGCAAGCAACTACGATCTTTTTATTATTCGCCATCGGTAATATTTTAGGGACTATTACCGGTGGAATAATCGGCAGTAAGTTACTAAAGAAAAACGCTTCATATTTACCGTTGTTTTGCTCTATAACCACCTTAATTGGGACAGCGATAACCTTATATCTTTTTCTCTTTATTCCGGCGGGAGAGCTAATCGGAACTTGTATTTTTGGTTTAATAGCGGCATTTTTCGCTTCTATGACCGGCCCCAACATGCGGACAATGTTGCTTGATGTCAATGTTCCGGAAAACCGCGGGGCTATCTTTTCTATTTTTAACCTAACGGATTCGGTGGGGAATGGTTTGGGTAAATACGTAGCCGGGAACCTCTCGGTAATGTTTGGTTTAACTGCCGCTATAAGTGTTTCAGCCGCTTTTTGGATTCCCTGTGCGATATTTTTATGGCTTATAGCAAGGACATTTCAGAAAGATATCGATGGAATGCATCAGAAATTGAATCAAGTGGCAACAGAAATTAAACCTCAATACGGCATGTAAGTGAAATAAATATATTTATGAAGTTTCCGATAAGAAGGCTGTAACACGGGAGATAACAGAAAAATATTTGAATGATTAGTACATTTTTTTAATAATTGAGGGATTTTCATAATTAAGAATTTTGACATTCAGCTACAATATATTGATAGTCATATCCAATTGTTCACTATATATTGTAGCTGAAATTAATTTAATGCAAATATGAAACTCCCTTAATTATGATTCCATTCTATAATAGGACCATTATAATTATAAGTGATCCTTTTTTCATTAAATAGCTAATACCATCAAGGCAAAAGCAGGAAAGTATTATGGGTTTACAGAATAATAAAACAGGAGTAGTCCATAAAGAGTATTATTTTGGAATATTTTACATAATAAACTAAATTTATATATAGAATCTATTTTATGAGGAGAGAGTCCCAGTTTTGAGGTGAGTGATTATGCCGAAACTCTTTTCCGTTGTTCTCATTATACTACTTTTTACTGTTGCCTTAATTACGGTCGGCGCTGAAATACCGGTTGATAGATTAATCCTGGAACCGGAAGTAATTACGGTTACTAATGTGAACGAACTGCTTCAGTCTATCGGGTCCAACCGGATTATTCAGCTTTCTCCAAGTATTTATGATTTCTCTTTAGCGGATTTTTCGGAACCGAATTATCCGAACGAGGGAAAAAAACAATTAGTAATATCTGGGGTTCAGAATCTTACTATTATTGGTGTTGGAGAACAATTAGCCGAGATTCGGACTGAAGACCCATTAACTTATGTAATGGTTTTTAAGGATTGCCGTAATATTACTCTTAAAAATCTGGAAATAGGCCATTTAGTAGGAGAGGAAAAATGTAAAAGTGGAGTTTTGGCTTTTGAAAACTGTTCCGAAGTATATATTGAAAGTTCAATTATTTATTCTGGTGTTGAGGGCTTAAGTTTATCTAAAGTAAGTTCTTTTAAGTTTTCCAATTCGACAATCAAGGATTGTTCTTTAGGAATTTTTACTTGTTTGGATTCAACCGGATTGGAGTTCAGTGAATCTTATTTTATCAATAACCATGGATTGAATTTTATTAATTTCTTTAATTGCGCATCAGTTCTGATCGAAAATTGTGAGATCAGTGATAACAATACATTGCCTGGAGAGGTTATTCGATTATATACCAGAAACGCTTTGTTCAATATTTGTAATACTACCGGTTTAAGATTAAAAAATACTCAAATTCATAGTAATACAGCCGAAAATCTTTTATGTTCCGATGATAAAGAAGTTATAATTACTGAAAATTCTTTTTTTGAGAACAATTCTTTTACCGGAGGTTGGTTTTTCCCTATAAAAGGGTTTTCCGATAAAGGTTATTTTATTCCAACAGTCAGTGAAAATCTTAGTGATTTTTATTCTGAACTTGAGTATCTGTCGCAAAAGTTAAACGATCCGGAAAAAATGGACAACCCTAAAAGCATAAAAATTTATAAAGCATATTGGGAAAAAGTGATAACCGAATTAGAAGAATTGATAAGTCAGCAAGGTACGGATTGGGAAAAAGAAAGTTTGCTAGGGCGTTTTTACCAATTGGGTTTGCAACTTAATGATAAAAAGGCTTGGCGGAATGCTGAAACACATTTGAAGAACGCTATATTAATGAACACAAATCTTCCTAATGTTAACCATCTGGTTTTAGGTGTGTTATATAGTTCAAAGCTTTTTTCATTTAAAATTAGTGAAAAAGATGATAATTCCAAATTAACGGTTGTTTTTAAATCAAATAATTCCAAATTAATAACCTTAGCTACTGATGAGTTGTTTTTAGATAGTAGATTTCCTGGTACCGCCAATATCTATTTGTTTCTAATCTATTATTCACGGGGAGATTTTATTGAAGCCATCAAACAAGCCGATAAATATCTGGTGGTCTATCCCGAGGATGAGTTGGTCAAGAAACTTCGGGGAATGGCGAAAGCAAGAATTGGTAATAGAAAAGCTCCCGGGGAATTAAATGTCTATATTCAGAGAGAAAAAATTCGCTCGTTATTTGACTTTAATTTCTCCCAAGGTTCTTCCAGCGAAAAAAATCAGGAAGATAATCTTAACATTGAAGACAATAATAACCCTCACCAACAAAGATTAGCTGAAGTGGTCCTTCAAGGTATCCAAGGGTTGGATTTTAATTATAACAGCACCAAAGAAGAGGTTATTAAGACCTTGGGAGAGCCTTGGAAGATTCAAATCAGGAAGGTTGCCAACCGACATCAGGAAGGGTTAACCGATACTATTTATGACTTAACTTATGATGGATTGGAAATCAGTGTTTATGGCGCCCAAGGAAAAGAATTCATTTTCACCCAAAAAGTATCCAATCCAAAATTTAGTTTTAACTACGGACTTAGTGTTGGAGTTACCAAAGAATATGTCATTGAGCAAATTGGTGACCCAGTTGAAACAGCTGAGGGAAATTTTAGATATACCTATAATAATAGAATCGGTACTGAGATATTTTTATGGTTCACCTTCAAAGATAACAAAGTAACAGATATCAAATGGTTTTTTGCAATTGATTAATTAATAATATGAAACCTTATCAAAGAAATGTCGAGCATAATTATCGACGGAATATAATAACCAATCTGGGTGATGCTTTATTTCTTAGACTGCAAACGGTCTAACACCTTTGGGGACTGTTATTGCCAGTTTATTACACTTGCTTACCCCTTCGCAGACCATGATCACCCTCATCGGAGCCATCTACAACATCGTCAAACTTCATTCCACAGCTTTGGGCAGCCAGGAAAATGGATAAAAATCGGGAACTCAAACCGTTACTAATTTATTATTCGGCGGGACAGAGGCTTATCTGGTTTATTCTGGCAGCTATGACACACGAGGGATTAGTTTAAAATAAATAAGACGCAAATAAGGTATTTTTGCGTCTTCAATGTAAAATATACGGTATTATAACGATTCTTCTTTATAAGTTTTTCCTTTATACTGCCAGCGCCCATCCCCTAAATTTGTAGCCGGTCTATAGTTGCCAACGAAAGTTATCGAATCCAGAGATGCTTCTTTTTTAAGCTTTTCTTTAACTTCCTCACTACTTACTACTTTTTTGGATTCTTCATTTTTTCTCATGGCTGTTCTCCTTTTCGATTAATAATATTTTAAGATTTTGTAATAAAACCAGACTGCCAATATTAGTAGACTTAAGAAGTTCCTTTAATTATATAAACGTTTTTTTTCTCTATTTGTTACTTAGTTTGGGATTTATTTTCTTCACTATATTAATTATATAGCAGATTTCATTATTTAATTGTTACAAAAGGTTATCAATTGAATTGCAAAATAGGTATAAATGAATATGTAAATACAAGGGAAAAGCAGGAAATACGGAAGACTAACAGAATAATTAAGAAAATATTTAATAATGAATTTAGGTTTAAACGTATTGCTCCAATACTTTTTGGAGGGGAATATTATGACTAACCAGACCATGACCATAGAAAACTCATGGGATTTTAATAAGGAACGATTTAAATTACTCGTTGAAAATTGTAACTTAATTATTTTTGAATTAACTGTCAACGGTGATATTCTTTTCACTAATTCGCTTTTTCAAGTTTTGTTGGGATATGAATCTGAAGAAATTCCGGCTAAAAATATTTTGGAATTATTACATCCAATAGATGTTTTAGAATTTAATCAAAAAATTCCTCCTCTTTTAAAAGACCGAGAACCTTTTACATATGAAAGCAGAATCCGGCATAAAAATGGTAGTTGGATCTGGTTCGAATGGGTGGCAAACATATTAAAAACCAAGACAGGCGAGACTGATATTTTAATTGTTGCCACCAACATTAACGAACGAAAAAAGCTGGAGGAAGATTTGAGGTTGGCGGCGGAATTGTTAAAACATATGCCTGATGCGGTAACTGTGACGGATTATAATGGAGTTATTCAGCAATGGACTGGAAAATCAGTTGACATTTTTGGTTATAATGCTGAAGAGGTAATTGGAAAAGAGGCCAATATATTACATAAACCAAGTATAAGAGAGAAGACTATTAATAAAATAATTGATTATAAGCTTACTAATAATGATTTTAATTTAGAAATACCTTGCCTCCGAAAAGACGGAACCGAAATATTAATCGAGACACATGGAAGAACGTTTTTTAATCGTGACGAAGAACCTATTGCACTCATTGGTTTTCACCGTGATATTACCAAACTAAAGCAAGTGGAAGAAACCCTTCGTTTGACCAACCAACTCCAACAAATCATCGAATTTTTACCGGATGCGACTTTTGTTTTAGACCAAAATAAAACAGTAATCGCTTGGAATCGGGCTATAGAAACTATGACCGGGGTTTGCAAACAAGAAATAATCGGTAAAAAAGATCAAGAATATTCGGTGACTTTTTATGGTAAGAAACGCCCGATGCTTATTGATTATATTTGGTCGGATCAGCCCTTGGAAGACAATTATTACTCGGTGATCCGGGAGAACGAAAATATCTATGCCCGGACTTTAGTTGATTTTCTACCGATTGGGAAGCAAAGGATAATCGAAATTAAAGCATCACCCTTAAAAAACAATAATGGGAATATTATCGGAGCTATTGAATGTATGCGTGATATCACCCGGCAACAAGAAATTGAAGAGGAATCATTAAAGATTCAAAAGATCGAATCAATAGGGGTATTAGCCGGAGGGTTAGCTCATGATTTTAACAACTTGCTGGCGGGTATTCTAGCTAATATCCAACTTATTAAAATGAAACTGGAAAAAGGGAAAGATATATTTAAACCTCTTTCTACCGTGGAAGATATCATCAAACAAGCTGCCAATCTTACCCAGCAATTGTTGACTTTCTCTAAAGGAGGCTCTCCGGTAAAAAAAGCCACTTGTTTGAATGAGTTGATAAGAGAGTCGGTAAAATTTGTTTTAAGGGGTTCCAGATGTAAATGTCAATATACCATCGCTAAAAACTTATGGATGATTGATGCCGATTCCGGGCAAATAAGTCAGGTAATCAGCAACATCGTTATTAACGCCGATCAAGCAATGCCTAGTGGAGGAATAATTAAAATTGAAGCTCGTAATTATATGATCGATAAAGAAAATCTTCTTCCGCTTAACCCCGGCAAGTATGTAAAGATTTCGATTACAGATACCGGGATGGGAATACCTCCGGAACATCTCTCCAAAATATTTGATCCTTATTTTACCACTAAAAATAGCGGCAACGGTCTAGGACTAGCTACTTCCGCCTTGATTATTTCCCGACATAACGGTTATATTGATGTAAGATCGGAGCCGGGAATTGAAACAGTTTTTTTCATATACCTTCCGGCTATAGATATTAAATCATCGTTAAAAAATAAAAATGCCGCTGTTATCAATGAAGGAATTGGCCGGATTTTATTAATGGATGATGAAGAAATGATTAGAAATGCGGCTGGGGAGTTATTATCCGAGATTGGTTATGAAGTTGCTTGTGCCCGGGAGGGAGAGGAAGCTATAGATTTATACACTGCTGCAAAAAATGGGGGAAGAGCATTTGACTTAATTATTATGGATCTAACCATACCCGGCGGGTTAGGAGGCAAGGAAACCATCAAAAGGTTAAGGGAGATTGATCCCCAGATAAAAGCGATCGTTACTTCCGGTTATTCCAATGATCTGGCCTTGTCCAATTTTGCAGAATACGGATTTAGTGGAGTTGTTTCTAAGCCGTATAAGATAGAAGAATTAAACTCCGTGTTAAAAAAGGTGCTGGATTAAGACTGAAATTATGAAAATAAGGCTGGGTAAACAACAAGCATCGATAGCATTTTCTAAGTCGTCCACGCCAGCCTCCGCTGCGCACCTGAAAGAATGAAAATAAGGCTGGGTGAACGACAAGCGTCGATAGCATTTTCTAAGGAGGAAAATGGAGTGAACAAAGCGAATCACAGTTTATATATAATCAGCGCTTCCATAAATAATGAATCTGACTTTAATGAATTATTAAAAACCAAAGACAGGGTTATGATGCTTATTTATGCTTCTTGGTGTCCTTTTTGCGTAAGGTTTTTACCCGTATTTGAAAAACAGGCCCAAGAAAGAGAAGATATGGTGATGGTTCAGGATAATCAGGAAATCATAGCCGATAAATATGAAGTTAATGTAGTACCAACCATACTCCTCTTTGAAAATGGGATATTAACCAACAGATTGGATGGAGTTTTGGGGATAGGGCTAAGTGAAAAGGGACTACTTGATTTTATAAATAATATTTAAACACATTGGTTCTTAAAGCCGGTTAGGAGAGTTCCCATGAGACCAAATAATGAAATCAAACGTTATCAGGAAAACCTACAGTCCGAGCAGGAAGCTATTGTTTTATATCAAAGCTTAGCCGCTGCCGAGCAAAACCCTGATTTGGCCGCGGTATATCGAAAACTCGTCGAAACCGAGCGCAAACATGCTGAGTTTTGGAGCAATAAACTCCGCGAGGCCGGGGTAGAACCCTCCAATTATCATCTTGGCTGGCGGACTAGAATATATGGCTGGATGGCCTCTAAGATGGGTCCGGCCTTTGTTTTACCTTCGATCGCCTCGTTGGAAAGGACTGCCGCTTCCGGTTATATTGGTCAAGCGGATGCCGAATCCGTAAATATGCCGGCGGATGAAAGTTCACATGCCCGAATCTTCGAGTACTTAGCCAATAATACTACCGGACTGCAGGGAAGTGATCTGGCCCGTTTTGAAGGACGGCACCGGGGAACAGCCGGAAACGCTCTTCGGGCAGCCGTTTTAGGAGCAAACGATGGTTTAGTTTCAGTATTTAGTTTAGTTATGGGAGTAGCCGGAGCAGGAGTCTCGGCCAGAGAGATTTTTGTAACCGGTCTGGCCGGTTTATTGGCTGGCGCTCTTTCTATGGCTTTGGGTGAGTGGTTATCGGTTCAAAGTTCGCGGGAATTATATCAACATCAATTAACGATTGAACAACGGGAATTGATGGAAGTCCCGGAAGAAGAGAAAGAAGAATTAACCTTGATATATCAGGCAAAAGGGATTGAGGCTGAAGAGGCGCGGAAGTTGGCCGATAAACTAATTTCCGATCCCAGAACCGCTTTGGATACATTATCCCGGGAAGAACTGGGGATTGATCCGGAAGAACTTGGAGGTTCAGCTTGGGAAGCGGCCATTACTTCATTTATCCTTTTCGCGGTCGGGGCCATTATCCCGGTTATTCCTTACGCTTTCTTCACCGGTACAACCGGTATCATGGTTAGCGCCGGATTCAGCGCTTTAGGATTGTTTATTATCGGAGCATTAATTACTCTAATGACCGGAAAAAATCCGTTATCGTCGGGCCTGCGCCAAGTTTTATTCGGCTTAGCCGCCGCAGTGGTTACTTTTGTGATCGGACGGATTATTGGGGTGAGTATATCATAAAAGTAAGTAATTCCGAGGGAAAGTATTCAAAAGCCAGGAATTAGGATAATTTCGAGTTGATTTCAAGTTTGTATAATATTAACCTAAAATATGCTTACTCATTAGCCCAGAGCAGAAGATAATCCGTAAGATAATCAAAACCTCTGGGCTGTAGATATAAATTTTCTCAACCCCGTAAACGGGCTAGTCTGTACTTTGAAGAAAAAAATAACCCAGACCCTTGGGGATTGAGACAAAAATAAACATCAGCCCAAGGGGTTTTTAAATTTACAATAGTTTTCATATTCTGCCCAGGGCGATGATTTTGTTCTTTATAGACCATTAATCTCACTTATAATAGTACTGGCTCCTGGCTCCTAAATTACTGACTCCTGGTTTACTCTACTCCTCGCAAAGGGGCGGTTAGAAACTGAACTTTGGGGTTCTTTTGGGCGGCCATCTGGAAAGACCATTCACTTCGGAAAAGCGCTACCGGACGGTTGTGAATATCTTCAACCAAGGGATCGCCTTGGAGGTCGATTTTAGTTTTAGCATTAAGTTCGTCCCCAGCCAACCACCGGGCCATTGTATAATTGAGATTTTGCAACTGAATTTCTACCCCATATTCCCCTTGCAACCGGTATCGCAATACATCAAATTGCAAGCTGCCTACAACTCCCACGATGAAAGATTCATAACCGCTATCGGGCTGACGGAAAAGCTGAACCGCTCCCTCTTGAGAGAGCTGGGTGATACCCTTGATAAACTGTTTTCTTTTCATCGTATCGACCGGTTGAATCCGGGCGAATTGTTCCGGTGGAAAAACCGGAAAATCTTCAAATTTCAGTCTCATATTTTCGGCGCATAAAGTATCTCCAATCGCAAAGATTCCCGGATCAAACAAACCGATAATATCTCCCGGATAGGCTTCTTCGACAATTTCCCGGTCCTGGGCCATGAATTGCTGTGGTTGAGCCAGTTTTATTATTTTTCCGGTTTGTACATGGTAAACTGATGCTCCTCTATTAAATACTCCGGAACAGATCCTGATAAAAGCCAGCCGGTCACGGTGAGCCGGGTTCATATTGGCTTGAATTTTAAAAACAAAAGCGGAAAAAGACTCGGCATCCGGCTGGACTTCTCCTTCGGAAGTCTGGCGGGGCAATGGAGGTGGCGCTAATTGTAAAAACTCCTCCAGAAAAGGTCGGACTCCGAAGTTGGTCATGGCGCTACCGAAAAACATCGGGGTTAATTCACCTCGGAGCACTCGTTGGAGGTCGAAGGCCTCACCGGCGGTATCCAGGAGTTCAATATCGTTGCAAAGCGCTTCGTGAATGTCGCGCCCCAATATTTCCGTGTAGGCTGGGTCATTCGCACTTCCTATGGTCGAAGGAAGTGCCCACTGGCCATGTGCTCCGGAGCTGTCGAAAAGCTCGATTTGTGCCTGCCGCCGGTTATAGACTCCTTTATAATCTCCATCCAGTCCAATTGGCCAATTCATAGGGTATGAGACAATCCCCAATACTTTTTCAATCTCCTCCATCAACTCAAAAGGGCTTTTTCCATTCCGGTCCAGTTTATTGACAAAGGTAAAAACCGGGATTCCCCGTTGTTTACAGACTTTAAACAGCTTAATAGTTTGGGCTTCGACTCCTTTGGCGACATCAATCAACATCACCGCACTATCGGCCGCCATCAAAGTCCGGTAAGTATCTTCACTAAAGTCCTGATGCCCTGGGGTATCCAAAATATTGACTTTATGGCCGTTATATTCAAACTGAAGTACGCTTGAGGTTACCGAGATACCCCTTTGTTTTTCAATCTCCATCCAGTCGGATACTGCGTGTTTCTGGGCTTTTCTGGCTTTAACCGAGCCGGCTAGATGAATTGCGCCTCCATATAACAATAATTTTTCAGTAAGAGTAGTTTTTCCGGCGTCGGGATGGGAAATAATCGCAAAGGTTCGACGCCGGTTAATTTCGTTTTTTAGGGTTTCCTGTAATGCAATCATTAGAATTCCTCCGGTATACTATATAGTTTCATTAAATATATCAGGGATTGTGCAATCAACAATTTTTTATTATACATGAGAGGCGTGGGATCTGCAATGGGACAATAGAAAAGAATTTGGAAACCGATTTCAATTTAAATAAAAAATCCCATCGCCTCTCTAGGTTAGTTTGGCTGATGGGAAGGACTTAGCGGAGATAATTTCTAAAGTGGGTTTTAGGGAAGCGCTGATTAATCCGATTTTGCGCGAACAAATATGCGGCATTAAGCATTTTGCGAAACGCAAAATCGGTAGATTTTTAATTAATCAGCGCTTCCTTAGATTAAAAAGTCAGTTTACAATAGAATAATGTTCCCCAATCTCCTTCATCAGTTACTGCTTCTACCAATCCCATATCAACTTTGACCAAATATAGAACCAAGCCTGCTCCGACGCTACTATGGATGTCTATATCTTTAGTATTTTCATTAGATTTAAATACTTTGCCTCCATCAATAAAAATTACTCCCTGTAATGAACTGAGATAAGGGTTCTCACTATAAAGAAATAGGGGATACTGTTGTTCTACGGTTAATGCAACCGCTTGATCCCCGGTTATATTTTTTTCGGGATATCCACGGACAAAATCAGCTAAATCATAATAAGGCTTAATTACATCATCCTGATTAATAGTACCAAATGTGGGGATTATTTTGAAATTATTATATTTTAAAGGTAATATTAACTTATGAGCAAAAAACGCATCCTCGGTTTGCTCGGCTAATCCGGCGGTGATTTCCGAATAGATATTCAATTGCCAACCATGAATATTGAATAACGGTTGATCGTACCTAATAAAAATTGAATCTACGGATGTTTGTTCCTTTTCTTCAGAGCTTACTTCACCATCAAAAAGAGAAATCATAATGTTCTGGTCCGGTGAAAAAGCATAAAACATGGTTCCTTCAATGCCTGTTTGATCAATATATCCTGGTATTCCTTGATTTAGCCAGAAACCGTAATTAATATCAAATTTAACTTTTTCAAATGTAATAGTAGTTCCCAGATGTTTATAAATATCACCGGTATCCAGACCAATTGCCATACCGATATAAGGAGAGAAAGATTTAATATTATATTTATAGTCAAGACCGATTAAATTGGTTTCAAGTGGCCAAATAGGAGAAATTTCGGCTATGGCCATCGAAATATTAGTAATAAGCAAGATTATTACAATCAATAAAGTCAAGCATATTTTATTAAACATTTATACTACTCATTCCTTTCCGAAGATTCCGGCATTAAAATTAAATAAAACGGTCTCCTAGAAGTTTATCTATTGGATTACATCTACCTCTGTCAAATAACTTTTTACCAAAGAACTGTTTGGATAAATCGTCAAAGCTTTCTTGTAATATTCGGCTGCTTTACGGTTGTTTTTCTTTAATTGAAATGCTTTTCCCATCCAGGTGTTGGAGATAAAGTTATCGTATTCATCCTTACTTTCCAAAGCATTTTGCAAAGTTTGAATTGCTTTATCAGCACTGCCGCCACCTATCGCCGGCGCGCATAAGTAATAAACGCCTAAAGAATTCATAGCCGCATAGTTTTTCGGATCTAATTTGATTGCATTAACAAGTAGTTTATATGCCTGCGGTCCCTGGGTCATCGCATAAAAACCACCTTTATAATCCGTTAATCGCATAATTGTATCAGCCAGTAACCGATTTGCGTCACTTGATTTTGAGTTAAGTTTCAGCGCTTTGCGAATTAAACTCTCACTCTCGGAATATTTATTGGCGGCTTGTTGTTTATCACCGGAATTTTCAGCTTTTTCCGCTATTAAGAATTCCACTTGGGCTAACCAATAATTTTTATTAAAATTATCGGACATTTTGATAAAGACTTCTTTGCTATTATTGAGAATGTAATTAACTTCCGTAAAAGATGCATCAGTATTGTAAATCATTTCTCTACCTTTAAAAAACAATTCTTTTCCTTGTTCTAAAAGGGCAACATTGTTTTCAGATCCAACCGCGTTAACCTTAAAACTAATAATGGTCATAAAACCAAAAAATAAAAGTCCGGCCAAAAAAGCATTAAAGTAAATAATGATATTACCCTTTTGTTTTAGTAAAATAGACATAAATAACAACTCCTTATTTCAGAGATCAGATAATTATAGTTTTAATTATAGGTTGTTACGTAAATTTCGCATCTGTCAAATGTCTAATTATTAAATAAGAAGAAAGGGGGATTTTTTTTCATACTTTTGGTGGACTCCCTTATATACAAGACTATGTGGAGGTAAAACCGGTTTATAAGGAGATTTTTTTATCCATAAAAATTTTAGATTAAAAAAGAAGCAGAAGAAGAGGATATCTTCACTTTATAATTTTATTATTACCATTGTACCTTTTCCGGGAATTGATTGAATTCTAAATTCACCTTTTAGCTGTTCTACGCGTTCCTTTATTCCTTTAAGCCCCAGGTGATCATCTCTAATAATTTCAGTTGGTATAAAACCTTTTCCATTATCTCGAACTCTAAGTATTCCAGTGTTTTTTTGTAACTTAATATCTATGTTTACATTAGTTGCTTCAGCGTGTTTAACAACATTGTTTAGTACCTCTTGAATCACTCGATAAAATGCCAGTTGTTTTTGATCGTCTAAAAGTTCTTCACTTCCGGTTATTAGGCAGCTAATTTTCAGGTTATACCGAATCTGGAACAGATTAACCAAATTTCTGATTGCTTCAATAAAGCCTTTTTCAGAAAGAATATTCGGTTTTAATTCATAAATCATCAATCGCATATCTTGTTGGACCTCTTCAACCATCTCCAGAGTTAAATTGGTTATTTCTTGCGCCTTTTCCGGACCATCAGATAAAACATAGTTTAGATTATTAAGATTTAAGTTAATTCCAAATAAGTTTTGAGAGACTGAATCGTGTAACTCTCGGGCTATCCGGTTTCTTTCCTCAATTACGGCGAGTCGGCGATTCTCTTTTTCCAAACGTAATAATTCTTCTTTTTCTTCGGCATAAAGAAAATAAAGGGTAGCGATTATGCAGGAAACGCCAACTCCCAGACTAACATAAAAGATTTCCTGCGGTGAGATTAATAAAAAGAACAAATTGCATAATGAGGTAAAAACATAGAATACGGCAACGCTTACAATATATATGATTAATAATAAAGGAAAAAGGGGTTTATTATAATTAGGAAACACTTTCAGAAAGGCATTAATAACAATAACATTTCCTCCGGTTATTAAAAATCCAACAAAAAAACCGAAAACGATACTGCTGACCCAAAATGCCGGATTGATAGAGAAACCGTTGCTAATTAAGTTGAGAGCAATGGAAATTCCGGCGCCGGTTAAGCCGCCATTTTTAGCATCATTGATAATATTTTTACTGGGAATTATTTTCATTTGTTTTACCTTTATACAAGTTTCATTTCAAGTGCTTTGATAACAGCTTGGGTCCGGTCGTTTACTTCTAATTTTTTTAATATATTACTGACATGAGTTTTAACGGTGGAGTCCGAGATGAATAATAACGACGCTATCTCTCTATTGGATTTCCCTTTTGCCAATAGGAGTAAGACTTCTTTTTCTTTAATTGTCAACGGTTCAATCAATTGGTTAGAATGGCCAACCTTTTGCATTAGTTTTTTGGTAATCATGGGATGCAAAACCGGTTCGTCGTTTTGGGAGGCCATAATCGCTTCAACCAGTTTTTGCGGCGGGGAATCTTTCATTACATAGCTAAGAGCTCCTGCCTCTATGACGGCTATAATTTCCTCATCTTCACAAAAGTTAGAAAGAACAATAATTTGAACGTTCAGAATGCTTTTTTTGAGCTCACTGATAAGTTCAATTCCTCCCATTCCGGGTAAATGAAGGTCAACAACAGCTACATCAGGCTGCAATTTTTTTAACTCAATTAATGCGGTATCACCATCACCTGCTTCACCAACAACTTCGATTTCTTTGTTATTATTTAAAAAAGTTTTTAATCCTTCCCGGATAAAAGGATGATCATCGACTATATAGACTCTAATCAAAAGTAATTCCTCCCCAAAAACATTATCTCGCTTTTTGATTTTCGTTATTTAAAAGGAAAAGTCCTCCAATAAATATAGAGACTTTTTCAGACCGAACTTTTTTAGAAATAGATTGCAATTTCACACAGTACTTTATATAATAGAGTTAAATTAACTCTGTATGACAAAGTGAATAATTATGGAAGGAATGAACAGAATTGCGGATTAATTTAAAGTTAATAATAGGGCTGCCGAAAGAACATTTATAATTAAAATAACTAAAGAAAATGATGATAGTTATCGGATTCAGTCTTCGATAATATAGTAGGAGATGATTTTGTGAAAACACAATCTAATGACGTATTGGAACAGATTTATTATTTAAAGGAATTAGCCGAAGAAAGCCGGGTTAAGATTGCCGTTGGTTATCCCTTTTTCTTCTTATGGGGTGTGATTTGGCTGGTTGGTTATCTTAGTATGCTTTTTATTCCCGGAAAAATGATGAGTAGTATCTGGCTAACTTATGTGATAATTGGTGTTATCGGTACGATTATATTTGGAGAACGGATGAGGCGCCGCAGAGAACCTGCTCCGGCATTATTGAAAAAATTGGGTTGGCTGACTCTTTTATTGTGGATAATGTCCGGGATATTGTTTATTTTGGCATTCTGCGGTTCATTGAATATTAACCTAATAAGCGCTTATTGGCCCTTTCAATTCGGTATCATCTACCTGGCCAATAGTATCTTTTTGGACCGGCAACTTACTATAGTCGGTTGTTGGCTGCTTTTTACAGCCCTAGTTTCCTTAATTATCCCAGTTCCTTATCTTTATATTTGGTTATCTTTGGCGGGTGGGGGAAGTTTGATTTTTACCGGATACGTCTTCCGGAAGCAGGTGCTGAGAGTTGGCTGAAGATATTTTTTTGGAACTTAACGAGATATTTCATGTCAAAGCCCGCCTGGGAATAATGACTCTCTTAATCTCATTTGGGAAGATTGATTTTACCGGGCTCAAATCCAAACTGGGCTTGACCGACGGCAACCTAGGGGCTCATCTCCGGGTTCTGGAGGAAGCTGGTTATGTGGAGATTGTAAAAGGTTTTGTCGGTAAACGTCCCCACACTAGTTGTCTGGTAACTGAGCTTGGTAGAAGCGCTTTCAGAGATTATCTTAATCAATTGGAAACCGTTATTAATATGGCTAGGACTGAAAATGACTAATCCGTACTCCCGGATAATTCTTAATTAATACTGTTTTATTCATTCAAAAGTAGGAGTTCTTTCTCCTACTTTTTCCTGTATCAAAGTGTAGGATTTGACGATGAAACTTAGAATAACTTTAGTTATAATCAGGAACAAGTAAGTAAATTTTTTAATTATAAAAATCCCTCAATCATGAAATAAATTTACTGAGTTACTCGTTATTATTGTAGAGTTGGAAAAATAAAACCATTTTGACTAAAATAGAAACAAAGATAATTGACGGTTAACCTAATTGTAATAAGTTGGTGTGAGGAGTTTAAAAAATAAAATCGTACTATAAGTTGAATATCAGAAAGGGGACCTAATAATTATGAATGTAATTGATGTAAATAATGTAAAAAAGGACTATCCATTAGGAAAAACTACGGTTCATGCTTTACGGGGAGTAAACCTTCAGGTTGAAGAAGGTGCGTTTATGTCCATTATCGGCCCTTCCGGAAGTGGCAAAACGACTTTACTAAATATTATCGGTTGTATTGATACACCGACTACCGGCAGTATCAGGGTGCATGATGAAGAAATTACCGAGTTAAACGATAAACAGGTAACTGATGTCCGGTTACATAAAATCGGCTTTATTTTCCAGACGTTTAACTTGATACCGGTACTTAATGTCCGGGAAAATGTGGAGTTTCCATTGCTATTAATGAAAAAGCATAAAAAAGAAGAGATTGACTCCAGAGTGGAGAGTTTAATCCGGGAAGTTGGATTGATTGATTATATCGAACATAAACCGGCGGAGTTATCCGGAGGGCAGCGGCAAAGAGTGGCTATAGCCAGAGCTTTGGTGACAAATCCGGATATTGTCTTGGCTGATGAACCTACCGCCAACCTGGACTCGGAGACTAGTGAATCGATTTTGGAATTAATGCGGGAATTAAATGAAAAGGAAAAAACCACCTTTATCTTTTCCACTCATGATCCGGAGGTTTTAAAGTACGCTAAAAATATCGTCAAAATCAAAGACGGCTTAATCGCAGGATAGGGGTGATTTTTGTGGGATTAGCCTTTAAAATTGCCTGGAGAAATCTCTGGCGGCATAAAGGAAAAAGTTTAGTGATAGGGGTCATTCTCTTTTTCGGAGCTGTATTAATGACTGTTGGTAATGGTATGATCTCCGGAATGGAAGAGGGGCTTTCCGATAATATCGTCAATTTATTTACCGGCGATATAGTAGTAATCTCCAATGAACAGGAAAAAGATGATATTTTATTTGAATTCAGCGGTAAACCTTTAAAAGTTATCAAAGACTATCAAGCTGTTAAAGAAGTCTTAAATAAAGAAGAGGTTATCGCCGAGTTCCTACCGGCAACCGCCGGATATGTCTATGTTTTTAACCCTGGCTCGGATTTGGGCAATGTTGGCTTACTTGGGGTTGATATTCAAAGGTATCAAAAGATGTTTCCGGAAAGTATCAAAATAACCGAAGGCCGAAACTTAAAGCCAGGCGAGAAGGGCTTACTGGTTTCAGAAGAAGCCAGAAAGCAAGGTTTTGACTTTATGGATTTTTGGCTGGTACCGGAAAATACTGAACTAGATCGTAGTAAATTACCGGAAGACGCCAAACAACAGGGAGCTAATCTTCAAATACAAAAAGACTTGGTTTTTATGGGCGCCAGCGATTCCAATTCTACGGTGGATGTGAGAGTTCCCGTCAAAGGAATCATGCGTTACAAGTCACTTAATAAGATCTGGGGCAATTATTGCATAATAGATATTGAATCTTTCCGGGAAGCTCATAATTATGTAACGGGAGCGGATAGCCAGGTTGAATTGTCAAAAGAACAACAGAACCTGATGGAAACCGAAGATCTTGATCAGTTATTTACGACCGGTAGTACGGTTGAAAATGGCGTTCTAACCGATAAAAGCATCTCTGTTAAAGATATTCAGGCTCAAACAGCAAAGAGCAGTAAGAAATATAATGTCGATGACGGCGCTTATAATTTGGCCTTTATCCGGCTTAAACAAGGGGTTTCGCCACAAAAAGCCCTTCAGACATTGAATAATTTTTTTAAGGAAAACAATTTAAACGTTAGGGCTATTAGCTGGAAAAATGCCATGGGGACTATCGGCAGTATGGCGGCTATGATTAAAATCGCTTTGAATGTTTTTATTATCTTTATTTTCTTTGTAGCTATTATTGTAATAATGAATACATTAAGTATGGCTGCTTTGGAACGGGTTTCCGAGATCGGCATGATGCGGGCGATTGGAGCCAGAAAAGGTTTCTTACGGAAGATGTTTGTTTATGAGACCGGTCTTTTATCCTTCTTCTTCGGTGGTTTAGGGATTCTAATGGGAATAGTTATTATTTATATTGTAAGAGTAGCCAATATCACTACCACTAACGAAATTCTCCAAATGGTATACGGTGGGGATCGTTTGAACCCCTTGTTTACCTTTGCTGATTTATTGATTGGTATTTTTGAACTTGGATTTGTGACATTCTTGGCGGTATTGTATCCGCTGCGGGTTGTTGGAAAAATTGTTCCGCTTGATGCAATATCAAGGGATTAAAAGCGGAGGGAAAATAATGGGATTGATATTTAAATTAAGTCTGCGCAACTTATTGCGGCAAAAAAGACGAAACATTTTACTGGGGACCGGGATTGCCTTTGGAATGATGATCCTGGTGATTGCTAATTCTTTTTCTCACGGAATGGTCGATGTCCTGATTAATGAAGTTGTTTCAAACGCTTTCGGTCATTTGGTAATTGAAAGCCGCCCTAGTAGTAGCTATTATTCAATAATCCGGGATAAAGCCCGGTATGAGCAGATTATTAAAGATACTATCAAAAAAGATGATTTGCTTCGGGTAAATGAAAACTTGGGAGCATTCGGGCGGGCTATCGGTAATGGTGAAGCCGATAATTTGGTAGTGGTCGGGATAACCGATTCGACTGATCAAGATTTAATGGATTTTTGTAATGATTTTTTCACTCCGGTAGACGGGGATTTTAAGGAGTTTATTAGCGATAAAATCCAATATCCGGTAATTATTTCCGAACAAAAAGCCAAATCGCTTAATGTAAAGGTACATGATCAAATCCGGGTTAGATTGCCCATGGTAACCGGCCAGATTCAAGCGGCTTCCTTAACCGTAATAGCAATAGCTAATGCCAATAATACCTTCATGGATGTGGTTGCCTTTATGGAGGGAAACCGAGTCAAAGGACTGCTGGGTTTTAAACCTTGGGAATCGGCGGCTTTGCAACTAAGTTTGAAAGATCCCAAGCAGAATGCATCATATTATGCCAATCTTTTACATGAAAAGTTAAAGCCTGAAGTTATCTCCGTTGAAGGTCGGATAAATCAACAGGACACTCAACTTTTAACTTTTCAAAACACTGACGAAGCAAAGAACCTGTTACTAAAAAGTATTAAAATTATTAAAGGCAACTCCACCGATATACTAAAGAAAGACGGAGTAGTTGTCAGCAGTAAACTGGCCCGGCAGCTAAATTTAAAGGTCGGCAATGAATTTTACTTCGGATATAAAACCAAATTTCGGGGTGATTATCAGGAAAAATTTAAGCTAACCGGCATCTATCAAGCCGACAATAAATTAGGCGAGGATGTTTTACTGGTTAATGCCGAGCGCTTTTTCGATGTATATAATCGATATCTGCCGGAAAAGAACAATACTTATATCGAAAAAAACTCTCCTTTATATGCCATGCAGGCTACTGAATGGAAATTACTAGAGCGAAGTAAGGATAGTGAAGAACTCCAAAAGAAGAATAAACGGGAGCGTCAATTCAAGTCCGATCTGCTCAATGTGGACGTGATAACAATGTATGAAGGCGCCGATTTTATTCTAAAATTGGAAGGTGTACTCAATTTAGTAACAATTATTGCCGTATTATTATTATTCTTCATAATTTTGGTCGGAGTAATCAATACTTTACGGATGACTATAAAAGAACGGACCCGGGAGATCGGGACTGTACGAGCGGTTGGAATGCAGAAAAACGATGTCCGCAATTCATTTATAATGGAAACGCTTTTATTAACCGCTTTCTCCTGTATAGCCGGAACGGTTTTAGGTATTATTATGATGTGGATTTTAGGTTCAATCCAGTTTGATATCAATAACGCTTTAAGTATGATTTTAAAGGATAAACATTTATTCTTTAAACTAAACCCAATGGCAATACTAATCAATTTTGTCTTAATTATGGCCATATCCGGTATTACAGCTTATTTCCCGGCTAGAAGGGCTGCTAATCTCGCGGCGGTTGAGGCGTTAAGGCATTATGAATGATTTGGTTCAAATGTTCAATAGTTCATTGGTTCATTAGTTATTAGTTTTAAGTAAAACTGCTTGCCAAAAATCTCAACTCACCCGAGCCCTCTCTTGAAAGAGAGGGGCATAGCCGGTTTGACTTGTGTATTTTTAAAATAGATTTTTATGGAACGTCAAATACAAGTTTATGCGCCCTTCTCTCGTAAGAGAAGGGCCAAGTAAAGGTGACGACAGTTTTATCAATGTATCGTGGGATGAGTTGATTTTAGAGAAACTTATAAATAGGAGGTAAATCGTGAAAAAAAAGATGTGGATTTTGTTAGGTTTAATGGTATTGCTGGTTTTACCGTTTTCAAATATTGTTTTGGCTGCTCCAAAAGTCAATGAGCTCTTAAAAGGGATCGACTATATTACAGAGTTAAAGACCGATGGGACCGCTAAGGTGAAAATCACCCAGCAAAAAACCGGTGAAGGTGTTAAGGTTTATGAATCAATTTATTACCGCCGGGATGAGGATGATTCATTTTTAATCGTTATGACCGCTCCGGAGGTGGAAAAGGGTAACGGATATATGAAACAAGGCGATAATATGTGGGTGTACCGGAGAAATACCCGGACTTTCCAACATATGAACCGGGATGAAAGCATCGCCGGAACAGACGCCAAAAGCGAGGATTTTGAGAATAAAAAACTGATTGATATGTATAAAGCTGTAGTGGATGCTTCCGGGAAGGAAAAAATCACCGAAACCAAATTGGGAGAGATTCCGGTTTATCAGTTTGAGGTGGAGGCCAAGGTAGACGATGTTGCTTATCCAAAAGTTACTTATTGGGTCCGCCGGGATAATTTTTTACCGCTGAAGACTCAGAGTTATTCTTTGAGCGGAACATTGATGCAAACGGCTTATTTTATCAAATATGCTGAGATCCAAGGTAAATATCTCTTTACTAAAGCGATGTTTGTAGATGAATTTGAAAAGGGCAACAAATCGCTGGTGGAAATTAGTGATATTTCAATTCGAAAAATAGATCCCCATGTCTTTACCAAAGCTTATTTAGAGAATCTCAGTAAATAGAAATAAAGACAAAAAACAATTACAATTATTAGACAGGATTAACAGGATTTTCCGGATTTCGATTTCATAAAAACCAAACATTAAAAGGAGTTAATTGTTTTCTAATCCTATATAATCCGATAAATCCCGTCTAAATAGTCTTTTTGTTCTATTTTCGCATTTCACACTTCTAACTTCCCACTTTTTTTCAAGGGGGTATTTATATGAAAAAAATATTATATGCATTATGTTTAACTCTTTGTTTAACCGGGGTATTTATGATACAGGTTACTCCGGTTTGGGCGGAAGAGGAGACAAGTGGCCATGAAGAGACTATTAATGAGGATGAACTGTTTTCCGATTCTGAAACCATTACCAAAGAGGAAGATATTGTCAAAGAAGATGTTGGAGCGGAGTTGACCCGGAAAAAAATCGGGTTTTCAGGTGATATTCGTACATCTACTACTTATAATGGTTATGATTCCTCTAAAGATTGGACTAAGGAATTATTAAAAGATGAACCGGTTGAACTGGAAAATATAATGTCAGCTAATTTCTTGGTTGATATCCGTCTGCAAAAGGGTATTAAGGGATTTCTAAATGCGGGAATAGACTATACTCCGGCGGTTATGGATCCTGAAACAACGACAGTTAAAAAAGATATCACTAATTATCAAATAAATGAGTTTTTCCTTGATACCAACGTTAACAATAAGATTTACTTTCGCACCGGCAAACAGGTATTAAAATGGGGTACCGGATACTTTTGGAACCCTACCGACTTGATTAATATTGATCGGAAAACCTTTCTGGATATGGATAAAGTGACGGAAGGGACTTTCGGGGAGAAGATCCAGATTCCTTTTGGGGTTAAAAGAAATATTTACTTTTTTATCGGTGGGAATGAAGCGGCAAAAGTAAGCGATATTTCACTAGCCGGAAAGTATGAATGGTTGATTGGCGAAACGGAGATGTCTATTTCAGCCTGGGGTAAAGGTGAACATAAGCCGGTATATGGTTATGATTTTACCAGCCGGGTGGGAGATGTTAGTATCAGAGGTGAAGTGAGTGTGGCTCCCGGTGATAACCCGGAACAATTAATATTGGATTATGATACTTTAAAACAGACAGCTGGTGATGAATGGGTTCCACAAGCCAGTCTTGGATTTACCAAATCTTTTGATAATGGGAATTATAAAGATCGGATTAGTTTGACCGGGGAGTTTTATTATAATGGAAACGGTTATGAGAAGAACATTTTTAGCCGAATTGCTCAAATTGATAATGAAGAAAACAGAAAGTCAATAAAAGCGGAATATATTGGAAAATATTATAAGCCATATATGAACAGCAAATATTATTTTGCCTTTTTTACTTCAGTATATAAGTTTATCAAACCGGAACTGACTTTAAATATTAACGGCATAACCAATCTGGTCGACGACTCCTCCAGTCTCACCACCGGTTTGAGTTATACCCCGGCTTTAACCGATCTGACCCTGGAATGTTCAATTACCGGATTTATTGGGGATGAAAATACGGAAGCGACTTATTCGGGTAAAGGATATCTTTTAACTTTGAAATCGCAAATATTGTTTTAGATTTACTGTATAAAACATGTTTTTTTGACATGATTAATAGGATTTTATTTAAAAAACCGGTTACACACCGGTTTTTTCATTGGGATTGCTTTCTTTGTCAATGTTCATCCGTTCGGGAATTTTGGCTCCGCATTGGCTGCAAAAGCGAAAACCTTCTGTTACCTCAGCTTTACAATTGGTACAATATGATTTCCCCAAAGCTTCGCCGCTTTCCAGATGTAACTGTTTTAATTCGGCTTCTTTTTCGGTTAGTTGTTTATCAATAGCTGAAATGGCCGCACATTTTTCACTTATTTGGGTTTGGTCCAGATTATTTTGGTTATACATGAAATAAACAGTCCGGCCTAATTCGGCGGTACTATTGGTCATTTGTTCTTTTAAGGATTCGACCTGTTTTTTTATTTTCATACTTTCAAGAACTTCTTTGGAACGAACACTGACTGCGGAAAACCCTTTTTCTATCTCTTGTTTGACTTTGCTGAATAATTCGGCCATACTTCCGCCTCCTTCGTAAATTACTTGATAGTTTATAGTTTGTTCCCATAGAATTTTTATGCGGATGGAAGTAAGAATAGACTAAAACTTTTCACCGCCAAACCACGGAGTACAAGAAAGAAATCCAAATTAAATCAGCTTCTTCGGTCACAATCAAACCGGACCGATCAGGAATACGATCCTTTAGGCCGGTTGTTGACGGTTCAAATGCCGGCAGTGCCGGTAATCGTCCCTGGAAATACCGTAGTAATGGACGGATACCGACCGACCATTAGTTATGAATACAATCAAGCGGGATTCAAAACGGCGGAGATTAGTGCTAATGAGAACGCTATAAGTAGTTCCGATAAGAATAAAACAAACTATGAATATGATCAACTGGGCCGTGTTATTAAAGTGACTACTCAGGCCAAAGATTCTTTTACTGAAGATACGGTTAGTATGGTTACTCGGAACTATTATGATGAAGCTGGGAATAAGAAAAAGACCATAGACCCAAAAGGTGGAGTTTGGGAATATAATTATTCGGCCAGGGGTTATCTTTTAAGTGAAAAAGATCCAATGGGAAATATTACTCGTTATCAATATGATGTTTTAGGTAATAAAACGTCGGTCACTGATCCTCGAGGTAACGCCATGGACGGCAATTATACTACTTGGTATGAGTATGACGACTTAAACCGGCTTACGAAGACTATTTTACCGGATACTACCCCCGCTAATCGTTCTGATAATCCTTACACGGAAATCACTTACAATGAAGCCGGCAATAAACTGACCGAACGGGATGCCAACGGGGTAGTTACCAGTTATACATATACTCCACGCAACTGGGTGGAGACGGTAAGTGTAAATGGGCAGGTTAAAACCAGATATTATTATGACGATAAGGGGAACCGGACCAAAGTCGAGGATGCCCTGGGAAATATAACCGAGACCAAATACGATAGTTTGGGACGGGTCCGGAAAGTTATACATCCGGGAGGAAATAGCGAGAGTTTCAGTTATGATGAAGTGGGCAATCGGATCGCCGTTACCGACGGCCGGAATAATAAGACTGAATATACCTACAATAGTTTGGGTTGGCTTACTACAACCAAAGATCCATTGTTACACCTTACTCAATATTTCTACGATCCTAATGGAAATCAAGTTAAGGTGGTAACGCCTAACCAATTAGAATTAATTAATCAATACGATGAATTAAATAGATTGGTGGAAAGTTTTGACTCTCTGAATAAGTTTACTAAATATAGCTATGATCTGAACGGCAACCATAAGGAGATCCTCGACCGGAGAGGGAGTAAGTGGGTTTATCAATACCTGCCCAATAATTTGTTGCAACGGATGGATGTTACCAACGGGAGCGAGAGTTACTATGTGGAGTATACCTATGATGAGGCCGGTAACCGGATGACGGTTAGCGATCCGGATAATATATTACGCAATAACTTCCAGGACGGAGTTTATCAGACCGACCCCTTAAACCGCTTAAACTCGGTAGATAAGAGCTTTGACGGAGCCACTTACCGGACGGCTTACCAATATGATAAAGCCGGGTTATTGACCGGTATCAAATACCCGGAAGCAAGCCAATGGCTGGAATACCGTTACAATCAGCTCAATCAATTGAACGAAGTAGCCGGTTTCACCGCCCCGCAGGGAATAACTTACGATACTAATGGAGCATTAAAGAGTTATACTTATGTTAATGGAGTAGTATCAAATTATAGTTATGATAACAATTTACGATTAAGTGATTTTAAGGTTAATTTTAATGGAGCGGAAATTTTCAAACAACATTATACTTATGATGCAGCCAATAATATCAAGACTATTGATGAAGGTAAGGGTATCAAGAGTTATGATTATGATGCCATTAACCAATTAGTCAGGTCAATTACACCCGGAGAATTCTTGGAGCAGAACCCGACTCCCGGTAATTACGGATTAAAAGTAGGAGATTTTTTTGGCGCTACCTGGATGGACTTTACGCCTGTCTTAAATGCCATGATTGGTTTGGACTATAACTCTTCCAGTATTGGGATTGACTTTGGAACCTCATGTTGAAAATTTATTCAAAGATGGCACTATCCAGCAGGTTAATAATGAAAAGAATAATGTTTCAATAAAAATAACAAAGCATGTAGACTATAAATTAAAGGTTTATAATGGGAAAAAACTTATAAAGCAATTGTTGTCGTCGGAAGAAGGATTTATTCACATCAAGTGGAGCAGAAATGGGCAATACTTCTCTGTCTTAAATATAACCTATGTCGGTGATTGGGTTTATGATGGTGATTTATATATTTTCCAAATGTCTAATGAAAACGTTAAACAAATTTTGTTAGAAAAAGATACTGGAGCTGGAGCTATTGGTTTTTCTAATAACAATAAATACATTGCATATGGATTAAATAATAAACTTATCTTATATGAAATCAATACAAAGAAAAAAATCGTAATAACAATTCCAACCGAAGATTTTGGTTCAATTAGCTCTGCAGCTTGGAATGAAAAAGATAATCAGATCTTTATATTTTATGTTATTTCTAATAGCCCTAAATATTATTTGATTTCTTTGTAATTGCCTATTTTCAGATTAAAACTGAACTCCGATTCAGGTAGACAGCAATCTCTGTTCAAAGTGATGTGGACCGATTGGCTGCCAGGGGAACGAGGAAGTGGAAAAGAACGCCGACCAGACGGGAAAGAACCGCCTCATCCCTCTTGTTACTTGCCGGAAAAAGTTACTTAAGCACTACTCCCTTCTCCCTGAATGGAAGTTATTAAGAAAGCCGGGGAGAAGGGAAACTTGTTAAACACAGCTTTTAGTTAGATTTTGAATCAAAGACTTTAAAAAGAGATGTTCTAGAATTTGACTGAATTCCGATTAGGCAGACCGGACAAATCCAGGTTCAAAATGAGGCAATCCGGACAGCCTGCCGGGAGAACGTGGAAGCAGAAAAAATCGCCGACTAGCCGGGAAAGCCGAAATTAAGCGAAAAAGCAAGCCCGGCTTACCCGTCCGGCACATTAGGTCAATCCTCCGAAGCCCATTTGTCCAGGTAATTCCGTCCACGACCGCGCCCCTCAAAACCGGCTTGGCCATCGTATAAACCCACATTATGCAAACCCGTACCGTCCATTGAAGAAGTGGGCGGTTTTTACATAATAGGTTTATACGACGCCCGGAAGAAAAATCAATGAAGAGGCAGGCTTTGGGGGCACAGGCCGTTAAGTCGGCGTTGAGGGGCTAAAAGATTTCTGGGATGGTTTAGAAAGTCGTTTTTGGCGGCTATTGGTCCGGGTTAATATCTCCGACAGCGGCAGCACGCAGACTTTTGGAAGCGGAAAAATCAGGTTTGCTCCCACTGCCGCGCTTGGGAGATCGAGGATGTCAACCGGTCAGCCCTTTCATGATTGAAGATGGTAATTCGCTACAGCGATTGTATCCAGGTGACGGCTCTTTCTTAACCGCTCATTTTTGAGGCCGTGACTGTTGATAAAACTCCTCCGGGCGAAGACGATAGGCGGCGGAGGAAAACAAAAACCGCTTTAAAGGCTTAGCGGTCAACGGTTTAAAACGGTTATGGGACGTCACATATTTTTAGTTAGTATCTTTTCAGGAGTGATAATACTAAATTTTTGCCGGTTTATTTTACCCGTTTAATTTCGACTTGAACTTCCTTATCAAGTTCTTTGATCATTTGCATTAATTGTTTATGTTCTTGAGTATTGGAATCTTGAAATTGAGTTAGTTTTCCTTCTAACCTATCCATTCTTGATTCGAGTTTATCAACGCGCCCATTTAAAGAATTAAATCCGGTATCAACTTTGTCATTCAGAAGTTGCAAACCTTCCCCGAAAGTCCGGAACTGTGCCCGTAAATCCTCTAACAATACCGCTACTTTGTTATCATCCATAAAAAATTACTCCTTGAAGATTGACTTGGATATATTTTATCATAAATTTAAAACTAGTACTAAAAAATGTTTCAAATTCTTGGCAGTAAATAGATTAAGGTGGTTATATGAATGTACAATTGGCTATAGATGGCAATAAGTTTGATTTGGAGAGGATATAAAATTGAATAAAGAAAAGGGCTTAATTTAAAAGTTAGGCTCATTTTAAGGGTTGATAAAAACGTTTTCCATATTTATTAATAATTTTTGATAAAAGACACAACAAACTAAGCACTTTTGTTTTTTACTTTGTATTAATTATCATCCAAAGAAAAGGAATTGGGGAAAATTTACAGAATAATATAGGAGATAATATGAAACTAAGAGGTAATTCCCATGAGCAAAGATTTGGAACGGGAATTTATTTGGCGGCAAAAGGAATGCCGGTTGATTTATGACCGGGCTTTGGCTGCACTTGGGCTCCCGGATGTTAAAAATTGGGTTCGGGATCGGGCCAGAGTATGGGCGGTGGATCAATATCAATCCGGTGGCAAACCGGACTATGCAGCCTTTAAGATGTTAATCGAAAAACAAAGCCGGATGCAGTTTTCAAATAGATCTCTCTCAGAGAAAGAGAGGCAGCTTCTCCGGTATATGTATTACGAAAATGCCGTTTTAGAAGAAGGGTTGCTTGGTTGGTATATTACCGGTTCAAGCGAGGGTAAACCATGGAGCTGCTCGGCTCATATTATCAAGGAATTAGTTGAACGAGGGTTGATTTATATTTTTGGGAAAACTGTTTGTTTAACTGAAGAAGGTATTATGGCAGCGAAGAATTTTATATGAGGAGAATCAAAATGAAAAATATTTTCTTAAAAGCAATAGATATTTTAACTAAAAAAAGGATTAACCGGCTTGAGTATTTGGTCTACAATATTGCTATTTATGCCGCAATTGCCATAATTGTTTGGGCGCTTAAACTGACCGGTAATCAATTTATCAATAAATACATCATTCTAATTTTCCCACTGATTTGGATATATCTATTCGGTTCATTCTCTGTTAAACGCTTCCACGACCTTGGGGTTCCGGGATATTCAGCCTTTCTATTACTACTTCCGGTCTTTAATTTGTTTATTTTGTTTTCTTTGTTAACCAGGAAGGGTGATATAGGCTCGAATGATTATGGAAATGAATCCGACGGCGTTTTTAAAATGAAGGATTTTTGATTAGACGTGTCGATTACTCATAGTTTGTTATTCAACTTTCGCACCACAAAAATGTCTTGCAGTAAAGTCATATCAATTAAAATTAATTTTTGAAAACATCGAAAGCTTCAACGATTTTTTCAAAAGTTGATATCATACAGGAGGTTTGAATCATGAAAGATTTCCCGGAATTCATGAAAAATCCTAAAAACCATATCAGCAACCAGGAACAGAATACCGAAGATATTGACGGCTATTTTTACGAAGGCGCCGATGGGAGTCAAATGGCTTTCTGGACATGTTATTCCGATAGAGTTTCTAAAAAACACACTCATGAATTTGATGAATATCTGGTTTGTGTCAGCGGACAATATACGGCGGTTTTAAATGATAAAGAATACGTTCTAAATCCGGGGGATGAGTTATACATTCCAAAGGGGACCGAACAATGGGGCAAATGTATTGCCGGAACAAGAACTATTCATGCATTCGGCGGTAGACGGATAAAGAGCCGTAATTAATATCTCTAGGGTAAGAAATTCTTAAGAATGAAATCGGCTATTTAGGCCGATTTTTACACTTTGGTGAAACAAATTTTCTTTAGAATAAGTAATAAAGACGAAACTTCTTCCCACACTTCAAACTAGCGAGCATTTGGCTTAAAATACGGGTTAATCCAGAATATTCCGTGAAGATCAGCTATTTAATACCTAGACGCCCCAAATCTTGGGTTATATAATAGAATAAAATACTATATCTGGTATTGGGGATGATTAAAATGCATTGTCCTTTTTGTGGCCATTTTGACAGTAAAGTTATTGATTCACGCTCTTCCGATGAAGCTAACGCTATCAGAAGAAGAAGGGAATGTCTGGCTTGTCAGAAGCGGTTTACCACTTATGAGCGAATTGAAGAGGTTCCATTGATTATTATTAAGAAAGACGGACGCCGGGAACCTTTTGACCGCCAGAAGGTTTTGAGCGGACTATTGCGGGCCTGTGAAAAAAGACCGGTTCCTTATGCTGAGTTGGAGCAGTTGGTTGATTCAGTGGAAAGGGAACTGCGCAACCGGATGGATCAGGAAGTTAAAAGCACCGATGTTGGGAAATTAGTGATTGAAAAGCTCAAAACTATTGATGAAGTAGCTTATGTCCGGTTTGCTTCGGTTTACCGCCAGTTTAAGGATAGAAACGACTGGATGCGTGAATTGGAGCAATTAAATAAGCTGAACTAAATCATACGAATAAGTTTTCCCATCCCAAAAGCCGTATGGGAAAGTGTAAATAGCTGAATTTAGTTCAACTTATATAGAACAGAAAAATAACAAGATGGAGGAAGATTAATGGCCAAAAACCCTATCGAGATTGGCGAAATGGAATTAAATGACGCATCAAAAGTTATTAACTTGCTTAACCGGAACTCTGATAAAACTTTTCGTTCAATCCGGAAGCGGGATGGGAGAATTGTCGAATTTAACTGCGACAAAATCGCCTCCGCCATTTTTAAAGCCGCTAAAGCTGTAGGCGGTGAGGATCAACAATTGGCGGATGAATTGGCCCAGATCGTGATCCAATACTTACATAAACAACTTGGTTCCGGCATTCCATCGGTTGAAGAATTACAAGATGCGGTAGAAAAAGTGCTTATAGAAACCGGGCACGCTAAAACCGCTAAAGCTTATATTCTTTACCGGGATCGCCGTACTCGTTTACGTGACTCCAAGTCGGAGCTGATGGATGTAGTTGAGGATATTTTGGTGGAAACCAACCGGGAAAACGCTAATGTCAGTAATTCTCCATCCGCTAAAATGTTGCAGATTGCTTCAGCCGCCAGTAAAAAATATTATCTGTCGCGCTTAATCCCTGATGAGATGGCCCAGGCTCATATTGACGGAGATTATCATATTCATGACCTGGATTTTTACGCAAAAACATTGACTTGTATTCAGATTCCACTTGGGAAACTTTTGGAGAATGGTTTTAATAACGGTCATGGATTTATCCGGCCGCCCAAGCGTCCGGCGTCGGCAACGGCTTTGGCTGCCATTATTCTCCAGAGCTCCCAAAACGACATGCATGGTGGGCAGTCCTTTGCCTTTTTTGATCGGGATATGGCCAAATTTGTCGCCGGCGCTTCGGAGGATGAAGTTTACCAGGCAATGGAGGCTCTGATTTATAATTTAAACTCCATGCACAGCCGGGCGGGCGCTCAAGTACCTTTCAGCAGTATCAATCTTGGCACCGATACTACACCGGACGGACGGATGGTAACTAAAAATCTATTACTGGCTTATGAAAAAGGCTTAGGAAATGGCGAAACTCCGATTTTCCCCAATATCATTTTCAGGATAAAAAAAGGGAAAAACTTTGATCCGGGTGATCCAAACTATGATTTGTTTCAATTAGCGATGCGGGTGTCCGCTCAACGTTTAAATCCGACCTTTTCGTTTATGGATAACAATTTTAACAGCCAATACGGTAGCGAAGTAGCTTATATGGGCTGCCGGACCAGAGTTATAGCCAATCGTCACGGAGAAGCTATTTCTGATGGGCGTGGTAACTTATCATTTACTACGATTAATCTTCCCCGGCTTGCCATAAAAGCCGGCGGAGATCTTGAAGTGTTTTTCCAGGAACTTGAGAAAATAATGATATTGGCTGCCAGGCAGCTTTACCATCGTTACCGGATTCAATCCCGTTTGAAAGTTAAAGATATGCCGTTCTTAATGGGACAAGGATTATATAGGGATTCCGAAACATTGAAACCTAATGATCCAATTGCTCCGGTAATCAAACATGGAACATTGTCGATTGGTTTTATCGGGCTGGCTGAAGCCTTAACAGCTCTTACCGGTTCCCATCACGGCCAAGATAACCAGGCGCAACGGCTTGGTTTGGAAATTGTTAACTTTATGCGCAAAATGGTGGATGCTTTTGCTGAAGAATATGATTTAAACTATACCTTACTGGCTACTCCCGCCGAAGGGCTCTCCGGTCGCTTTGTAAGTATGGATCGTAGAAATTTTGGAGTAATCAGCGGTATTACTGATAAAGAATATTATTCAAATAGTTTTCATGTTCCGGTTAATTTTGAGATCTCTTCTTTTGAAAAAGTAATGATCGAAGGTCCGTATCATCAGTTGACTAATGCCGGACATATCAGCTATGTGGAGCTTAATTCTCCTCCTATTAACAATCTGGAAGCTTATGAAAAACTCTTACGGCAAATGGCTGCCTCCAATATGGGTTATGTAGGGATTAATTTTCCGATTGATGAATGTGTAGCCTGTTTTCACCGGGGAATCATTGATGATGAATGTCCTTCATGCGGTTCAACCAATATTCGTCGTATCCGCCGGATTACCGGTTACTTATCTACTGTTGACCGGTTTAACGACGCTAAGCAGGCTGAATTAAAAGAACGAGTTAAACATAACAACGGTAATGTATGAATTCACGATGAGGATTGCCGGGATAGCTTATGAAAGTGTTGTTGATGGGCCGGGTTTGCGGAATACGGTTTTTTTTCAAGGATGTCCGCATGCCTGTCCCGGTTGTCACAACCCGGAAACTTGGGATCCGGCGGCCGGCTTGGAATATTCGCTCCAGAATTTGCTGGCCGCTTTAAAATTAAATCCATTGATTTCCGGAGTTACTTTTAGCGGTGGAGAGCCTTTTCTGCAGGCGGAAGCAGCCGCTCAATTAGGGGAAATTATCAAGGCTCAAGGGTTAAATCTTTGGGTTTATACCGGTTATACCTGGGAATATTTATTACAAAGTAAAAATTCTAAGGGGTTTAATGCATTATTAAAAACTGCCGATGTATTAATTGATGGTCCTTTTATTGATGAACACAAAAGCTTAAACTTGCCTTTTCGAGGTTCAGCTAATCAGAGAATAATTAGGGTCAAAGAAAGCGTTGCTGCAGGAACCATCGTAAGTTGGCGAATGGAATGAGTATTTTATGAGTTGGTACCTTGAGAATAAGAACGGTCTCAAAATATACCGTTGTAGTACTGTGAATGATTCCACTATAGTCCAGGCTTTTTCAACCAGATCAACCGGGAACATGGGGCTGCATACCGGTGATATTGTTGAACAGGTAATTGCAAACCGGCGAACTTTTTTGAAAACGCTGGATTTGGATATAAATAACCTGGTAGCAGCCGGACAGGTTCACGGGACGAAAATCAGGGTAATCACTGAAAGTCAGGTAGGTTTAGGGGCCTATTCTATTGAAAATGCTATTCCTGGTACTGATGCTTTAATAACTAATAAACGGGGACCGGTGCTCTCAATATATACAGCTGATTGTTTACCGGTTTTTCTATATGATCCTGTTACTCCAACTATTGGAATTGTCCATGCTGGTTGGCGCGGTACTATAGCGCGAATAGTTGAGCTAACAGTTGGTAAAATGGTAAAAGAGTTTAATACTAACCCGGCAGAATGTCGGGTGGCGTTGGGGCCGGCTATTGGTCCGGATTGTTTTCGGGTTAATGAAGATGTCGCTAAGCAATTTCGGCTGGTAGATCCGGCAGTAGTCTACCAAGATAAATCAGGTTATCAGGTTGATTTGAATGTTTTTAATTGGAAATTATTGTTGAAATCAGGCATAAGGTCAGAGAACATTGATATGGCTGATATATGTACCGTTTGTAATCGGGAAGATTTTTTTTCCTACCGGGCCGAAGATGGTACGATAGGAAGGATGATGGGAATAATTTCCTTAAAATAATTATTATTGGCGGAGCGATTTTTTTTGGAATACGAATACTCTGAAAGTAAGAATAGAAAGCCTCCCCGTCGCAAAATCCGAATGGTCAGTTTTATAAAAATACTGGGTGGAATTTTGTTCTTGGTTATAGTTTTTGAAGCTTTTGAGATTTTAATTGGGAACCTTTCCACTAGGCATGTGGTTGCCCAATATGGTACTATTGAAAAAGGATTTTGGGCGGAGATACTTTTTTTAAGAAAAGAGACTCTTTTGACGGCTCCTTGCAACGGTCATTTAATAAGAAGGTACAATGATGGTACCCGGGTCCCTTCCGGAGAAATTGTTGCTATTGTTAATGAAATGACCTCAAGTAATTTGAAAACACCGGATGTTAACCTTCAGGCCCGGCTTAATAGATTGAACAATGAAATTCAAGAGTTACATACGGATTTAGCTAGAATCCAGAGTGAAATAACCAATAAAACAGAGAAATTAAAAAAAACTCGCCGTCACTCTCCGGCAGCTGATGTTTTAACAGAAGATTTAACCATATTACAGCAGGAAAAGAAGCGATTTTTACGAAATATACTATCTAATCAAAATTTAGTACGGGATTTATTAAAAAAAGACAATGATAATAAGAGTTCCGGATTAGTTACTATCGAAAATCCAGGATTTCTCTATTTCCAATATGATGGCTGGGAAAAAGAATTTGTCCCGGAGCGGTTTTTGGAACTTTCTACGATTGATTTCCGGCGTAATTATTCACTGAAATCTTCGAGTGATCAGGTTCAGGCCGGTGAAATAGTCGGAAAATTAATCGACCCTTTTCATCAGATAGCGGTAATAATTATTGATACCCGGCAGACCGGTATTCCGGAACCCGGTGATATTTGGTGGTTTAAAATTGGTGATAATACTTTACATTTTACTATAAGGGACCTTAGTCTTTTAACTAACGGTAAGACAATTGTCGCATTGGATGAAAGAGCAGTTCCTTTAGAGTTTTTACCGCATCGGAAAGTTAAGACTTTTGTAATTTATCATCGTCAATCAGGAATTTGTGTTCCACAGCAAGCCTTATTTAAAAAAGGTCATGATATGATAGTTAAGGTGGTAAAGGGGGATAGATACCGGGAAGAGAAAGTGACAGTATTAGAAACCGACGGTATGAAGGCTGTAATAGAAGGTATTGATTTTGGAACGACTATAATTTCTCGATAGGGGGCCTTCATTTGAAGAAGCTTTTTGTAATCGACACTAGTGTGTTGGTTCATGATCCCCAGGCTTTGAATGCTTTTGAAGATAATGATATTATAATTCCTATTGCAGTAGTGGAAGAGATTGATGGACATAAGAAGAGACAGGATGAGGTAGGAAGAAACGCCCGTTGGGTTTCAAATTTTCTTGATAAATTAAGAGCTTCCGGACATCTTGATATGGGAGTATCTTTGGGTGAGCATCATGGCACCATCCGAGTTGAACTTAATCATCAAGAAGTTGACAAACTGCCTCCCACTCTTGACCGGAGTAAAATAGATAACCGAATCATCGCTGTTGCCTTGGCTTTAAAACAACAGGATTCACTTCCGGTTATTTTGGTAACCAAGGATATTAATATGCGTATTAAAGCTGATGCCTTGGGAATAGCTGCTGAGGATTATGAAACTGATAAAATTCAAATTGAGGAAGTTTATACCGGTACCCGCATGTTAAAAGTAGAACCGGAAATAATTGACCAGTTTTATGCCGGAAAAGAAGTCGTTTTAAAAGATGTTGAGTTATACCCTAATCAAATGGTTATTTTGGAAGACTCCATCGGTTCTTCAAAGAAGTCGGCTTTAGCCAGACATGTTTATGGGGGGAAATTAGCCCCAATGCGTTACGGTAATCAAGATCCCTTCGGGCTGAAAGCCCGAAGTAAAGAGCAGAAATTTGCCTTAGAATTATTATTGGATGATGAGATCCGTTTAGTAACTTTAATTGGAAGAGCCGGAACCGGTAAGACCTTGTTGGCCTTAGCCGCCGGGTTGCAAAAAGTGGTTGAAGAATCAAGATACCGCCGTTTATCCGTATCCAGACCGGTTGTTCCTATGGGAAACGATCTGGGTTTCTTGCCGGGAGATATAAATGAAAAACTCCGTCCCTGGATGCAGCCGATCTATGATAACCTGGAATTTCTTTTCAGCAACCGGGACCGGAATGAGAAGATTGACCAATTGGTTAACAGTATGCAAGACTTAAATATTTTGGAAATGGAAGCTTTAACTTATATCAGAGGCCGAAGCATTCCCAATCAGTTTTTACTGGTGGATGAAGCTCAAAACCTTTCTCCACATGAAATTAGAACTGTAATTACCAGAGTGGGAGAGGGAACTAAAATAGTTCTGACCGGTGATCCTTATCAGATCGATCATCCATACCTGGATTCGAATAGTAATGGTTTAACTTTTGTAGTGGAAAAATTTAAAAATGAAAAAATTGCCGGGCATATTACTCTAACGAAAGGAGAACGCTCCGACCTGGCTGAGTTAGGCGCTAAACTTTTAGGGTAATGAGTATTGAAACCAATTTAGAATTAATCCGGAAACAAATCAAGTTTACGGCGGAAAAAGCCGGCCGTGATCCGGCGGCAATCACTTTGGTTGCCGTTACTAAATATGTTGGTTATGAAGAAATCAATCAAGCTATTAAAGCCGGAATAACCGATATTGGCGAAAACCGGGTTCAAGACGCCATTGCCAAATTTCCTTTATTAGATGGCAAAGTTACCAAGCATCTGATAGGAACTTTGCAGACCAATAAAGTTAAAGCGGCGGTCGGTGAGTTTAACCTGATCCATTCCGTAGATCGGGTGGAATTGGCAGAAGCTTTGGCTAAAGAAGCTTCAAAGCAAGAACGTCAAGTTGAAATCCTAATTCAATTGAATATTTCCGGGGAGGTTACCAAACACGGGCTTAAACCGGATAACCTCCCGGATCTTATTGAAAAAATAAAAGGTTATCCTAATTTAATACCTAGCGGGTTAATGACAATAGCTCCTATTTCGGAAGAACCTGAAAATGTGCGCCCGATTTTTCGTAGTTTAAGAGAGATCTTTGAAAAAACAGGGCTCAATCAGAGGTTAGGTTCCAGTTGGCGTTACCTTTCAATGGGTATGAGTCAGGATTACCAAATTGCAATAGAAGAAGGAGCTAATTTGGTCCGAATCGGCACTGCGATTTTTACCAGTAAATGAGGTGACTTAATTGCCTAAATGGGATAATGAAGACGATACGCAATTTGGTTCCGATCCTAAACGGGGATTATTTGAAAAGTTTTTAAATATGTTTGGTTTTGAAGCTGAGGATATCGTTGAAGACGAAGAAGCAGCTACTTCGGAAACAATGTATAATAAAGATCCCCGTGATCGTGGCAAATTGGTAAGCCTGACCAATTCCAATAAATCAATAAAAATGATTGTGATTGAGCCGGAAAGTTTTGAAGAAGTTCAGGCAATAGTCGATCATTTGAAAAATAAGCGGGCGGTAATCTTGAACCTGGAAGAGACTGAAAAGACTACCGCCCGAAGGGTAGCCGATTTTCTTGGCGGTGCTATCTATGCTTTAGAAGGCTCAATGCAACGGATTAGCGGTTCAATTTTCTTATTTACCCCGGCTCACATTGAGGTGGCAATGCCGTTACGTACTGAGCTGCGTGATAAAGAAAAAGAACGAGGTGTAAACCCCAATTTGGCTAATTCTTTTTTTCGGAACGATCGGGAACGATAAGGAGGTTAATTAGTGCCGACATTAGGGATTATTGGCGGAGGCGCAATGGGCTCCGCTCTTTTAAAAGGATTACTAGATAAAAAGCTCTTTAAACCCGAAGAAATCTTTGTGGCAGAGGTTGATAATAAAAAAAGGGCCCAACTAAAAGCAGACTATCGGATTCAAGTAACTGATCAACCGGCTGAATTGGCAGCTGATTGTGAAATAATAATATTGGCGGTAAAGCCCAATATGGTTGCCGGAGTCTTAAAAGATATTGCTTCTCAAGTGAGCGGCAATCTTCTGGTTCTATCAATTGCCGCCGGAATAACGTTAAATTTTATGGAAAATCAATTACCGACCGCCAGATTTGTCAGGGTAATGCCTAATACACCAGCCAGAATTGGACAGGGAGTCTCTGCTTTTGCTTTAGGATCTAATGCTACCAATAATGATGAAGAGAGCACAGCGGCTATATTTGGTTGTGTTGGCAAAGTCATTAAAGTGCCGGAGTACTTATTGGATGCGGTAACCGCTGTAAGCGGCAGCGGACCGGCTTATGTTTATTACTTTATAGAGGCGCTAATCAATGCCGGAGTAATGGCTGGTTTAAGCAGGGGAGATGCCGCTGTTTTGGCTATGGAAACGTTTTTGGGTTCAACGGCTTTATTAAAAGAAACCGGTGCGGAACCCAACCAACTAAAAAACGAAGTTACTTCGCCGGGAGGAACTACTGCCGCGGCTTTGTTTGAACTGGAGAAAGGGGCTTGCGCCGGAACTATTATGAAAGCAGTAGCGGCAGCGGTCCAACGGGCTAAAGAATTAGGAGCGAAATAATGGGTGTTTCAAATAACTACGAACGAAACCAATCGAACGAACCAGCCAACAAAGAATTAACGGCGCGGATAACCGAATTGGCCAAACGGTCTCTAACAGAACATGAACCGCGATGGACCGATTTTTTAGAACCGCCGGAAAGAGAAGAAGCTCAAGCAGTCCTTAGTTGGGTAACCGGAATCCGTTTTAATTCGTTTGGGGGTTACCCAAAAGCTGAACGTCGCCGGTTAGTAATGTATCCCGATTATTATATCGTCGAAACCATCCAACCGGAGCTGGCTTTTTTAGAAATTAAAACCAATAGTCAGACTCCCTTAAGCCATCGAGATTATCTTGGTTCATTGATGGCGTTGGGACTTAAAAGGGAGAAAATCGGTGATTTGTTAATCTCCGATACCGGTTGCCAGTTAATAACGGTTCCGGAGTTGGCCGAGTACATAACTTATAATTTGGATAAGGTCGGCGCCAATAAAGCGCTGGTTCAATCAATTGAACCCGAACAATTGAATTTGCCGGATTTGCGTCAAAAGCAAATTAAAAGCACCGTGGCTTCACTTAGGTTGGATGCTATTACCGCCCTGGGTTTTGGGGAATCCCGGACCAGGATGGCTAAAGAGATTAAGTCGGATAAGATCAAAGTAAATTGGAAACCGGTCCAGGACCCGGATTTTCAGGTCAATCCCGGCGATGTAATATCCTTCCGGGGCCGGGGCCGGATGGTTTTTCAAGAACAGACCGGACAATCAAAAAAAGGCCGGTTGGGAGTGTTGTTGGTAAGATATTTATAAAGCCGTATTAGTTGATAGTTGACAGTTGAAAGTTTACAGTTTAGAACATAAAAGATCAGTAATAATGTTTTATGAAAAGACTGTTTTTTTTCCAGAGTTAGATTGTCAATTATAAATTGTAAACTGTAAACTAGACACTAGCTTTATTAACTATCAACTATAAATTATAAACTGTCAACTGATTTTAAAGGGAGTGATTTTACATGTTGACCCCGGTTGATTTGGAAACCACTGTATTTCGACGTGGTTTAAGGGGCTACAATACCAGGGATGTCCAGGATTTTATGGATCGAATAACCCGTGATTATGAACATTTATACCGTGAAAATATTGAATTAAAAGAAAAAACCGAAGAATTGGCTCATAAATTGTCTCAATACCAAACAATTGAGGAAACTTTGCGCAATACAATGATTTTGGCAGAGGAGACCGCCGAAGAAGCAAAAAGCGCCGCCAGACAAAAGGCGGAGTTGATTATTCGCGAAGCGGAACAACAAGCTGAGAAAATAAGGCTAAAAGTAAAAGAGGATATCCAGATTGAACTCCGCAATCTGTCCCATTTAAAAAACCAAACCGAATATTTTAAATGCCAATTTAAAAGCTTCTTAACCGGTTTACTGGAGATGGCTGAGAAACAATTGGATTTAAATGTTGTTCTGGAAAACAATGAAAACCAAGCCGCCGCCACTTCTGAAAGTGAAGAAAATTAGAAAAAGCGTTCATTAGTTATTAGTATATTAGTTCATTGGTTCAAAGTTTAATGTTCAGAACTTAAAGGTTTAAAATTAAAAAGAGTTTTTAGTTCCTAGATAAAGAATTATAATTCTTGATTAAATATTTTTTTATTGTCAATTCTCAATTGCCAATTGATTTTTCATTTGCTCATCATAGCCCCGATAGCTATGGCTGTGACAAAAGCGATCATTTCTCCGGTTAATCCCATCAACAGGGTATGGCGGCTGTCTCGGATGTTTACCGAGCCAAGGTAGAGTGATAAAACATATAAAGTAGTTTCACTACAGCCTTGGATAATAGAAGCAGTAAGTCCGATGCTGGAATCCGGGCCGAATTTATTTAATAATTCGGCGGTGATTCCCAATGAGGCCGACCCCGAAAGGGGTTTTAACATACCTAGGGTTAATAAATCCGATGGAATTTGGAATATAATTAATATCGGGTTTAGAAGATAAACAATCAAATCCAAAGCCCCGGAGGATCTGAATATTCCTACGGCTACGAAGATAGCTAGAATATAAGGAGTAAGTTTAATTGTGGTTTTTAGCCCTTCTAAGGCGCCTTGGATAAAAACTTCGTAGACCCGGACTTTTTTATGGAGTCCGAATCCTAAAATTAATAATAATAATAAAGGGATGGCCCATTGTGAGACGGTTAGAAAAAGTGTAAACATTATTTACTCCTTTTATTATTCCAATCATTGATTTTGAGCGCTAATAAATTTACAATCAAACAGGTTAGAGTTCCAACTATGGTTACAATTAAAACCGGACCTAGGATTATGGCGGAGTTTTTGGAACCGGCATGAGTGCGGATAGCAATGAGAGTAGTAGGAATCAAACTTAATCCCCCAAGCACCAGCGCCAGAAAGGTACAGATTTCGTTGGATGCTTTTTCAGGATTAGGATTTACTTTTTGAAGTTCGAAGATTGTTTTTAGACCCAGAGGAGTAGCTATATTACCTAATCCTAGTAGATTAGCAGCTACAGTTAAAGAAATCAGACCGAGTAAAGATTTTTGTTTGGAAAGTGAAGGGAATAATATGGCTAAGAGGGGTTGAAATAGTTTAGCAATTATTTCATTGATCCCCGATACTTCAGCAATCTTTAAAATACCTGACCAGAAAGCAATCATACCTGCCAATCCGAAGGTAAAATGAATTGCTTTGTCGGCGCTGGAAAAGATAGTTTCGGATATCAGGGAAGTTTTACCGGCTACAATTGCCACTGTAATTCCCATTCCTAAAAGAAATAGCCAAACCTTGTTAATCATATTAATACCTCCTTTAGATCAGACGATAGGCTAAAGACTAAAGACGAAAGAGTGCCAATCAAGGTTTGGTTTAGCGATTCTTTATCTCTCGTTAATGTTTTAATAATGATTAGTGGTTTTTACTTTCGCCTGTCGCCTCGCGCCTTTAGCCTAAAGTAGTTATGTTCATTCTTATGAAAGGGCTTTACCAAATATTAATGGAAAAGTTTTCGCAGTTAGTCCGGGATGAGATTGTCAGATCCGAATTAAGCGATTGCCAAGGATGTATTAAAGCTGAATTGGCAGCGATTATTCATATGTTGGGCAGTATTCATTTAGCCGGGCGACAAAAATTTTCATTGTCAATTTCCACTATTTTCGCCGGAGTGGCCAGGAGAGCAGTCAAACTCTTAAAGAGTTCCTATAATTTGGATTCGGAACTCCGGGTAGAGCTAAGTGAGAAATTGGGGAAACATCACCGGTATAATTTAGATATACCGACTCAAAACGGATTGACCGAGATGATTTTTGAGTTGGGAATGATGACCCGTGAACACTCTTTGGAAGGCGGTATAAGTCCCGAATTAGTTAAAGAACGGTGCTGCCGGATATCGTTTTTAAGGGGATCATTTTTAGCCGGTGGTTCAATTACCGATCCTCAAAAGAAAACTTATCATCTGGAGATGGTTACCCAAAGTGAGGATTTTGCCAACGGGTTGGTATATTTAATAAATTTACTGGGGGTAAAAGCTAAAATATGTCAGCGAAAAGAACATTTCTTGGTTTATTTAAAGGAAAGTGAGGCTTTAGTTAAGTTTTTGTCGCTGGTTGGAGCTCATGCCGCCGTATTAAAACTGGAAGAAGTGCGGATAGTAAAAAGCTTACGGGAAGAAGTTAACCGGCGCTTGAATTGGGAGACCGCTAATCTGGAAAAAACATTGGCGGCTGGTTTGGAGCAGGCAAAAGAGATTGAAATATTGCTAAAGACTTCCGGACTTCAGGTATTACCGCCGAAATTACGTGAAACTGCTCAACTACGGTTGGAACATCCGGAAGCTTCATTAAAAGAATTGGGAGAATATCATTTCCCAGCCATAAGCAAATCCGCTGTTAATCACCGTTTGAGAATTATTCGGGAATATGTTAAAAAAAACACTATATAAGTAATGAATATATTATATAAAGGGGTTTCATAATTGCCTTAATTAATTTTGGAAATACCGTTGCCCTTGATACCGGTAGAATACATAAGCGAGGAATGTAAACTTTATATAAAAAATTACTGCATTCTATATATTCAAGAAGGAATTTAATTATGTGAGTAGAATATTAAGGTGGATAAATTTGGAGTTCTACTCATAAACTATATTTGTTAAGGAAATTTTCTGCTATTAACAACAGAGTACTAGACGTAAAAAGTTTCAAATTATCTTGGATTTATATTCTAAGTGGGACACAAATACTTTATGCGGGACAAATTTTAGCCAACTATTGCAATTGTGTTAAAAATTAATTAATAATGGATAAACTGATCTCAATTCAAAAGAGAATAGTTCCTGAAATTGTACCGCTTATTCTTTCCCGGTATCAGATTTTGCGTGCAATCCATACTTTACAACCGGTAGGAAGACGCGCTTTGGCTGAACAATTAAGTTTTCAGGAACGGAAAATCCGTAATGAAGTTGATTTTTTAAGAGAACAAAAGCTGATTACCTGCGACCAGTCAGGAATGCAAGTAACTCCAGCCGGTGAAACCTTGCTGGAAGAGATGGAAGTGTATATCAGGAAAATTCAAGGCTTGAGTTATTTAGAACAACAGCTGTCCAAACTATTCCCAATTAAAAGGGTAATAGTGGTCGCCGGTGATGCTGACCAGGATGAATCGGTAAAAAAAGATTTGGCTCGGATTACTGCAGATTATTTGTGTAATACCTTAAAAGATAGGTCTATTTTAGCTGTTTCCGGAGGAACTACCTTGGCAGAGGTTGCCAGCGCTCTTTCATCTTCAGCAGTAAAAAGAAATATAACTGTTGTTCCAGCTAGAGGCGGTCTTGGTGAAGAGGTAGAAATTCAGGCAAATACTATAGCTGCTAATATTGCTAAAGGTTTGGGAGCAACATACCGGCTTTTACATGCCCCGGATGATCTGCGGGCCAAAACTATGCAAACTATTGCCGGCGAACCCAAAATAAAAGAATTATTAGAATTACTTAAAAAGGCTGATCTGGTTTTACATGGAATAGGATCAGCTGATGAAATGGCTAGACGCCGGGGGATGGACCCTGAAAAAATTATGGAATTAGTACGTAAAGGAGCAGTTGGAGAAGCTTTTGGTTATTATTTCACCATAGAAGGAACAGTGGTACATTCTACTTCAAGTGTGGGTTTGCAACTTAATGAATTGGCTCTTATTGGTGAAGTAGTAGCGGTAGCCGGAGGAAGAAGTAAGGCCGCTGCCGTAAAAGCTGTATTAACAAACGCTACCAGGGATACATTAATCATCGATGAAGGGGCGGCCCGTGGAGTAATTGAGAGTTGTCAATAGGCTAAAGGCTAAAGGCGGGAGGCAAAAGTATTAAAGAAGTTTACTTGGTCTTAGATTTTTGATTTTTATCTGTCGCCTTTCTCCTCACGCCTGTCGCCTGATAAAGCGGTTTTAACGGTGATATCACCGATTTATAAAACTGAGGGATTTTCATAATTAATAAATCAGACACTTGAATACAATATATTGATACTATATCGGGTTTCTCACTATATATTGCATTCGAAACCTTGATTTAGGTAATTATAAAACTCCCTTAACTAAATTTAATGGAGGTATGTCAAAATGGCTGTAAAAGTTGGAATTAACGGTTTTGGTAGGATCGGCAGACTGGTCTTTAATGCACTGGTCGAAAAAGGATTATTAGGAAAATCCATTGATGTGGTTGCAGTAGTTGACGTCAGTACTGATGCTCAATACTTTGCTTACCAGCTCAAATATGATTCAGTGCAAGGCAAGTTTAAAGGCGAATTAGCAACTGCCAAGAGCAGCCCTAACGTTGAAGCAGATGATATTTTAATCGTTAATGGTCACAAGATTAAATGCGTTATGGCAACCAAGGATCCCAGCCAATTACCATGGAAAGAACTCGGTGTTGATTATGTAATCGAGTCAACCGGCCTTTTCACCGATTCTGAAAAAGCCAAAGGCCACCTTGAGGCTGGAGCTAAGAAAGTTATCATTTCCGCCCCGGGTAAAGGTGATGTCAAGACTATTGTTATGGGTGTAAACGAAAACGAATACGATGCTGCAAAACACAATATCGTATCTAATGCTTCTTGTACCACTAACTGTTTGGCTCCATTAGTACATGTATTGTTAAAAGAAGGTATCGGAATTGAAACCGGCTTAATGACCACCATTCACTCTTATACAGCTACTCAAAAAACCGTTGACGGTCCTTCCAAGAAAGACTGGCGCGGTGGCCGGGCTGCGGCTATCAATATTATTCCTTCTACCACTGGTGCTGCCAAAGCAGTTGGCGAAGTTTTACCAGCTACTAAAGGTAAACTTACCGGTATGTCCTTCCGGGTTCCCACCCCAACCGTATCTGTGGTCGATTTAACTTTCCGTTCCGAGAAGGATACTTCTATTGATGAGATTGATTCATTAATGAAAAAGGCTTCAACTTCTTACTTAAAAGGAGTTCTTGGTGTAGCCGATGAGGAAGTCGTTTCAACCGATTTTATTCATGACGAACGTTCATCCATTTATGATTCATTAGCAACTCTTCAAAATAACCTTAAGGGTGAGAAGAGATTCTTCAAAGTAGTTTCCTGGTACGATAACGAATGGGGTTATTCCAACCGGGTTGTTGATCTGTTAACTTATATGGTTCAAAAGGGATAACTATAATATATAGAGGAATGTATTTTTTCATTCCTCTATTTTTTTAAATACAGTTGGTTTAAAAAAGGAGGAGGAAAAATATGCCCATATCAAAAAAAACAGTCCGTGATATCGAACTTAAAGATAAAAGGATCATCATGCGGGTTGATTTTAATGTTCCAATGAAAGATGGAATTGTTCAAGATGATACCCGAATTAAGGCTGCATTGCCCACTATTAACTATCTATTGGAGCACAAAATTAATAGTTTGGTTTTAATGTCACACCTTGGCGACCCCAAGAAAGACATGGAAAAAGCTAAGGAAAAAGCGGCTAAAGAGGGAAAATCATTTGATGAAAAGAAGTATCTTGAAGGTAAACATATGATGAAACCGGTGGCCGAGTATTTAGCTAAGCTTTTAGGGAAAAATGTTAAGTTTGCTCCGGATGCATTAGGACTCGATACTAAAAAGATGGTTGATGCTTTAAACAGCAGTGAGATTTTAGTCCTTGAAAATACCCGTTTTCACAAGGAAGAGACTTCAAAGGATGCAGCCGAAAGAGAAAAGATGGCTAAAGAATTAGCCGCCTATGGAGATGTTTATGTGAATGACGCTTTTGGTACTGCTCATCGGGCCCATGCTTCTACGGAAACGATTGCCCATTATTTACCTGCGGTTGCCGGATTTTTAATGGAAAAAGAATTGGAATATCTGCAAGATAAAGTTATTGATAATCCGGTACATCCGTTTGTTGCTATTATTGGTGGCGCCAAAGTTTCTTCGAAAATCGGCGTTTTGGAAAGTTTGCTTGATAAAGTTGATAATATGATCATTGGCGGTGCTATGGCCTACACCTTCTTAAAGGCGAAAGGGATTAGTTGCGGCAGCTCCATGGTTGAAGAGGAAATGATTGACAAGACCCGTGATATTTTAGAAAAAGCCTATAAAACTCATAAATATATATACTTACCTATCGACCATATTGTGACCCAAGAATTTTCCGCTGATGCTCCCTTAAAGCAAGTAGCACGTGGCGGGATTGATGATGGTTGGATGGGAATGGATATTGGTCCCTTAACAATCGAAAAATTCAGTAATGCTATAAAAGGAGCAAAAACAGTAGTTTGGAATGGCCCGATGGGAGTCTTTGAATTTCCTAAATTTGCTGAAGGAACAAAAGCTATTGCTAAGACTTTAGCTGAACTTCCGGGAGCTACTACTGTTATCGGCGGAGGGGACTCGGTCTCGGCCGTTAACAAAGCGGGTGTTGCCGATAAAATGTCTCATATATCAACAGGTGGCGGTGCTTCCCTTGAATTATTAGAGGGGAAAGTATTACCCGGTGTTGCTGCTTTGGCAGATAAATAATGATGATTTTATTGAGGAGGACTTCATGCGTAAACCTATTATTGCCGGAAATTGGAAAATGAATAAAACTATTCCCGAGGGTAAGGAGCTGGTTTCAGCGATGATTAGTAAACTCTCGGGTTTTAATGAGGTGGAAGTGGTTTTTGCTCCGCCTTTTACTGCTTTAAGCGCGGTAAAAGAATTACTTAATGGAACTCCATACGGTTTAGCGGCTCAAGACATCTACTGGAAAGAACAAGGGGCTTTTACTGGAGAGGTTTCGCCCTTAATGCTCAAAGATATCGGTTGTGATTATGTTATTATCGGGCATTCCGAACGCCGCCAGTATTTCGGAGAAACTGACGAGACGGTTAACTTAAAAACCAAAGCCGCGTTAGCGGTCGGAATTAAACCGATTATTTGCGTAGGAGAGTCTTTAGCCCAAAGGGAAGCCGGGGAGACCGATGCTTTAATCAAAAATCAAACCACCAAAGCGCTTGAAGGAATTGACGCTTCTGCTATACCGCAAATCGTGATCGCTTATGAACCGATCTGGGCTATTGGCACCGGTAAAAATTCCAGTGCAGCCGATGCCAATCAGGTTACCGCATTAATCCGGAAAACAGTAGCCGGTATTTACGGAAAAGAAGCTGCTGATAAAATGAGAATCCAATACGGTGGCAGCGTAAAACCGGAGAACGTCAAAGAATATATGGAACAACCGGATATCGACGGCGCCTTGGTAGGCGGCGCCAGCCTGGAACCGGATTCTTTCTTTAAGTTGGTAAAATACTAAATAAAACATGACCCTATCCCTTAAAGGGAATTAGTCAAGCGTTGCCAGTCATAAAAATAATTAACTGCGAAGAATAGTGATTATCTAAGAGTCGGCTTGTGTTAGCAAACGACTCGATTAAGATACTTTTAAAGGGAAAGGGATCGACTTTAAAAGTTTATCTTAAGCTATTATAATTGACAATTGTCCACTGTCAATTGTCAATTAAACAACTGGAGGTACGATGAGTTACAAACCTGCTGCGCTTATTATTTTAGATGGATGGGGAGTTAACCCGCGCACTGACGGCAATGCTATTAAAAACGCGCAAACCCCATTTTTAAACAGTTTATTTGAGAAATACCCCCATGGGACCTTACTTTGTTCCGGAGAGGCGGTTGGATTGCCGGAGGGACAAATGGGTACTTCCGAAGTCGGGCATTTAAACATCGGCGCGGGACGGGTGGTTTATCAAAGTTTGGTTCGAATTTCCAAAGCTTTGCGTGAAGGTGATTTTAAAAGGAATCAAGTTTTTTTAGACTTGATGCAAAATTCGGCAAAAGAGAACCGTCCCTTGCATTTAATGGGACTGGTTTCACCCGGAGGAGTTCACAGCCATACCGAACATTTATATGGTCTGCTCCAATTGGCCAAAGAATTTGGGGTAAAGGAGGTATATATCCATGCCTTTTTAGATGGTAGGGATACTCCTCCTTCAAGTGCGAAAGAATATTTGGAAGAGTTGGAGAAAGTCTGCCGGGAAAAAGGTATAGGAAAAATCGCCACTATCAGTGGGCGTTACTATGCCATGGATCGGGATAAAAGATGGGATAGAGTTGAAAAAGCATATGCAGCTATGGTTTATGGTGAAGGAGAAAAAGCCGATTCTTCCGTTCAAGCTATCCAAAATTCCTATGCCCAAGGTACTACCGATGAGTTTGTGTTACCGACAGTAATAACCAATAATGGCCAATCGGTAGCTACTATTAAACCGGGAGATCCGGCTATTTTCTTTAATTTCCGTCCTGATCGCGCTCGGGAGATTGCCAGGGTATTTGTAGATCCTGAATTCAACGGGTTTGAACGCCGAGGAGGATATTTAAATCCGTATTTCGTATGTATGACTCAATATGATGAGACTTTAAAAGTACCGCTGCTATTTCCGCCTGAGGAGAAAATGAAGAATATCCTGGCGGAGATTCTGGGAAACCGTGGTTTAAAACAGCTTAGGATCGCTGAAACTGAGAAATATGCTCATGTAACTTTCTTTTTCAATGGAGGGGAAGAACAACCTTATCCATTGGAAGAACGAATTTTGATTCCTTCCCCGAAAGTGGCGACTTATGATCTGAAACCGGAGATGAGCGCTTATGAAGTTACCGAAGCTGTATTGGCTGAGATTGCCAAAGACAAGTTTAACGTGATTATTATGAATTATGCCAACTGTGATATGGTTGGACATACCGGAGTACCGGAAGCCGCTCAAAAAGCGGTAGAAACGGTTGATAAATGTTTGTCTCAAGTAATTCCGGCCATTCTAAACAAAGGCGGAGCGGTAATAATCACCGCTGATCATGGAAACGCCGAACAGATGGTTGACTATCAAACTAAAGAACCTTTTACTGCACACACTACTTTCCCGGTGCCGGTAATCGTGGCCGGAGTCAAAGAGCCGATTCAAGTCAAAGACGGTACTTTGGCTGATCTCTCACCGACTCTGTTGGAGTTACTGGATGTACCAAAACCGGCGGAGATGACGGGAGATTCGTTAATTGTTAAGGCTAGAGGCTAAAGGCCAAAGGCGAAAGCAAAAAAAAGGTGAAGGCCATGACATGAGGCAGATTATTAAGGTTTTAACACTTTCGCCTCGTGCCTGTCGCCTTTCGCCTAAATAATAAGGAGGTAATATAAAATGACATCAATAGTTGATATTTATGCCCGGGAGATACTTGATTCCCGTGGAAATCCGACTGTAGAAGTTGAAGTTGAGTTAGCCGATGGTAGTGTTGGAACTGCTGCAGTTCCTTCCGGAGCATCGACCGGAGCTTTTGAAGCAGTTGAGCTTCGTGACGGTGACAAAAACCGTTATTTAGGCAAAGGTGTACTTAAAGCAGTTGATAATGTTAATGAAGAAATCGCTTCCGAAGTAGTCGGTCTGGACGCTCTTGACCAGGTAACAGTGGACAAGGTAATGATTGATCTTGATGGTACTCCAAACAAGGCCAAATTGGGAGCCAATGCTATTTTAGGCGTTTCTTTAGCTGTAGCTAAAGCAGCTGCTAATAGTTTGGCCATACCTTTATACCGTTATCTTGGCGGAGTCAATGCTAAACAACTTCCGGTACCGATGATGAACATCTTAAACGGTGGAAAGCATGCCGATAATAGTGTTGATTTACAGGAATTTATGGTTATGCCGGTTGGCGCTGAGAGTTTTTCCGAGTGTCTTCGTTGGGGCGCCGAAATTTTCCATGCTTTGAAAAAAGTTTTAAAAGACAAAGGTTACGGTACTGCAGTTGGTGATGAAGGCGGTTATGCTCCGAACTTAAAGAGCAACCAAGAAGCTTTGGATGTAATCATGGCTGCTATTGCTCAAGCCGGATTTAAACCCGGTGAGGATATTATGATCGCAATGGACCCGGCTTCTACTGAATTATGGGAAGAAGCCAAAAAGAAAGGTGAAGAAGGCAAATATTATTTCTGGAAATCCAACATGATGAAGACCTCTGCTGAAATGGTCGATTTCTGGGCTGATTTAGCTAACAATTATCCGATTATCTCCATCGAAGACGGTATGGCTGAAGAAGACTGGGATGGTTGGAAGATGTTAACCGAACGATTGGGTAAAAAGGTTCAGTTGGTTGGTGATGATTTATTTGTTACCAACACCGAACGTTTAAGCAAAGGAATTTCCTTAGGTGTTGCCAACTCTATTCTTATTAAAGTTAATCAGATCGGTACACTTACTGAAACCTTAGATGCGATTGAAATGGCTAAACGGGCTGGTTACACCGCTATTGTTTCCCATCGTTCCGGAGAAACCGAAGACGTTACCATCGCCGACATTGTTGTAGCTACTAATGCCGGTCAGATTAAAACCGGCGCCCCGTCAAGAACCGACCGGGTAGCCAAATATAATCAATTATTACGAATCCAGGATATGCTTGGCGAAGAAGCCATCTATCCCGGTAAAAAGACTTTCTATAACGTTTATCGTTAAAAGTCAGGAGCAAGTAGTTTAGGAGTTAGGAGTCAGTAGTGTAAGCTTGGAATTAAAGTCTCAAATTATTTATTGAGTTAAAGCTTATGCTTACAAATCTCCCGACTCCTGGCTCCCATCTCCTGAATACTCCTGAATACTCGAAAAAATCTCTTGTAGATTTTGATCCGTTGTGCTAAAATATTAAGGTGTTTAATGAACCAATAGGGGTTGGGGGTGTCTTCTTGAAGTTATTTATCCAAATTATTCTATTGATTGTATCCGTTGCGCTTACCGCAATCATTATTTTACAACCCAGCAAAGGTGAAGGTCTAGGAGCAATCGGATCAGGCGGACAAATGTTTTTTGCCAAGAATAAAGGGTTGGAAAAATTATTGGATAAGGCTACTACGTGGTTGGCAATAATTTTTGGATTATTATTACTCTTGGTAGAGGTTTACGGCAAGTTTTTTTAAAAATTGTATTAAAAAGGGCAAAAAGCCCTTTTTTTTTTGCTCTCGTTATCCGATAAGAAAAATATAAATTGTCGTTTATTAAATTGAAGGATTCATCGTATTTCTGTCGAAAATATACGGTGATAAGATAAGGGGGCTAAAGTTTGAAAACATCTAAAACATCCAATTCCAAAGTAGCTAAAACATCTGGTATTACTCATAGCATTAAAACAAAACTACTTACCGGTGTTACGATAGTCTTAATTATTATGTCGGTTATCGGGTTTGTTCCTAATCCTATTATTAGAATTATATTAATCCTAATTACGGTTTTGGGTTTCTTATATATGTCTAATTTTATGATAAATAGGACAATTATTGCCCCTTTGCGTCAATTTATCCTTTTTGCCGACCGGATGTCGGAGAAGGACTTAAGTTTGAAACTGGAGATCAAAACAAAAGATGAATACGAAGTCCTGGCTTATTCCTTAAACCTGATGGTTCAAAATCTCCGGGTTATCTTGGAAGAAAACCTGGAATCATCGGAACAACTTGCTTTAGCTGCAACAGAGATGTCGGCGATGGCGGAAGAAGCCAATTGTGCGACTGAAGAAATTACTAAAACCATGGAACAGATGTCCAAGGTTACGGAAGAACAGTATGAAAACGTTCATTTGTCGGTGCTGGCTTCGCAACAAATGGCTGAAACAGCTCAACAAGTCGCTTCTGAAGCTCAAAAGGCCGCCAGCTTTTCATCTCAGGTTTCCCAACGGGCCCGTTATGGTGAAGAGATTATTCAGGAGATTAACTCCAAGATTTTGCAGTTAAAAGAAACAGTTGATAATTCCGCCGAGGTTGTCCGCCGGTTAGGTACCAGTTCTTTGGAGATTGGAAAAATCGTTGACGCTATCCGTAGTTTTGCCAAAACAACCAATTTATTGGCTCTTAATGCCTCAATTGAGGCGGCCAGAGCAGGCGAACATGGACGCGGGTTCTCAGTTGTTGCCGAACAAGTTAGAACATTGGCAGAACAATCTACCAACTCGGCAATTCAAATCGTGGCCTTGGTTAATGAAATTCAAAATGAAACCCAGTCTGCGGTAGAAGCTATGGAGCTTGGAACTAAAGTGGTTGAAGAGGGTACAGTTCTAGCGTCGTCAGCTAAAGAGGCATTTTCAGAAATCACTACCTCGGTTACTCAAACTGTGAATACAATTCATGAGATTGCAGCCGCTTCAGAGGAACAGGCGGCCAGCAGTGAAGAAATGACCGGTACCATGCAAGTGGTTGCTTCCATTTCCAAACAAAATGTGGGTGGCGCCAACCAAGTTGCGGCAGCCACCAAGGAACAACGGATGAACATGGAAAACCTGTCAATGTCTGCAGCTCAACTGGAACAAATGGCTGATCATTTGACCTCCATGGTTGGCCGGTTTAGAATGAAGGCTAACTTCCAAAGATGTTGGCGAGTTTTAGATTGTAACTATGTAAATTGTCCCGCTTATCAAAATAAAGAAGAAAAATGCTGGTTGATCCCGGATACGCTTTGCCAGGACGGAGTACCTAACGGTTCGGTAACTGAAAAACGTCCAATGTGTCACCAGTGTGATGTATTTAAGATTAACACTAAAGTTGATAATTAACTTATCAGAGTAGTTTTGTTATATGAATTTAAAAACAAAAGGTTTTATTAATAATACCGAGAGGTTCCCTCTCGGTTAATTTATGGGTAAAGACGGAGGAATCAATGAATCTGGAAGTATATAAGTTGAATTAGTTTTCCAATTAAATATTACGTCCCAAAAGCCGGCCGTAATGGAAAGTTAATTAAAACGGCAGCTGAAATTGTACAAAATGTAAAAATAAACGCCTCAACCTCTGCTGACTTTATTATTATGAAACCTAGAAAAACACAGTGATATGGCTGCTTAAGTTAATTTGCAACAATATCGTAACATTTTATATTTGTAAAATTAATTGCAAACCGAAAATAGCGTGGCTATAATAGAAATGTCCAACCAGTAGTAGCGATAATATGTCGGACATATTATCGCTATAATATAAATCGGTTGAGAGGAGGCATCACCCGGTGTTAATATTAGTTATTAACAGCGGCAGTTCTTCGCTTAAATATAAGTTATACCAGATGAAGACGGAGACAATATTAGCCGCTGGATTAGTAGAGCGCATAGGTAGCTCTAACGGGAATGCAGTAATCAGCCACCAAATCAAAGATGGTGACAAAATTAAGCTTGAACAGAAAGTAAACAATCATAATGAAGCTTTAAAAGCAGTTTTAGAGTACTTAACATACGGGGAGACCGGATTATTAAAATCCTTAGACGAAATCAAAGCGGTAGGTCACCGAGTTCTACATGGAGGAGAAATATACTCCAGCGCTATAATAGTAGGTGACGAAGAACTAGCTAATATTGAAAGTCTAAAAGAGTTGGGACCCCTTCATATGCCCCCAAATATCATGGGAATTAAAGCCTGTCAGGAATTAATGCCTGATACCCCGCAAATCGCCGTTTTTGATACGGCTTTCCACCAGACGATGCCAAGAAGTTCCTTTTTATATGCTCTACCATATGAGTATTACGAGAAATATCAAATCAGACGCTATGGATTTCACGGAACCTCACACCGTTACGTTTCCAATCGCTCCGCTCAAATTTTAGGTAAAAATTTGGCCAAATTAAAAATGATTACTCTCCATCTTGGTAATGGCAGCAGTATAGCTGCTATTAAAGATGGAAAGTGTTATGATACTTCGATGGGATTTACCCCTTTGGAAGGATTGGTAATGGGAACTCGTTGTGGAGATATAGACCCGGCTATTGTGCCGTTTTTAGAAAATGCACTGAAGCTCACTCCTACGGAAGTAGATAACTTAATGAATAAAAAGAGCGGGCTTTTGGGTATGACCGGCTTTAGCGATATGCGTGATATTCAAAAGGCAAGAGAAGACGGGAATGAAAGGGCCCAGGATGTTTATGGAATTTTCATTCACCGTTTAATCAAGTATATCGGCTCCTATTATGCGGCACTTGGCGGTCTGGATGTTCTGGTATTTACCGCCGGCATCGGTGAGAATGATTATGTTATCAGAGCTGATGTCTGTAAGAGTTTAGCGCATCTAGGAATTGAGTTTGATGATAAAAAAAACGACGGCTCACGCGGAAAAGAGATAATAATTAGCAAACCGCGATCCAAAGTTACGGTGATGGTCGTTCCGACTAATGAAGAATTGTTGATAGCCAGAGACTCTTACGAATTGATTAAAAACTGAATAAAATCTTTTGCGGATTTTAGAGGTTATAAAGAGATTTAAGAGTATTTAAATTATAAATTGTCATTTTGTCGTTATCTTTTTTTACTTATTTTTAAAATGAATTGAGATATAAAAGATTTAAATTAATTATTTCTGCTAGGGGTGCCGTAAGGCTGAGAGAGACCAAGTAGTCTCGACCCTTTGAACCTGATGTGGGTTATACCAACGTAGGGAAGCAATTATGGATTTTTATCATTAAAAGCTTACCTTATTTTGGGTAGGCTTTTTTTATTGGAGGGGAAAATGTGAAAATTAAAATCAATGGGAAAGTCGAAGAAGTAGAAGCTGTAACTATTGAGCAATTAATTTCTGATTTAGGACAGCCAGTGAACCAAATCGTGATTGATTACAATGGAGCTGTGGTTAAACGGGAGGATTGGGCTACCAAGGTATTAACCGAAGGAGCTAGTTTGGAAATTTTAAAATTTGTGGGTGGTGGATGAGATGGAAGATAAATTGATAATTGGTGGTTTGGAATTGCGTAGCCGACTCTTTATTGGGACCGGAAAGTATTCTTCACATGATTTAATTCCCCAAATTATCGAAGCTTCGAATGCTTCGGTCATAACAGTCGCTTTACGCCGAGTGGATTTTGATACTCCTGGAGAGAACATGCTGGACTATGTCCCAAAAGACATTGTAATCATGACTAATACTTCCGGAGCCAGAAATGCTAATGAGGCTGTTCGAATTGCCCGGATTGCCCGAGAAGCCGGATGTGGCAATTGGATTAAGATTGAAGTAATTCCCGATCAAAAATATTTACTCCCAGATAATCTGGAGACATTGAGAGCTACTGAAATTTTAGCAAAAGAGGGTTTTATAGTATTAACATATATGAGTCCCGATGTAATCATGGGTAAACGGATGGCTAACGCTGGAGCAGCAGCGGTGATGCCTTTAGGAGCACCTATCGGCACTAACATGGGTCTAAAAACTCGAGAGTTAATTCGGATGATGATTTCCGAGATTGATATCCCAATAGTAGTTGATGCAGGTATCGGTAAGCCTTCAGAGGCGGCTGAAGCTTTAGAAATGGGTGCAGCAGCAGTGTTGATTAACACTGCGCTTGCCACTGCTGAAGATCCGGTAATGATGGCTGAAGCTTTTCGAATGGCGGTATTGGCTGGACGGTTGGGGTATTTAGCCGGGCCCGGTGTTACTAATAACCTGGCCCAGGCTTCGTCGCCGTTAACTCAATTTTTACGGGAAATTGAATGATGAAGCAAAGGCAGACACAGACCGAATCATAAAAATATTTTAATGGATCGTGGTGAAATTGAATTGTCGTTTTATGAAGAATATAAATCTTACTGTAATTCGGAGATAAATACTTTGCTGTTTAATACCGATAGCTTTAAAGTAAAACGGATTATCGACAAGAAAGATTTAACACCGCAGGATTTGGCATTATTATTTTCTCCCGGGGCGGAAGTGCATTTGGAAGAAATGGCTCAATTGGCTAATCGGATTTCTTTACAACATTTTGGACGGGTGATATTGTTATATACACCGTTATATCTTGGGAATTATTGTGTTAATGGCTGTATTTATTGTGGATTTAACGCCGGTAACCGGATAGAACGCCGGAAATTAAGTTTTTCGGAAGTAGAACGTGAAGCTAAAGTTATTGCTGCCAGTGGTATAAAACATTTATTGGTTTTGACCGGCGAATCACGACAGCATACCCCGGTAAGTTATATTAAAGATTGTTTGCAAATTTTACGTTCATATTTCCCCTCGGTTTCAATCGAGATTTATCCTTTGGAAACTTTCGAATATATTGAATTAATTAAGGCCGGAGCTGATGGAATAACTATTTATCAAGAGGTTTATGATGAAGCAGTTTATCAAAGAGTACATCCTTTCGGACCGAAACGTGATTATCGTTTTCGTTTGAACGCTCCGGACCGGGCTGGAAAAGCTGGAATGAGAACCATTGGAATAGGGGCATTGTTGGGACTCCATGATTGGCGAAGTGAAGCTTTTTTTGCAGCAATGCACGCTGTTCATTTGCAACATCGTTTTCCCGAGGTTGAAATTAATCTTTCTTTTCCACGCATTCGGCCGGAATGCGGCGGGTTTCAGCCGGATTCCTCGGTAAATGATCGGGAGTTGGTCCAAATCATTTTAGCATTTCGAATATTTTTACCTTATGCCGGCTTGACTATTTCAACCCGAGAACGAGCTGAATTACGTAATCATCTTGTCAAACTTGGAATTACTAAAATGTCCGCCGGTTCATCAACCGTAGTTGGCGGGCATATTGATAGTCAAGGAACCGGCCAATTTGAGATATCGGACCATCGTACAGTTGATGAAATGGCTGAAGCAATTATTACTAACGGATATAAACCGGTTTATAAGGACTGGCATTCAATCGGAGTTGAAAATCGGTGAATCTTTTGGAAGAAGCATTAATTAAATATTTTGGGCCGGAACGGTTGACCAAGATTCAAAAAACCAGAGTAGGAATTGCCGGAGCTGGAGGCTTAGGTTCAAATTGTGCTCTGAATTTGGTTCGTTTGGGAATAAAGCGTATGGTCATCGTAGATTATGATCAGGTAGATGCTTCTAACTTAAACCGGCATTTTTATTTTGCCGACCAAGTTGGTAAACTTAAAGTGGAAGCGCTGCGCGAAAATTTACTACGAATAAATCTCAATTTGGAATTAACTGCAATTCCTGCTAAAATTGAAAGAACAAATATTAGTGATTTTATTAAAGATTGTCAAGTTGTTGTAGAAGCTTTTGATAAAGCGGAATATAAACAATTCTTCGTTGAACACTGGGGGAAAGGAGGTATTGGTTGTTGTGGCTTCCGGTCTGGCGGGATGGGAAAGTATCGATGCCGTGTTAAGTCGATGGGTACACCCTAATTTTTGTTTGGTTGGTGATCTGGTTTCGGAAGTTTCGGTTCATCATCCTCCAATTTCTCCCCGAGTCAATGCTGCCGCCGCAAAAGAAGCCAATGCCGTATTGGAATGGATTTTAAAGGAGTAATATGTAATGGATAATAAGTCAGTTCGCCCGCAAATACCGGAGACGGATTTATATTGCCTGACCGCTTTAGAATATTCATTAGGTCGGAATAATATAGAAATTGTGCGGAATATGTTGGAAGTGGGAGTTAAAATTATTCAGTATCGGGAAAAAGACCTTAAGATGAGCCAAAAATACCAGGAATGCCTCATGATTAGGAAGATGGCAAATGAAGCGGCGGCCACATTTATTATAAACGATGATGTTCATCTGGCCCTTGCTGTTAACGCAGATGGGATTCATGTCGGACAGGACGATTTACCAGTTCGAAAAGTGCGAGAATTGGTTGGTGACCGTAGATTAATCGGTTTATCCACTCATTCCCCGGAACAAGCTATGGCAGCCGTCGCGGCAGGAGTTGATTATATTGGTGTGGGGCCGATTTATAGGACATATACAAAGAAAGATGTTTGTGCTCCGGTCGGATTGGATTACTTACGTTTTGTGGCTGATAATATCTCCATTCCTTGGGTGGCTATTGGAGGAATTAAAGAGGATAACGTGATGGAAGTAGTCCAAAATGGAGCTGGGATGATCGCGATGGTTACAGAGATTGTAGGAGCGAAAGATATTAAAGGAAAGATAGCCGCTATTCGTCAACAGATTCATAAAGCAAAGGAAGGCCAAGAATAACATATTAATTATGATTTTATGAACAGATAAAAAAGCTTCAAAGTTTTCAATAAAGTTATAAAGGAAATTCATGCTATTTACCGAATAGTTTAAGAAGTAGAAAAATTTTCACTTCCTAAAATAAGTTGGAATAATCTTTTTGAAGGAGGATTTCCGAATGGGTACTGAACAGAAACCTGTGGTGATTTGTCCGCATGAAGATATTCAACCGGTAAGTAATGAAGATGCTTCTTTGGGTTATGTAGGTATTTGCAAGAAGCTTCAGGGCAGATGCGCTTATTTCGATAACCCGGAGGAGTTTAAAAAGATTGACAGCCAATATGAAAACTGTTTTATTTATAAAAATATCAATAAATAGATCTTAAAATATGCCTAAGTGAAGAAACTGGGACACTTGCTATATATTGTAACCAAATCTTTGACTAATGTAATTATAAAACTCCCTTAATTAACAATAAACAATTATTTCGATACCTTATAGTTTTTACTTAAAAACCGTCGCTTTGACGGTTTTTATTTCATAGGATATATAGGTTGGGATTAAAAAGAGGATTAAAAAGAGAATAACTCAATTTGACAAATTTAATATTCGTGCTATAATATTGAAGCAATAACTAAAAGGGTATTTAGGGTAAAGGATAATGGCGGAGAGGAAAAACATTGCAGTCAATCGTCGGGCCAGGCATGATTATTTTATCGAAGAGACTTTCGAGACCGGCATCGCTTTGACTGGGACCGAGGTCAAATCTTTACGCCTTGGCAAAGGTAATCTGCAGGATAGTTACGCTCAGATCAGCAACAATGAGATTTTTCTGCAGAACTGCCATATAAGCCCTTATGATTTTGGGAACCGTTTTAACCACGATCCCCTCCGGACCAGGAAACTTCTGATGCATAAGGAGGAGATTCGCCGGCTGTTCGCTAAAACCCGGGAGAAAGGACTAACACTAGTCCCACTCCAAATGTATTTCAACGAGAAAGGCCGGGTTAAAGTGGAACTCGCCTTAGCCCGAGGCAAAAAGCTTTACGACAAACGCGAAGATATCGCCGAACGCGATGCCAAACGGGAGATGGATAGAGCGGTTAGAAATAGGCAAAAATAGTTGAGAGTTGAAAGTCTACAGTTGACAGTTCAAAAACCATAACTTAGGTTAATTGTCTTTTAACTATAAACTATACACTGTAAACTGTTAACTAATAGGCCACATTTTTTACAACGTTAAACCCGGGGGCGACCGGTTTCGACGGGGAGTGTGGTGGCAGAGGTAGCGGGTCGAGGTGCTGTGGCCTCGTTAAACTGCAGCAAGCACATTAAGTGCCAATAATAATTACGCTTTAGCTGCTTAATTTAAGTAGCCGTCCAAACCGAACTTAACCCGGGAGGTCGGGGCGGGCGTCAAATAAACCGGGACGCTCATTAGTCAATTCTCGGAGACTAATGCTAAGATTATCGAGATAGCTGACAGCTGGTTCGTCCGTAGACGGGTTGAAGGCGAAATTTAAACTGCGGTCTGCACCCGGAGAAGTTTCTGTCGTCACCTTTTCGGACGGGGGTTCGACTCCCCCCGCCTCCACCAAATAAGAATTTAAGGCTCGTCTGTTTAATCAGGCGAGCTTTTTGCTTTGGATTTTGCAAAGTGTTGGTAGTATTGTTATGATAAAACGGCTGGAATTTGGACGGTCGGCGATTATAAGTTTTTTTAAAACGCACTCATTAAGCAACTAGACTCATATGATAATGTAATTGTTAAAGTAAGGGGGAAATTATGATGGATCAATTAACGGGATTGTCACAAATGGAAATTTGGCGGGCCTTAGTGGATGAAATGCAATTTTGGAATCAGCGTTTGGATGAACACGCCAGACTTATTAGAAGTGGGGTTGATCTAACTGAAGATAATATCATTAAGGAAGCAGATTTCTATGTTACCCAATATGATCAATTGGTAGCCCGTTTAAACACTCCGGGGTTACTGTCCAATCCTAATGAAATTATGGTATTAGTCCAAGAAAGCAAACAAATGGCAATTGGTTTAGGTCAGTTCAAATTAATGGTTGAAGAAGGGATTAGAACTTGCCGGATTAAAGCTATTCTCCCAGCTGAACTCTTAGACCACATTCGACGGGAACTGGAGTACTTTGTAGGCAAATTAAATGCAGTTACTGGAGGTCCTCGCCCAACTTGGGCTGATTTGGGACTGGATCACTCGGATCGTCAGGCTACTATAATCCCAAGAATGCTTCTTGAAAGGATTGGAAACCAAATATTTCCGCAAATAATTTTGGAAGAACTTCTCTTTTGGTTACATATATCGGCTGACCATGCTCAATTCCTGGCCTTTAAGTTTAAACCCCTGGAACAAACCGAATTTACTCAAGAGTCACTGAAATATTCAAAAGAATTTGAGCGTTTACTTCAACAGGTTATGAAAGACCATAAACACGGAGAATTAGTTTCGGTAGTCCGCTCAGCAGTTGATTTAAATTGTGACTGGATTAACTATTTATCTAAGTTAAACCAATTGATTGCCACATGTCAGATTCCCTCCAGACAAACTAACTTCTGGCCGGCGTTGGCGGTGCATATCTCGGCTGAACAGGTTTATTTTCAGACTATTCTCCAAATAGCCTCGGTACGATTAAGTTAACTATTATTCTAATGGCAGGTTGGAGCTTTTCCTTTGATATTTTAGGATTTTTCTAAAGGACACCTTTTCGGACGGGGGTTCGACTCCCCGCCTCCACCATAAATAAAAATTTAAAGCTCGCAACTTAAATTGCGGGCTTTTCTAGTATATTCGATTCAATTATAATATAATAAAAACTCGTTATTGAGATTTAAAGTAAGTTGATGTTATTTTAGTGATGAGGTGAATGCTTTGGAATATCGAATATTAGGCAGAACAGGTATTAAAGTAAGCGCCATCGGGATAGGCGGTGAAAACTTTGAAAATAAAAGTTGTGTTGACATCGAAACGCTGATTGATTGCGCCCTCAAAGAAGGGATTAACTTTATTGACCTTTATAATTCCAATCCTGAAGTAAGAAATAATGTCGGCAAAGCTTTGAGTAAATATCCCCGGAATAGCTTTGTGATTCAAGGACATCTGGGTTCCGCTTGGCGTCAGGGACAATATCAACGGACCCGAAACCTTCTTGAAGTTAAGACTGCCTTTGAAGACTATTTAACCAGAATGAAGTTGGACTATGTTGATGCCGGGATGCTTCATTATGTGGATGACGGGAAAGATTTTGATACCATTTTTAAGGGCGAGATGATTCAATATGCCCAAAAATTAAAGGAAACCGGAATAATCAAGTCGTTAGGAATATCAACCCATAATACGGAGATTGCCATTCGGGCAGTGGAAACCGGATTGATTGATGTTATTTTATTTAGTATCAATCCTGCTTTCGATATGTTACCTGCTACAGAAGATGTATACCAGCTGTTTGAAGAAAGCACCTATAAAAACATAACCTTTGAAGGAATTAACCCCCAACGGGCATACTTATACCAGACATGTCAAAATGAAGGGGTTGCTTTAACAGTTATGAAAGCGTACGGCGCCGGGTTGCTATTGAGTGACCAACAATCGCCTTTTGAAAGAGCGCTAACTCCAGTCCAATGTTTACATTACTGTTTAACCAGACCGGCTGTTGCTTCGGTTATGGTTGGAGTATCGGATACCGATCAAATAATTGCGGCGACCGCCTATGTCACCGCCGGTCAAACCGAAAAAGATTATAGTGAAGTACTGGCCAATGCACCAAGGAGCGCTTTCAGAGGCCATTGTATGTATTGCGGGCATTGCGCCCCATGTTCGAAAAAGATTGATATTGCCTCTGTTAATAAATATTTGGATTTGGCATCGATTCAGGAAGTCCTTCCTGAAACCCTAAAGGATCATTATGATTTATTGGAACATCAAGCCGGTGAGTGCAGCGAATGCGGGTTATGTATGAAAAACTGTCCATTTGGGGTTGATGTGATCAGTAAAATGAAACAGGCGGTTCAACTATTTGGGAAATAAATATACAAAACACACGATCAACCGGGCCAGTGATAAGTCCGGTTGATTTTTTTCTATCCTTATCACTCCAAATCTTTAGAAGGAAATTCCCGGAAAAACTCGAAAAATATAATAGGCGCATACCCCTACCCAGCCTGACGGCCACTTTCCCCACAATGATTTATTTATTGCCATTGATCAATTTTTCAATTAACTCTATAATTCGTTCAGTTATTTTAAAGCACTCTTCAGTATCCTGTTTACTAATAATAAGGGGATCAACTGACGGATATCTGGTTTCGACATAAAAAGTGTTTAAGAAAGCCATATCTTTTAAATAATCCCCAAGGTGATGTTTGGGAATGTTGTTTACAATCAATGGAAGACTACCCCTATTCGGCCTAACGGCCTTTCCCCGTCTTGAGAAAGGAAACAGCCAATCCTCCGAAGCCTTATTACTCCGGACATTGTGGTTCTCTCTGCCCTGAGCGGGGGCCGGAACCAGGACAGTTTAAGTAAGGTGGTTGCTCATTCTTCTTTGGCGCTACATCATGCTGGTAGTAAACTCCGTATCAACCGGTATCGCAAAAGTAAACCAAAATATCGACGGAGCGCAGGATTTACTAAATCGCAATAATCAAGACGTAATTAAATACCGGTAAAAAATCGAAAATCAAGTCAAACGGTTGAAACTCCAAAGGAATATGGAAGTGGTTATTGCCGTTTTAGCCCTAATTTATTAGAACGAAAAGGCAACATATTAAATTGGCAGGAATTATCAATTTTATCTGGAATATACTTTTATATCCAATGAAGTTTCATTTATTTAATGCCCAACATTAATAAAGGAGCGTGATGTTAGTGAATACATTGTCCGTCCGGTTTGAATATCCGGCTAAACTTTCACGGGGAATCCTTTTATTAAAAACATTTTTGGGTTTATTGATTTGTATCCCGCATTTTATCTGTCTGTTTTTTTTGGCGATAGTCGCCGGTGTAGTAGCTTTAATTAGCTGGTTTGCCGTGCTGTTTACCGGGAAATACCCTAAGGGTTTATTCGATTATATGGTAGGGGTCCAAGATTGGGGATTGCGGGTTGCCGCTTATTTGTTATTGTTACGGGATGAATATCCGGCTTTTGGTTTTAGTACGGATTATCCGGTCAAGTTTAACGTTACTTACCCTGAAAAATTATCCAGAGGTATCTTACTGTTAAGGACCTTCTTTGGTTCTATTTATGTTATGGTTCCTCATGGATTTTGCTTGTTCTTCCGCTACATAGCCTATCTGGTTGTATTATTCATTGCCTGGTGGGCAATTTTATTTACCGGAAAAATACCAGAAAGGATGTTTAGCTTTCTATCGGGAACTCTAAGATGGGCTATGAATGTAAGAGCTTATATGTTTTTCCTGACTGATGAATACCCACCTTTCTCCGGTAAAGACCTGAGGACAGCGCCGGTTGGTTCCGGCGTTCCGGCTTAAAAATTTCAATAAATTGATTGAAAAAGGCTACCTTCGGGATAGCCTTTTGTAATTACTCTTTTATAAACATCTGAATCTCCGTTATATAACTCTTTGGACTACGGGGCAGGATAAAGCCCGGTCCTTTTAAGTAAACCTCTCTGTGTGCAATCTGTGGTTAAATATCTATTTAAATATACCGCCGATTGTATCAATCATCTCATTAGTCGCTTTTTTATCCTTACCGGAACTGCCGATTATGGCTGATGCCGATACGGTCCCACCTTTGGATTCGCATTTTTCTTTTATTTGTTTTATAGCTCGGTTTCCGCCCAACCAGGGAAGAGGGAATCCCATAGTTACAAATGAACCTATTTTTTTGCCTTGCAATGAAGAAAGTTGTTCCATATAAGTTGCCATTACTGGCGAAACAGCAAAAGCCCAGACTGGAGCGGCGAAAATTAATCCTTCATACTCATTTATTTTAGGAGATTTTTCCAACTGAAGGTTTTTAATGCCAGGGTGGGCGTCACCAATGGGGTTTAAACGTTCAATGGTTACTTTATGTCCGGCAGTGGAGAGCTTTTGTTGCAGCTTTTGAGCTGCCGCATATGTATTACCGGATTTGGAATGGACGATAATGCCGATGTTCATAATTGCTTCCCCCTTATAATCAATTTCCTCCTAATTATAATGCTTTCAGATAAATTTATAAAGTACCCGGAGATGTATTTAAATGAGCCTAGTTTCTTTATTTTAGCCTATTAACTGGAAGTTCAATTTGGAAGGTAATCAATAAAAAAAAGAGAATATTTTCCTTTACAAATAATTTAGTTGAGTGATTGGAAATGTCAAACGGTATTTATTATCTTCAAATAATTATTGCTAAAGCGGTAGAGATTTTCTCCGCTATTTGGTTATATATTATTATCGGGGTAATAATCGGAGAATTGCTGAAGTTTACCTCCTGGATAAAGTTGATAGATAAAGCTTTAGCTAAGTCGACTTTTTTCTCCGTTATTATCGCCGCTATTGTAGGGGTAGTATCTCCATTATGTACTTTTGGTACGGTACCGGTGGTTTTGCAATTATATAAAAAAGGTGTTAATATTGCGCCGCTGGTCGTTTTTTTGGCCGTTTCTTCCCTAATGAACCCACAATTGTTTTTTTATACATGGGGAGGATTGGGCTTAGAGATGGCGTTAGTCAGGGTTACAGTGGTATTGATTTTTGGAATATTATTAGGGATTATTTTATATAAGATTCCTTTTACCATGATTGTTAACCGCCTTCCGGAAGATGAAAATGCTGAAACCGATCGATATGTTTTAGCAAAAAATTTTTCCTGGATACATTTTTTAAAAAATACCTGGAAGAGCATAGAATTTGTCGGCTTTTATTTTTTGCTGGGAATTTTTCTCGGAGCGATGGTGGAAGTATTGGCGCCGGTTGATTGGATTACTTTCAGTTTTAAGTCGGACAGTTGGATGGGGGTATTTTTAGCGGCTTTAGCCGGAATGCCGTTATACTCCTGTGGAGGCGGAACGATACCGTTGATACGTTCTTTCATGCAGATGGGAATGAGTAAAGGAGCAGCATTAGCTTTCTTTCTGGTAGGACCGGCTACCAGGATAACTCCGATAATGGCTCTGGCTACTCTTTTAAGGCCTTATTTTATAGTTTTATACCTGTTGTTGCTTATCGGTTTTTCTATGATTGCCGGTTTGATTTATAGATAGTAAAAAACATTCACCACAGAGAACACAGAGGTCACAGAGATGAGGACGCATCTTTGTTCACAGTGTCACAGTGTTTAATCCGTTCTTGGTAAGAATTTGGAAATATATTTATTGGGGAGATGATTTTATGAAATTAAGCCAAATTAAACGGTGGGCCTTCTTTTTTATGTTGGCTCTGATTCTCTGGTATTTGGTAGCTCAAGTTGTCAGTAAAAATAACATCGGAACAAACCTAAAAACATTACCTGATTCGACAGTGGCTATTGTCCAATCTTCTAAACAACAAGCAGCGGAGATGGATGAAAAAGATATTGAAACAATGGTAAACAAAGCGGTGGATTTAGCCGGAGGTTTTGATGGGCTGATTAAGGATGGCCAGGTGGTTGTTATTAAGCCAAACCTAGTTACCATGAAAGATTATACACTGCCGTACTGGCAAGGGGCGGAGTTGGCTCCGGAATTGAACGGCACTACCACGGATTGGCGGGTAACCAAAGCTATAGTAAAACTGGTCCGCAAGTACAATCCCCACGGTAAGGTATATGTAATGGAGGGCTCAGCTAATCCCACTAAAATAGTAATGGCCCATTTAAAATATTCGCCGAAGTATATACCGGGCGTGGATAAATTTATCGCTATTGAAGAAGATAGCGGCGAATGGCGGGACTTTTCATCGCCGGGAATAACCAAGGTCAGTCTTCCTAACGGGTTACTACATAAAGAATACTATTTAAATAAGAAGTATAAAAAAGCGGATGTATTAATCAGCGTACCCTTATTGAAAAACCATTGGCAGGCTGTTGTTACCGGAGCGATTAAGAATGTTGGCATTGGCGCCACACCGGCCAATATCTATGGGATTTCCGCCGGGAATATTGGCCGCAACAATATGGTAAATCATGATTCGCTGGATCTGCATAAGTGGATTCATGACTTTTATCTCTGTCGGCCGGTGGATTTTGTAATTATGGACGGATTGCAGGGAGTCCAAAATGGACCGACGCCGTGTTATGAGGTAAGTAGAACCAGCGATATCAAACAAGACCAGATGAATATGAGGCTAATTATCGCCGGTAAGGACGCCATAGCGGTTGATACTATTGAATCTTTATTGATGAGTTGGGATCCATTATCAGTCGGTTACTTAAGTTATTTAAATAAAAGCGGAGCGGGTAATCTGGATACGGCTGCAATCGAAGTGGTCGGAAAGCCGGTAGATCAAGTCCGTAAAGATTTTAAAGGAGTTATACCTCCCAGCGGCGGGAGAAAAGTAACTGATAAAATAGGTCCTAAAATGAAAATCAAAGATGTAAAAATAGATCATGGAAAAATATTTTTACAGCTGTCGGTTGAAAAAGAAACCAATAAAGTGGAGGTATATATTGACGATGTTTTATACAAACCGGTAATTACATCCGGTTTTGAGAAGATAGTTCTGAATGCTGCTGCAGTAAAATCGAGTAAACATAGTATAAAAGTTCGCGCTTATGATAGGTTTTTGAATTGTACTACGGAGACTGGAATTATTGGAGAAAGTAACTAAAAATTTATTTTTACAAACTGGAATTTATAGATAAAATCATAATTCATTACTTTTTTAGGTATAAACAAGGGGCTGGCTGTTGTAAAATCAAAAATAAACGAATGCCTTCATCTCCACCAGGCCCTAAAGGACCTGGCTAGGCTTTTAAAATCTTTCTCAAGCCCCATGAATGGGGCTGGGTTAATACTTCGAAGTATTTCCGAGCCCGTTTAACGGGGCTTTAGAATGATTTTCAAGCTTAGCCCAGAGTTTTAACCCTGGGCGGACAGAACGACAAAAAGCTATTTTAGTAATTTTTTCAAGGTTAAGCTGAGCACTTAGATTGACGATATTAATAAATGATAGGAGGAGATCTAAAATGAATTATGAAAAATTTAAACAGTCAACCAACACTATGATTAAGATTTTAGTAACGATTATTTTTTGTATCTGTCTGATTTCTTCATATTCTACTGCTGCCTCTGCTGAAGTATTGTTTGGAGCAAGCGCTGAAACAGGACCTATTGATGTCAAAGCCGATTATGATTCCGGTTCCGATCTTTCAATATCTCCCAATATGCTCACTTTATATGGGGAAGCCAATTTACTGGTAATGCGGATCGGTCTTGAATATGGTAAAGCCGAGAAAGGTTCTTACTCCATTACTACCACTAATTTTAAAGCCGGCTGGGAGCTTGGACCGAAGGTTTTAAAGGCTAAACTTTACGGCGGCTATTACCAATATATCTTTAGCGACAGCCGGGATAATACCTATTCAAGTTTGGCAGGGGATTTTGGCTTAGAGTCTAAAATCGGTAAATGGACTTTTTACGGTGACAAAGTAATACCGCTTACCACCAGGTTTGATAATGGGGATTCCTCTGATAATAGTGCCGGATTCAATAGTATTACATACGGTATTGCTTATTCTCCGGTACCTTTTGTCAATCTTTTTGTAAATTACCGTAATGTCAATGCAGAATCCGATGTTCTGGACGTTTCCTCCCATGGTTATTCGGTGGGAGCAAAGGTGTATTTTTAAGGAATATTAAAAAATTGGTGGATTAAACTCCGCCCGTATGTTTTAATGTTTCAGCCGCAGCTAATGCCCCTTCTTTCATAGCCTTCATAAAGTCATGCTCCTGCCACCAGGAAACTGTAAATGCAGCTTGGTAGGAATCACCGCAACCGGTAGTATCAACAATAGTATCAACCGGAGCAGCTTCCTGGTAATATTCCTTTCCTTTATGTAAGGCTAGACTTCCTTCAGCTCCCAAAGTAACTATTATGGGAGTATCCATCTCCAGCGACAAAGGTCTTAAGCGGTTTACCACCTGTCGGTCACCGCTGATAAAACCTAAAGCTATTTTTGGTAAGGTTGTTTCAATGGAGTCGAAATCGCGGGAATCCAGAAAGTCCACCACTAGTTTGCCGCTATTAGCTAACTTATTGAGAGCGGTAGAGAAATTGGGATTGTTGGCCGGAATGGCCACGATATCATGTTCCAAGGCGTAAACCCAATCGTTTTCCGACAAGATGAAGTTTTGATATACCCCGCCATCCCAACTATCGGGAAGAAAATAACGATCACCACCCTCGGAGATAAAAATCCGGTTGGAAGCGGTTTTTCCCTCTTTGGTACAAACATGGGAGATATTAATATGGTTTTTGGTGAGTAGCTCAATTACTGCTTGTCCATAACCATCATTACCCACACAGCCTAAAACTGATATTTCTCTAATACCTCTTTTTACACATTGAACGGCAAAGTTAACCGAGTTTCCGCCCACATAGATCTCATCTTTTTGGGGATAAACATCCACACACAAGACAGTCATGGCGATAATCTTTAGGTCAGGAATCATTATTCCATTTCCTCCTTATGTTAGCTCAGAATCTATTAACACCTTTAACCACGAAGAACACGAAGGTCACGAAGAAAAACATATAAAAGTATATAAAAAAAGAAGTAAACTTCGTGTTCTTCGTGACCTTCATGGTGAAAATCGTTGTAGCTTAATGTCAAAACTTTTTATTATGAAAATCTCTAAAATAATTATAAATGTTTTAATTCAACTTATCTTGTCAACAATTGCCTTTTAATTCTCGCAATTTGCTTTTAAGGTAAATATAGTGAATGTCGGATAATTTTTAGGGTTAAGCTGGGATTTTTAGTTGCCGATATTTTTAAGGCCAAGACAAAATTAGAAGAGGGGATCATAAATGAACTGTGAAAATCTTGAAAAATGTCCGTTTTACAATGACAAAATGCCTATTGAAAGCGCTTTAGGGCGCCTATATAAAAAGAATTTTTGTGAGACCGATAAAACAAAATGTGCCCGTTATCAGATTGCAGTTACATTAGGAAAAGGATTTGTGCCTACTGATTTATACCCAAATATGACTGCTAAGGCAGAGGAGATTATTAACACTCATAAGAATTCCTGATACTTAAATATTGCTTTCGTTTCCAGGTGATTTTTATAATTTTCAAAGATAAAAAGCAGAGAGTTTTAGACCCTCTGCTTTGAATCATTATTAGGCCATTCAACAAATGAAATTCTACTAAACCGTTTTTGATTTTGAATAAAAATTTTAATCCATGTAAATCCGTGTTAATCCCGTCAAAAATAAACGTGGTATTACTGGGCGGGGATAGATAAAACTATAATTTTTTAGCATCTCGGGCAGATCTAATAAGCTCTTTAACTCCAAATAACAAGGCTCCGGTGCCCATTATCAGTATTCCGAATATTATAATGAAACTTAATGTCGGGAAGATCAGACCGACCACCGGCAGTTTGGCCAGGAGTTTAAGGATAAATAAACTAAGGGTAATTGTGGCCAAGCCGACCCCGAAACGGTATGGTATACTTAAGGATTTTCTTTGGATTTGATTTCCCAACCATAGAGCCACCGGAATAGTTGAGAAATAGAAGAGGAGAATATAGCCAAAGGTCATGGCTGTCCCAAATATCAAACCGATACCGGGATTAATTAATACCGAAAGAACAAGCAGGATAATGAATATCACCAATGAAACCAGTGTGGAGACCAGACCGATTAGACCGACTCCGGCTACATTAATAGGTTTAGCGGCAATCAACTCTCCCTGGTGCCGGAAGACGCCGGGGAAGAGTTTATAAAAAGCCCATCCAATCAAGAAATAAACTGCAGTTCCAAACAGCATCCGAATAAAGCTCCAAATGGTTTCGGTAATTTCCCGCCTTTGTTTTTCGCCGGGTTTAATATTGGGTTTAATCCACTCTACATCACCAATTTGGGCCCCTTGCTCAATGTTAAGATTTTGACCGCGATACTTTAAGCGACCGTGGATGACGGTACCGGGAAGAACTGTAAGTTTTACTTTGTGTTTAGTATCCTTATCAATATCTTTATCCATGTCTCTATCAATTTCTTCCCCAAAACCGGTATTTACATCCACATCGCCGAAAAATTCACCATTTAAGGTAATCTCTCCGCCTCCGATGTGGGTGTATCCTTTTACTACTCCATCAATACGCATCTCTCCACCCAAGATCAACAGATTGCCGCCGATCTCCGAATTTTTATTTATATTGATGACTCCTCCGAAAAGATTAACGTTTTTTCCAGTCGTTCCTCCAAGATTAATTGTACCGCCGGCTACTCTGACATTTCCCAGAACCGGACCATTGACGGTTAGCTCCGAACCGGCGCCGATGATGTCGCCTTCTACGGTACCGGTGGACCAAATATCTTGAGCGCCAAAGATTAAGTCTCCTTTGATTGTCCCTTCGTTCCGTAAACTTTTAGCGCCTACAAATTTATCACGTTGAATCACATCAGTTTTGCCGATATCCACAAAAGAGGAATCAGCCAAAGTAATTACGGGGATAAACAATAAAAGTATAGTCAGGATTGGGATATATCTCTTTTTTGGTATTCTTTTTAACATAATTGACACCATCCTTCAAGTGGTTTTTAAATTTTCTTCACTATTTCGTTGATTGTAAATAAACTGAGTCAATAATATGATTGAAACCAGAATAGTTCCCTTATAAACCGCCAATACCCATTGGGTGGCGATATTTAGTTCCCGGGAAACCAGCGGTTGCACAATATGATAAACAATATCAACTATGGTTATTGTTCCGGCGATTTTCGTTAATCCGGACTGGATTTTCAGCAGAATATCAAAGAAACCGGAATTTACCAGGCTTAAGCATGAGTTTATCAGGAACCCCATTAGAGCCAAACCTAAGCCAATAAAGACTATTTTGCCGACTCCGTTCGCGTCGGATTGAGATTTTAGTCGGTATACTTCATTCATTATTGTTCTTTCCAACCTAGGGTCAATATTGAGGTTGAATCGTTCCGGCTCTTCCAGTCCGGAAAAGATTTGTTCCAAATCCCGGTGAAGGCGCCGACATTCAGGACATGAATCAAGATGTAGTGAGAGGGTTTGTTTTTCTTTTTCACTAATTTCTCCGTCAAGCTTACACATTATCAGGTCATGCCATTTCTTACAGTTCATTGGAACACCTCCGTTTCTGAGTTTAGAAGAACTTCTCTCAACATTAGTCTGCCGCGATACAGCCGGTTTTTGATAACCGTCATTGGTAGACCCAGCATGCTAGTGATTTCTTCGTATGATAAGCCGTTTTGGTGGTATAAGACTATCGGCACCCGGTATTTTTCCGGTAAACCATTTAGGGTTTTCCGCATCTTTAGTTGCATTTCCCTTTTTAGATATTCCTCTTCGGGATGGTTTTCTTGTTCATAGATTTCAGGGCTTTCCTCCAGTGATACCAGAGATGGTTTTCGTTTGCGGAGTTGATCCAGACAATGATTGGCGGCGATTCGTTTGCACCAGGCGGCAAAGGGATACTCCGGATTGTATTGCCGGAGGGATTTGTAAATCTTGATGAAGACCTCCTGGAGTAGATCGCTCAATTCATCCTGGTTATTGATGAGGTTATAAATTACTTTCCCGAGCAAGTTTTTATAGCGTCCCACCAACTCCGCAAAAGCGTCGTCCTGTCCGGCCAGGCATTGTTGGACCAGTTCATAATCGGTTATCGGCAATTAGGGGACCACCTCCATTCAATATTATATACGGTAGAAAATGACTTTTGTCTGATGGAATTTTTAAAAAACTCGCCCCTGTTAGCACTTTAAATGCTTGGTTGTTTTCTGATAGCTGCTCCCCTATACTTCCAAAATTACTATTCTATAATTTTTTGATGGTATTCAACGATTTTGATACGGTCGGCAATGTTTTTATTATGGTTGGCAACGATTTTTAGGTGGTATTCCATCATTTTTTGGTGGTATTGATCGATTTTCGGGTGGTTTGGAACGGTTTTTTGATGGTCGGCAATGATTTTTAAGTGGTATTCAACGATTTTTTTGTAATGGGATTTGAGATGGGGTTTGGGGGTTAGGGATGCGAAGGTTTTCCATGTTTTTTTGTTAAATTGGAGGTAAAGGAAGATATATACAGAATTTAATAATTAAAACATTGAAACCATTAAAACATTATTATCTCCCGCTGAGGCGCAGAGGTGTGATAGAAGATTATTTGGGACGAGCGTAGGTATTTATTGTTTTACATTATGAACTTGGAATGGGTTTGCTGGGGAGAGAGAAAATAGCGTTTTTGATGATTGTTTATGATTTTAAAACTCTGCGCCTTTGCGCCTCTGCGCGAGAATAATAATTAATTTTGTTTCCGAAAAAGAAATCCTGACTTTTAATTTGGAAGATAGGGGAAACAATAGGGAAATGTCGAATTAATGGGAAATTTCTTAATAAATAAAGTGAGGCTAACATGCAACTAAAACCATACTTTGAATTTGCGACCGACCAGAATAAAAAATCTAAAGGAATTGTTGTTAAACTGGAAGATGAGTTTGCAGCAGCAGTAATTGATTATTATTGCGTTAATCCCCAATGTGATTGTACCGATATTTCGCTTCATTTCGTCGAACTAGATACCAATAACAGCCCTAAAGATAGTCTAGGTACAGCAAGACTGAATATCAATAACTGGGAACTGACAGATATCAAAATTATTAATAAACCCGCTATTACTCGTCAAGTAACAGCAAAATTTTGCAGGGAGTTGGCTCAAGAAACCAAAGCGCTTTTTTTAGAGAGGTTTGCCGAGTCTAAAGCATTTAGCAAAACTAATCTTCCAGATCCGGTTGACGATCTGGCATTGGAAAACGGTTCATGTTTTGGGTATGTTGAAGTCTATGGCGAGAAAGACATTGATAAATTTAGCTTTAAATACAAAGACAAAAGTTATTTTGTCGACGATCAGTACTGCACTGAACCTAACTGCAAGTGCAACGAGGCGATCTTAACTTTTTTCGAAATAGTACCCGGAAGGAAAACTCAAGAGGCGGAATTTGCTATCCGATTAGACCTATCCAATGGCGCTTATCAAAAGGAGTTTAAGGGTTTTGTCCATAAAAATACGATGAGAGAAATTGTTGATTGTTTTAAAAACCATTTCAATAATGATTTTTCATTACTACGAACCCGATATCTCCAAATGAAAGAATTTGGGAAAAAGCGGAGCCAACGAAGGGAACAAATACTGGAAACCCAAAAACCAAAACAAATCATTAGTTCAAAAGTTGGACGCAATGACCCTTGCCCCTGCGGCAGCGGGAAGAAATATAAGAAATGCTGTTATCAGAATGAGGTATGAACGGGGATTAGCCGGTGTGTTAATCGGTTGGAGGTTTAGGGGGAAAGGGAAAAATCAAAATCATATTATCTCGCGCAGAGGCGCGGCAAAAATTCCCGTTTCAATTAGTATTGGGATAGCTTTCTATCCGGATTTTTCTCCAATTGAAAAATTACCACAATTCGCGAGTGAAGCGTTAGATGAAGCAAAATCTAATGGTTGTAATCGGGTTTGTGTTTATTCTAACCGGAAATAAAAATAATAATAAGCTTAAAATAGATAGGATTATATTTGTTTTGAGGGAGTTAATTATGCCACATGTATTTATTTCATATGTAAGAGAAAACAAGAAACTAGTTGACAATTTATGTGAAGATCTTTGTAAAAACGGGATTGAGGTTTGGATGGATCGTGATCAAATTCAACTGGGTCAAAGATGGCAAGATGCTATTAGACAAGCAATCAAAGAAGGTGCATTTTTTATTGCTTGTATTTCGAAGGAATCACAAAGAAAAGATAGTACGTACATGAATGAGGAAATAATCTTAGCAATAGAAGAATTACGAAAGAGGCCAACCAATAAAATTTGGTTTATACCTGTGTTATTGAATACAGATGAAATTCCAGAGCGTTCTATAGGCGGAGGAGAAACACTCAGAGATTTGCATCATGTTTCCTTAAAAGATGATTGGGAAAAAGGAATTCAAAGTATTGTTAAAGTTATAAGCCCTAAAAAAAATAATAAAGCACAATTAAAGATTAATAATGAATTAAGAGAGTTTAATGACTTTTCTTTTAAATTAATGAGTAGTTCTGATTTAGAAGAGATTCTAAATCTTACTATCAACAAAATAAAACTATCCTTCTTTTATGATTGCATTTTCTTTTTGGATTGAAGAAATACTAAAAATTTATTCAAGTATAAACTGGGAAGAAGAATGGCTTGGGTTTTATGAACAACATCCATTTAGCAAGAATATTTTAACTTCAACGATTGTTAAGAAAGAACCCTTATATTGTTCAAATGTCTCAAAACACACTGAATTAAAAAATGTCTTTGAAAAAATCCCAATAAAAGCCTTTTTAGCCGTACCATTATTAATAACTGATGAAGTAGTAGGATATTTGTTTTTATCTAGTGCATTAATTTTTAGTTTTAAGCAAAATGAAATTGAGACCTTAAATCAGTTTGTTAAGCAAACCGGAATTGCAATTCAAAATGTTGTAAGTTTAAATCAAGAAAAAAATAAGGCAAATATCGATGGGTTAACTGGTTTAAATTCCTGGAATTATTTTAATGAAGAAATTAACTATTTAATTAATGAAGCAATAAAAAATGGAAAGCCATTATCATTAATTATACTTGAAATAGATGACTTCAAAAAATATCAATACAGTTATGGTCATTTAGAAGGAATTGATTTATTAAAAAAAATAGGTTTAATTATTTCTAAGACTATAAAAGACGATGGTTTTGTTACTAGATATAGTGGAGAAGAATTTATAGTAGTTTTAAAGGATACTACTTATGAAGAAGCTATTATTCAAGCTGAACAAATTCAGGAGAAAGTGAAGAATATTCCAAGAGATGATATAAAATCGCAAATTTCTATATCTATAGGAGTTGCTTCAATACCCGAGCATGCTAAAGATAGTAAAACTTTACTTGAGTATGCTATCCAGCATTTTACAAATAAAGAGATAAATATTATCCATTAAATATTTATCAATGATTAATAAATGGTAATGGCATCGCAATCCCAAAGTAATCACCCAGGAAACTTCCATTTTGTATGAATCTTAATTAAGGATAAAGGTGACCTCATGAAAAGAAACTTCCACCGCTTACGACTCCTTTTATTGATGCTGGTCTTTTTTTCATTTACCATCAGTCAAAGCATAATCATAACAGCCCGGACTGCAATTAAAAATACCACCGTACATAATGCCCAACAATTGGTTAATGCGCTTCAACCAAACGCTGTTATTCAACTGGAACCGGGTAATTACGATCTCAATAAAGTACGGGACAAGCTGCCGTATTTCCGGGAAAAATGTATTACCAACATTAAAAATCTTACAATTGTAGGTAATGGAAAGACCTATGTCGATTTAATAACGGCGGATTTATATGCTCCGGGTTGAGGGCGAAGGACCGGAGAACATACCGTCAGGTTTGTTCGCATTTAAAAAGTCTTTCTGAAGCCGGAGCAAATAACCGGGCGATAACTATCATCACTCGTTTGAATGAGCTTTATCCACGCCGCCCCGCTATGTTGGAAGAACTGGCTAAATTGGAGCGAAAGTTGAATAAATGATACTTAAGGAAAGCTGAGGCAAACAAAATGGATGACCAAAAACCGCAAGTGAAAGCGTTTATTGAAGAAATTAAAGAAGTTTGCAAAAAATACGGTTTTTCAATTGGACATGAAGATACTCAAGGCGCTTTTAAAATAAACTTCGATCCGGCAAGTAAGTAATAAAAATAAAGCAATTTTTTCACTCATGCTCTCGGTGAATAAAAATCAATTCACCTGCCGCGTGGCTAAAAAATTGGCCGGATCGGGTTTAACGATAGCCTCCGGCAAGTCTGGATTTTATAAAGTCTTTATAAGGTTACTTGCCGGATGCAGGATAAAAGAATATAATGCTGACGATATTGAGTGGTTTCGTTCAGCCATGGATTGCACTAAAAAATGATGTTATAATACTTAATAGTTATTTTAAGAGTTTCGACCGTGAAAAACCTGAAATAGTAAAAACACTAAAAAACTAATACACCTATTAACAATATTGGAGATGAATTTCATGAAAGAACTCTGTATAGTTTGCGCTGACACTCGGGGCAAACGGGCCTGCCGTTTGCATAGTGGTAAATTAATTTGTCCGGTTTGTTGTGCTTCAGTTAGAAATAAACAATGTGAAGGATGTTCTTACTTTCAGGCTTCCCAGCAATATCAAAAAACAAAAGTACTTACTTTTCCAAAACAAAGTACCGTTATAGACGATGAAATTGATCAAGCATTAGAAATGCTGGAAAAAGGAGAGATTGAGCAGTGTGCAACAAGTTTAACGGACCTTTTGGAAAAGCATCCGAGAAATTGCAATGTGCTTTTTGGTGTGGGAATTTTACATACTACCCGGAAACAATATGATGAAGCCATCGGGTATTTTGAAAAAGTAACCCAAATATCGCCTGACTATATTGAAGCTTATTATAATATCGGTGTAGCGTATAAAGAAAAACTTGATATTTATAATATGCTGCGAGCCTTTCTAAAAGTATCATCGATCGGAAATCCACGGGACCCTATTGCGCAGAAAGCCAACCAAATTCTTGCCGAATGGAACCAACACCTGTTAAAAGCAAATAAAACCAATATCGATGGTTATTTACGAGGTTCGGAGTTTTTTAATACGGCTTGTGATGAAATGGAACGGCAGAATTGGCAAAAAGCGATTAAATTCTTTAAAAAAGTAATAGCAATTACCGCTAATCATTATCAATCATATGGAAACTTAGGACTTTGTTATGCCAAATTAGGTAAAAAACAGGAGGCCATTCAAGCTTTTGACCAAGCCCTTCTGCTTAATCCCGAATATGAAGTTGCAATTATTAACAAAGCGGTAATTAATGGTTTGGAAGAAGGAGAATGTTTAAAGGATGGGCGAATTGACATTATTGATTATGCTAAAGATTATTCCTTAAAAAACAGATCCTATATCGCCGAGATGCAATCGAAAATAATTGAACCCACTTAAATTATTATTTGTAGTGAACCTACTGCTGTTGTTGGAACTTAATAAATTGGATATAATATTCTTGACGTTTAGGGAATTAAACAATTTTATATTTGTTATCACTACTGTCCGGTTAAGAGTTTCCTAAAATCAATGAAACCACTGGCGGATGGAAGTTAACCGGTTGGTTTTGTAACCGGTTTTTTGAGTAAGGAATATGGATAGAGTTAGGAATGGAAGTTAATCAGGAACCTTGGACACTTCATTGTTTTTTCCCCTTAAAATAAGTTTTCCTCCCGACCGCGCCATCCGGCTGGGGTTTTAATCAAAACCAAATCCCGCTCATAATCGCCATCCATCCATCTGACCAAACCGGAAACCACTACCCGGTTTGCTTTTTTCTCTTTAATATGGATATTTTCCACTTCTAATAAGCCGTAACTCATTTCGGTATAAAAACCGAAGGGGAGATCGAGTGAAGTTCCCAGCTTCCAAATGGCGGATATTGTGTCTTGGTCCCAATAAGGCGAAAGATAATCCTGCAAATCCTTTTTTGTTCTGATCCGGGGTGGCGTAATTCCGATTTCCTTTAAGGCATTTGGATTTTGAATAAAATAAACCGCCACCAGCCGTTCTTCCGACTCCATTGCCAGCTTTATAAAGTCAGGTTCCTTATTTATTGGAATAAATAGTAATGAACCCAAAAGAATCAAAATTCCTAGAATAATCAGGATTAAAGATCTTTTCATTTATATCACTTCCCTTTTATAAGATTTCCCCATTTGCAACGATTTTCCTTTTATTATGAAAAAACTAGATTAGTTATATAAATAAGTTTTTAGAGGGATTTTAATAATTTTATAGAAAAATATGGTAAGTGTGCTACACCTCTAGATATAAAAGTCGGTGACAGCCTTGAAAAAATTTCTTTACTTTACATGATTTTGGAGTAACCATGAGAAAAGACTCCCCGAAGTACATAATCGAAATTGATGGACCTATTCATATTAAACAAACTGAGTATGATAATGACCGGGAAAATGAAATTATGCTTCGAGAAATATCGGTAATCAGATTTTCCAACGACGAAGTTGAATCAGATATTGATATGGTATTGAACCGGATTAATCAAAAGATTATTGAGATTTTGAAGAACAAAGCTAATACTATTAAATCACCTTAAAGGCTTCCAAAATTAAAGCCCTAAACAAAGAAATAAAGCCTAAAACAAAGTTCAAAGCCCCTCGCCCGTTGTGGGAGAGGGGTTGGGGTGAGGGTAGACAGCGACTTAACCCCAATCTGATTGCCCTTGATAGGAGGTAATTACCATGAAATTAAATATTGTGGCGCGAGTTTTTTTAGCAATTTTCTTAGTGGCAGGTCTATTATGTATCGGCTTTTATGGTTTAATATTTGCCGTCTTCTCCGCCGGTCAGCGGTTCTATGCACCATTAGTGATGATAGTAACAGGAGTATTAATTATTCTAGTTCTGCTGGGAACCTCAAAGGTGTTGAAATTCAAAATTCTTGCCATCATCACGGTTTCGTTTCTGGCAATTTGTGCCGGAAGCTATAATCTTTATGGGATTTAATGAATGATTATTTCCAATAAAACAATTATGAGCAGGAATTATTTTAAATTATAAAATATTTATTATGCAGGTTGTTTATAAAAATAAGACTTCAGTCCTAAACATAAAAATTTCTCAATTACCGATATTAAAAATGGAATCATTTGTCGAGTGGATAATATTTATAAGCAAAAACAAGAAAGGAGGCTAGGCGATAACTTCTTACCATTTCGCCAATGGATTCCAAGATAAAACAGTTTTAAACAGTTTACACAAGGATGTAAGGGAAAAGGAATTCCCTCATAAAACACACGGATGGAGGTTTTATCATGAAAATTGTCGATTCACAGGTTGCTATGTCCGGGAAATCCGAATATCAGCAATCACTGCAAGTAACAGAGACTCAAAAAGTCACTGTCTCCGCTCCTCAAAGTATTTTTATCCGCCTGGACAAGCTGGAGATTTCCGAAGAAGCCCAAAAGGCTTTAAAACTCCAAGAGCCAATTGCAATTGATAAAATTCAAATTAATCTAGAACCCAATGAAAAAATGAGGTTGCAGATCTTCGATAAAACAATCGAAGTTTTCAGCAACAAACGGCTTCGTCTGGCCGTTAATGTAACCAGGCGTCTGACTCCACAGGTTATCCAAACCGAACGCCATGAAGTCTACCAAGAATCCCAAAAGATGTCTTTTGGAGCCCAAGGGAAGATTAAGACCGCTGATGGTAAAGAGATTGATTTCTCAACCCAGCTTACCATGAGCCGGGAGTTTGCCGCTGAACATTTTTCTACTATCCGGGAAGAAGTCCAATTTAAGGACCCATTGGTGGTTAACTTCGACGGGCCGGCCGCAGCTTTGACCGATACAAAATTCCAATTTGATATCGATAGCGACGGGGAGTTGGATCAGATGTCATTCCTCAAGCCCGGTAGTGGCTTTTTGGCACTGGATAAAAATGAAGACGGGCTAATCAACAACGGTAACGAGCTTTTCGGCGCAAATAATGGTAATGGTTTTGCCGATCTGGCTCAATATGATCTGGACAATAACGGCTGGATTGATGAGAATGACTCGATCTTTGAAAAACTACGTATCTGGACTAAGGACCAAGAAGGCAATGATGTTTTATTCGTTCTTGGTCAAAAAGGAGTCGGCGCAATTTACCTTGGAAATGTTGACACCCAGTTCAACTATAAGAATGACGCCAATCAAACCCAAGGAGCCTTACGCCAAACCGGAATCTTCCTCCGGGAAGACGGGACCGCCGGAACCATGCAGCAGATCGATTTGGTTGTTTAAAGTAATATTGCAGCATATTAGAAACACTGATTGCATAAAAAGACGGCCTTGATTTAACTCTCGGCTGTCTTTTCATTAATATATCCGATCAACGATTACCACGAAAATTTGATAAATTTGGAGGTTTAAGAAGAAATACACTGAATTATAATATAGTTCAATATTCAATGTTTTTGATGCTTTTCATATTTATGCAGCCGATTACCTGGTTAAACCGTTTAAAGTGGAGCAGCGAATCATTCAAACCGCTATCCTACCTCGGATACACTTAATGAATTAGAAGAGAAGCTTGATAAAAAGATTTTTTACCGGAGCCATAAATCATATATAATCAATTTGTCAATGATTCAAAAGATTTTTCCTTACGGCCGCTGGACTTATTTAGTAAAATTTAAAAATATTCAGCAAGATGCATTAATTACCTATGATCGGTATAAAGAGTTGGAGAAGATGTTTAGTTCATAATTGGAGGTGTTTAGTATGGACGACTACCGTAAAATATATGAGGAGAAAGATGAAAAAGGGGTCACCGGTTTTATCATCTTTTTCATAGCCACGTTAATGCTTTTCGAACCTTTATGGACCATTATTGTAATGTTCCAAACCGGGAGAGCTTTCGAAAAAATACCGGTTGCCGGCATTGCTTATAATATTTGCGGGATTAGCTACTTGTTGTTCCTCTTTTTTACCTGCTTCTGTTTTTATAAGTTGCCGAAATTGGCAATGAGAGTTGCCAAGTCTTTCTTGATAACTCGGGTTATTTTTTTAGCTACTTCGATGATTATCTACTTTAACTTTTTATTACACGATGAAAGATTTTTGGGAGTAAGGTCATACCAGTTTGTTTCAATTCCGGATATGGTTATCAAAGTGTTGTTGCTTCCCGGGGCTTATATAATCATTTACAGTGTTTTCTGGTACATTTTCATGAATAAATCAAAAGCGATTAAGGAGAATTATGGTAGTTCAAATAGAATAGCAAATTAATTCTTTGGTAGAATTATTTCCTGGAAAACCTCATTTAACGGTATCTCAAGACTATTAAAAACGGTTGACTTAATTATATCTTCTTTTTTTAGAGTATTTAGACTTTCAATACCTTTTTCCGGAGAAAAGGAGTATTGCAAAACATTTTTGTTTTCCAAATCAACAATCCAGTATTCCGAAACGCCGCTTTTCATGTAGAGGTTTAACTTAATGACCATGTCCTTGCTTTTAGTCGAAGGAGACAATACTTCTATAATCAACGCCGGTGTACCCTCGTATTTATTATCGACATTGATCTTGTCTTGGTCGCAGATTACAATAACATCCGGTTGAACCACATTGGGATCTTCTTCAAACTTGGTTGCAAAACCGAAAAGTCGCACATCAAATGGGGCTGTTAATGAACGGCACGGTTTTCCTTTAAAATAATTATAAAAACGCCCTGATATTTCGTTCACTACAATCTGGTGGTTAAAACTCGGGGAAGCCATCAGGTAAACCTCACCGTCAATCAATTCATACCTTTGGTCGGAAGAATTGACCAAAGTCATATAATCTTCATAGCTGATTTTTTTAGATGCTTTATAATCTTTTGCCTCCTCGTGCAGCAAAAGATAATCAGGTTCGGTGTAATGAATAAGCTTGGCGACACATTTGCCGTTTTTGAGAATAAGGATATCTTCCTTCTCAGCTAGAGAAAGATATTTACCAAAAGCATTTTGCAAATCAGTGGTATTTACACGCATGATATCACCGCTTTTATTAATTATAGCTATAATTGTAAATCAAATTAGCTATTATGTCAATTTTTTAGCTATAGTTGTTCGAAATATTTAGAAAATTATATTAAAAAGTATAAACGGAGGGAATAATGAAGGACTACAACAATCTAATAAGTGAACGGGTACATCATTATTATTGGGACGAGGATTTAAATTGCGCCACCACTGTCTTATTAATAATGGCGGAGATATTTGCGATCGAGCTTTTACCTCAAACACTTCATGCGGCTATTGGTATGCATGGCGCAGGAGGGTTCCGGGCTCAGTGTGGGCTAGTGGAGGGCTCATTGATGTTTATCGGCATTATAGGGAGAGAGCGGGGCTTGGCTGATGAGTCTATCATAAAATATTGCTATGATTTTGCTGCTGAATTTCAGAAGAATTTCGGTAGTTTATCATGTAGTGAGTTGCGGCCCCAGGGCTTTAAACCCGATAATCCACCGCATCTATGTGAAAATTTAACTAGAAAGGTTGTGCAACTTTTGGTGGAAAACATACATAAAATTAATATTAATAGTGACTAAAAAGATTAAATTTTGACCACGAAAGGCACGAAATCCACTAAAAATTTTTAATTTATTGAAAAATATTAGTAATTGGCTGTACCATAAAGGATTGGAACAGCTTATTTTTTTTGTTTAAAATCGTTAAGATAATTCTAAACAGCCTTTATAAAGGGTTTATCTTTTTTGGCGAGAATATTTGTTTAAAAGAATTGCAATCTAAAATGATTTGAGGATAAAACTTGAAAATGAAACCGAAAAAGATTTTTTTATTAATATTGGTGATTGTTTTAAGTATAGTTAGCTCAACGCTAGTTGTTGCAAGCGAAGAACCGGTTACCCGCCCAAAAATCGGCCTAGCCTTAGGTGGTGGTAGCGCTTTAGGTTTTACCCATATCGGAGTCTTAAAATGGTTGGAGGAAAATCATATCCCGGTTGATAATATAGCTGGAACCAGTATGGGAGGGTTAATCGGAGGATTTTATGCCATGGGGATGAGCCCCGCCGAAATTGAAACATTAATTAAAGGTATGGATTGGGACCGGCTGTTTGATTCGAAGCCGCCCTTTAATGCTTTAGATTTCCGGCGAAAAGAGGACAAGCTGGATTATCCGGGGGAGATTGAGTTTGGTTTAAGAGATGCCATATTTATTCCTAACGGTATATCCGCTTATCGAGTGGATTATTTATTAAGTCGTCTGACGTTGCCATATTCTACCATCAATAGTTTTAATGAGCTTCCAATACCATATCGATGTGTAGCAACTGATCTTAAAAAATCCGAAAGGGTTGTTCTTCAAGATGGACTGTTGTCTCAGGCTTTACGAGCCACTATGTCAATCCCGGGAGCTTTTACACCGGTAGAGATCAACGGACAGATATTGGTAGACGGGGGTTTGCTTGATAATGTCCCGGCTGATGTCGTTCAAAGTATGGGGTCGGATATCATAATTGCAGTGAATTGTAATCAAAATAATAAGAGTAATGATATGCGAAAAATTGTGCCTTTTCTAATGAGCGCCATCAATACTGTTCTAATTGACAATACTAATCGTTCGTTAAGATACGCCGATTGTGTCATCCATCCGGAAGTTGGGAATTTATCCTTTATTGATTGGAAAGCAGTGGATGAGTTCATAAAGGCCGGATATTTGGCGGCAGCTCAACAAAGTGAGCTATTAAAGCAATATCAGGTAGATGATCAAACTTGGCAGGAATATCTAGAAAATCGTTCTGCCCTGAAACGAAACCTAATACCGGTTCCTGAGGGAATTGAAATTATAGGCGTTAATGAAATAAATGAAGAGTCGATTAGAAAAAAACTGCAACAATTTATCGGTCGGACGATTGATCCAACGGCTTTGGAAACAGCTCTAACTGAGTTGATGGGTTCCGGTCTTTATGAATGCCTTAACTATAATATTATTATTCAAAACCAAATTCCGGTTCTTTACATCACCGCCAAAGAAAAATCTTATGGTCCTCCATTTATAGGGGCTATTTTTCAAACCAGTTTTGTTGATGATCAGGCAAATTTTAATTTAGGAGCTCGAATGACCTCGTTTAATGTTGTTGGGCCTTATTCTGAATTGCGAACAGATATGTCGCTTGGAACCGACCCTGCTTTAAGCTTTGAACTTTACAAACCGGTTTTCAATAATCACTGGTTTTTGGCCCCTAAAATTTCTGTTGAACAATCCCACCAAAATCTTTTTGAAGGCGATGACCGGATCAATGATTTTCAAGTCAATAATAAAAATTTAGGTTGTGATATAGGTTATAATTTCAACAAATTTTCCGAATTAAGAGTCGGTTATGAGATAGGCGATCAAACTGTTGATACGATAGTGGGGCCTACCATCTCCGATTTGGACGGCCCGGTTCGTCAAGTTAAACTCAGATGGAGTTATTATTGTAATACTGATAATCAGACATTTACTGAAAGCGCTTTTATCTGTGATTTTTACGGTAATTGGTATCAAGAGGCGCCTGGTGCAACTGAACCTTTTACTACTGCTGAAGCAAAAATAAATTGGATTGTACCGGTAAATGATGATAATAGTTTCTTTATTCTGTTGGCGGCCGGTGATACTGTAAACGGACAGCCACCTTTATTGCAACAATTTTCGTTGGGTGGAACTTTTCAAATGGGAGTTTATTATAATAATCAATTACGTGGCCCAAATTACTGTTTGGGAACAATCGGTTTGATAAAGAATATTGGACGGTCTTTCGGTATGAATAAACTTTATCTTGGTACATTTCTGGAAAACGGCAGTACTTTTGCGGATTGGTCCGACATTGATTTTGATACCGACCTCTCGGTTGGTTTATTAAGCCCGACTATGCTTGGGTCATTATATTTGGGAACAAGTATAAACACGGACAGGGAGGTTAAAATCAACCTTTTATTTGGTCGTTTCTTTTAAAAATTTGAATACCCGGGGAATTCTTTGCGATTTCGCTGTAGTTGATGTATGTCTGCACCTTTTTACTAAAAAGGGTACAAGCTAAGTGAAGGAATTTAAATCCCTCCGGTACATTAACTATAAAAAATAAAGATATATTAGTATAATTAACCTCTTTTTTGTCAATTTATAGGATAGAAAGTCTATTTTAATGCAAGTTTTGGAATGACGAAGAAGAGGCGAAAGTATGGTAAGTAAATTTAGATCATTATTAATATTAACATTAATATTAGTCATCTTTTTTTTCTTTGGTGCTTATAATCTTCTACAAACTAGAGCGGAAGTAAAACCGGATGATCAGATAATAATTGAACAAATTGTTCTAACTCAGGTTAATTATTCCCGGTTTATCAAAGTGGAGATAAATAATAACCTAAAATGGAATGATTCCAGTTCACTTCCTCCGGGCAAGAATATTTTAATACATTTTGTCATGGAGATGTTGCCGGATTGGGAAGCCAGAGATATTGTTAATTGGTTTAGCCAAGACTGCTATGAGATTTTTAAAGATATTTATCATGATGATTGGGATGTTGTAAAGATACCCGTAAATGAGGTATCAATTTACGGGTATCTCAATCAAAAATTGCTTTGTCGGGTAACTCTAACTAGGAAAGATGCTGTAAATATTATTTGGGATAAAGTCTCAGTATTTAACATGAAGGCTTTTATCAGCGATATGACTACATTCAGACAATAATTTATTACCAAGTTGCTTCAAAAAGGTATTAAGAGGGCAATGACAAAACTAGTCTTGCCTTTCATTGATTCATTCATCGCTTTTTGGATGGATAAACAAATTAAATCCCACATTTCTGATAGATGCGGGATTTTTATTTTTATAATAAAGCTTATTCTTCTTCCATTATTTTATCATAAAAACCAACATATTGATCTTTTTCCGTACTGTCAAGGAAGGACATTGCCGAACGGGGGTGCATATTTAATTGACCGGTAATCAGGTAAGGAATATCAAATCCCCAGGCTACTTTTTGCCGTAAAGGAACAATATAATCCTGAATACATTGGATAACCGGCCGAAGGTGAAACTTAGGATTTTTTAGGAACCCAATCAATAACTCTATCGGACAGTTGCCCGCTCCTCTTCCTAAACCGCCGATAGTGGCGTCTAAAAAGCTGGCGCCTAAAATTAAGGCTTCGATTGTATTGGCATAGGCTAATTGTTGATTGTTATGGGCGTGAATTCCGACTTTTTTTCCGGATGCTTCAGCGTATTTAATATACTTTTTGGTTAAATCCTGGATCTCTTCGGAATAAAGCGCTCCAAAACTATCAACCAGGTAGATAACATCAACTTCAGTTTGGGCCAACATCTCCAGGGCTTCGTCCAACTCTTTCTCCTGGACTATGGAGATGGCCATTAGATTAATGGTTGTTTCATAACCTTTATCATGGGCGTCTTTTATCATGTCAATTGCAGCCGGTATCTGGTGAATATAGGTGGCTACCCGGATCATATCAAGGACGCTTTGATCTTTAGGTAAAATATCTTCATGGTAATTAGTACGGTCGGCATCGGCCATTACCGATAATTTGAGAGAATTATCATTTTCACCGACAATCCGCCGGAGATCTTCCTCATCACAAAATTTCCACTTACCAAATTCCGAGGTGGAGAAGATTTTTTTGGAGGCTTTGTAACCTAGCTCCATGTAATCTATCCCCGCCGCTACACAGGTATTATAGACTGCCCGGACGAAGTCATCCTCAAATTTGCAATTGTTGATTAACCCGCCATCACGGATAGTACAATCAAAGACCTTGATATCCGGACGATAAGTCAACCAAGTTCCCTTTTTTTCAGCCAAACAATTCACTCCGTTTTTATTCATATCTTTCCCTCCTAAATAGTTGATAAATTCAACATTTCAATAATCTTTTAGGAAGAAGAGATAGAAAGGTGAGATCGGTAACAAAAATAAAGTGGAAATAATTCTATGCTCAAAACTAAAAAAGCTGTTTTTTAGCAATAGAAAACTAGAATACTAGAAGTATTGAGGGATACCGTTCTACTTTGCTACCCAAAACTTAAATAATCCTACCTAACTACCATTCTACTTCCTGCTAATGGAAAAAACTATATCAATTATTATAACTTTACCGGCAACTTTTAACAAGTATTAAATTTGATATTTATTTAATCTGATATTTATTTAATCTATACTTAGAAGATCTTTTTTACAAACTTATGGAGTATGTTATAATTGGTCTAAAAACAACTCATCCCACGATATATTGATGTTATTGAAAGTATAAACCGGCCCTTCTCTCGCGAGAGAAGGGCGCGGGAACTTTGTTTTTAGTTGTTACAGAAAAGCTTTCAGAAAGTAGACTTATTAAACAGCTCGGGTGAGTTAATATTGATAAATATTTTTACCAATAACCAATAACCAATAACCAATAACTAATGAACTAAATATGGAGGAGTTTTTTTATGGAAACAAACAAAATTACAAAAACCTGGAATCCTGAATTAATCATGTTGGGCATTTTTATTATTATCAAGCTGATACTATCTTTATTACCTATAAGTTACGGCATTTTCCGGGATGAGTTTTATTACCTCTCTATGAGTAAGCATCTGGGATTGGGATATGTTGACGTTCCACCGTTATCCCCATTGATTTTAGCCGGAGTTCGTTTTTTATTCGGCGATTCATTTTTCGCTTTGCATCTCATTCCAGCCATATCTGGCGGATTGTTTCTGTGGTTGGCTTATTTGTTGGTTAAGAAATTGAACGGAAACAGTTTTGCCGTCTTTCTCACTTTAACTACGGTATTGCTGGCGCCATATTTTATTGCGATTGATAGTATTTATACATATGATACCTTTAATAAATTATTTTGGCTATTATTCAGTTATTTGATGATCCGGTTGATCCGGACAGAAGACCCGAAATATTGGATCTATATCGGGATTGCTTCCGGTGTTGGTTTGCTTTTTAAGATTACCCTCTTTTATCTCGGATTTGGATGGATAATGGGGCTTTTATTTACAAAACAGCGCAAGTTGCTTTTCCGCCGGGAGGTACTATTAGCTGGAGTGCTGGTACTTATAATATTTTCCCCTTATCTAATTTGGCAGGCCCAACATGGGTTTGTTTCTTTGGAGTATTATCATAATTATACCGGAAAAATCAGTGATTTTTCACCAATAAGATATATAATGGACCAAGTTGATAGCATGAGTAAGTTGGCGTTTCCAATTTGGGTAGCCGGTTTATATTATTTATTATTTCATCCGCAAGGTAAAAAATTGCGTAGTGCCGGCATTACATATCTGGTAATCCTAATCTTAAGTTACCTGTTAAAATCCAAACCTGATTTAATTTTACCTTTTTATGTGGTTTTATTTACCGCCGGTTCAATCTGGATGGGTGATTTATTGGCTGGTGATAAAAAACGTTGGTGGCGATATGGAGTTACGGTAGCAGTTATTTTTTCAGGGATAACCTCATTACCGATGGCCCGTCCGGTTTTACCGGTAGAAACTTTAATCCGGTTTTACGGTACACCTACGGGTAATGTGGAACGGCTGGCTTTGGCTAATCTACCCCAGTTTTATGCCGATCGTTTTGGCTGGGAAGAGATGACCCGGAAAGTAGCGGAGGTATACAGTTCATTACCGGCAGAGGACCAGGCTAAAGCTTGTATACTTGTCAGTAACTATGGCGAAGCTGGAGCTATAGAGTATTATGGGGTGAAATACGGATTACCGTTGCCGCCTATCAGTGGCCATAACCAATATCATGTCTGGGGCCCGGGCCGGTTTACCGGAGAAGTAGTAATTTCAGTCGGTTTACCCGTTTATGATCTGGAGGCCCATTTTCAAACTGTCCAGGAAGGCGCAGTATTAACTGATAAATATATGATGCCATATGAAAAGGCCAATCCTATTTGTATTTGCCGTGATTCCCTAGTTCCATTTCAAAAGATCAAACCTTGGTTAAAGTGGTTGAATTAGATTATGAATTGGTGCAGTTTTGTCGCTGAGGCGATTAAAAATATAAACCTGAAGTCATAATTATTTATAGTGGTGCAGCCCAATTACCGCTTGGGCGTTCCACTACCATGAATGAAAAGGACATTATGAAAGTATGCAGTATTTCAAAAGAATCTCAAAAAATTGTCGTGCATATGGAAGCTATGAATCATTGTTTGTTGAAACGTATATACATGTTTTTCTTCGGAGGTAAATTTTGCGTATTTTACATACATCCGACTGGCACCTCGGCCGCAGTTTGGAGGGACGAACCCGTCTTCCCGAGCAGGAGCAATTTATCGATGAGTTGGTGTATATTGCTACTAAAGAAGATATTCAACTTATATTAGTAGCCGGCGATGTGTTTGATACATATAATCCGTCAGCTGAAGCTGAAAATTTATTCTATGATGCTTTAGAGCGGCTTTCCGATAACGGAAAACGGGCTATAGTATCCATTGCCGGAAATCACGATAGTCCGGACCGGTTACATGCCGCCAATCCCTTGGCTTTGAAACACGGAATTTCATTATTCGGTTTCCCCGGCGAACAATTAGCGGTTGGAGCATCTCCTGGAGGAATCCAGCGGTTAAATGCCGGACCTGGTTGGATAGAGTTGGTAATACCCGGTTCAACCGAAAAAACTATAGTTTATGCGCTGCCTTATCCGTCGGAGGCGCGGTTAAATGAGATATTAACTGATAAGTTGGATGATGAATCGCAACAGATTGCTTATTCTGAGCGGGTGGGCCGGTTATTCGCCGAAGCGGACCAAATATTCAGGGCTGATACGGTAAATCTGACGGTTGCGCATCTGTTTGCTTTCGGCGGGGTTGAGAGCGAATCAGAAAGACAATTGGGAGGAGCTTTGGCGGTCTCACCGTTGGCTATGTCTAAACAAGCTCATTATACGGCACTTGGACATTTGCACCGCCCTCAACAATTACAAAACACGCCCCAAGCCTGTCGGTACTCAGGTTCACCGCTTTCATTCAGTTTTTCCGAAGCGGATCAGCAAAAGGAAGTTATTATTGTCGATGTCAGTCCGGGTGGTTTAACTAAAGTGCAATCCCTAAGCTTAAGTTGCGGGAAAGCCTTAAAACGCTGGCGGGCTAATAGTATAGGAGAGGCCCGGCTTTGGTGCGCCGAACCAGGTAATCAAACATGCTGGGTAGAGTTGGAGGTTATGGCTGATCAGCCGTTGGAAGTTTCCGAGTTGGCTGAACTTCGCAAGAACCATTCTGGGATTCTAACCATCCGGCCAATTTTTCCTGAGCTTGAAGCGAAAAATTCGGATATGCATCGATTATCGGAGATGCCGCTAGTTGATCGGTTTAAATTATTCTTTGAGCGGGATAAGGGTGTGGCGCCGCCTGAGGAGTTGATTAGATTCTTTTTGGAGATGGTGAATCAATCGGAGTCTGGTGATTATAATACGGATGTTACCGAACCTACCGGAGGTGAGGTGGCTTGAAACCGATTAAACTTATATTTTCGGGTTTAAATAGTTACCGGACCCGACAGGAAATAGATTTTGAATCTTTGGGAGCGGACGGACTGTTCGGAATCTTTGGCCCCACCGGTAGTGGTAAGTCTTCAATCCTTGATGCTATTACCTTGGCTTTATACGGAGGAGTGGACCGGGCCAGTAACAACACCCGGGGAATTATTCATCAACTCGAAAAATCGATAGAGGTTTCATTCCAATTTGAATTGGGCCAAGAACATTACCTGGTTGAGCGCCGTTATGACCGTAATCCGAAAGATCCGGAAGCGGCTTTGGCTAAACAAGCACGGTTAAGAAAATTAAACGCTAATGGTGAAGAAGTGTTGGCCTCAAAACCGCAGGAAGTCACCGCTATGGTAGAAGATATTCTAGGTATAGGTAAAGACGAATTTTCGCGGGCAGTAGTTCTGCCGCAGGGTAAATTCGACCAATTTTTACGGTTGACCGGCGGTGATCGGGCGGTTATGCTGGAACATCTTTTTAATTTGGAACAGTATGGCGAGGGATTGGTGGCAAAGGTTAAAAACGAGATTGTCATTCGGGTTGAGCAGTTGCAAAGGATGGAAGGGGAAGAACAGGGTTTGGGTGATTGTTCGGAAGAGGCGATTAATCAGGCTATTAGCAACCTAAAAACCAAGAATGAAGAATATACCAATGCCCAACAGGTTTTTGAAATAGCCGAGAAGTCATATAAAGAGGCTGAAGTGGTCCGGGAATTATTTTTAAAACGTAAGACCGCTCTGGCAAAGCTCAATCAACTAGAGCAGCAAGATCAAACAATAGAAGAAAAGCAATCCCGGCTGAACGCCGCCGAGCGGGCCGAGCCTTTGCGGGAATTAATCTCCCGTCAAAAAGAGTTGACCAAAAAAATCAGTGAGGAAAGTATAATTTATCAAAGCAAGACCGGCTTATATTCTGAAGCTACCAACAAACAAAACGAGGCTAATAAGGTGTTGGAGATTGCCGAGAAAGAATATACCGAACAATTGCCGTATCTACAGGAACGAAAGGCTAAATATCAAGAGGCCCAAGAGAAACAGAAAAGGCTAATGGATATCCAAAGGAATATTAACGAAAAGCAACAGGAATTGGAAATTATACAAGTTAAGATTGGCGCTAACATCAAAGAAATAACCGATTGTAAAAAGTCAATTGATGATACAAAAATAGTATTAAATCTATTACAGCAGGAAAGAGCTAAATACAAAGTGAATCCCGAGGAAAAGGAAGCTGTTGAGCAAGCTTTAACCGCTTTAACCAGGTTGGAAGATAGTGAAAAAAGGTATCAGGAAAGTAAAGATAATTACAACAACCGGAAGTCGCAGAATGATGGTAGATGGACTGTTATTGTTGAGAAAGTTCATCTAATGTTGCCGGGGCAATCGATTTCGGCTGGTGATAATCTTGAGGATTTAATAAAATCGTTAATGACTAAGGCTGAAAAAGAATTAGAAGAGATTCGGCTGGCCTATAAACAGGCTTTGATTGCCAACACAGCAATGGAATTGGTCAAAGAACTCCATGATGGCGAACCATGCCCGGTTTGCGGGTCGCGTGAACATCCACTACCAGCTAAAGTTACCGTTGAGATTGAAAAAAGTGAGAATGTCATCAAAACTGCTGAGGAAAAGCTTAGGGAACTTCGGAACTGGGAGGGAGAACTACTCAAGATATGGCATGATTGGAGTATAAATGAATCACTGGTCAAGGAAGCGCAGGGATTGAATGAGAAATGTAAAAAAGACCTTCAAGCTGCCTTGATTGAGTTCGAAAAAGTCCGGGGTAAATATGAACGGGAACAATTGAGAGATCGGAAGCGGGAAATGGTTGATTTTGAAAAACGGTTACATGCGACCGAGCAAAAACAGGAGGAATTACAAAAGACCCAGCAAGAGCTGGCGGAAAAACTGCAAAGACTGAATGATTCCTTACAGAAAAATAAAATTACCGAGGTATCGGCCCAGGAAGCTTTGAAGGGTTTTCAGTCACAATTGAATGATATTACAGAAGAACTCAATCAAATTACCAGCGGTAAAGATCTGGATAATTTAATCCGGGAAATGGTCCAAACATATGATAGTTTGCAAAAGGCGGTTGAGAGCGCCAAAGGGAAAGAAGGGGAAGCTAGGGGTGTTATGGAAAAGATAGCCCGGGAGATTGCCGCTTTGGAAGCGACTTTGGCAGCTAACCGGAGTGAATTGAATGAAGTCGGTCAGCGTTTAACTGTTGCTTTGAAGAAGGCAGGTTTTGAAACTGTGGAGGCAGCGGAAGTTGTTCTGCTGGATATGGCCGAACAGCAATTAATCCGCCGGGAGCTTGAGCAATACCGGCAAGAGGTGGCGGTATCCAAAAGTGAATTGGAACAGCTTGACCTAGAGATAAATAACCGACCATTTGAAGAATCAATATATGAAGAGCTCAAGAGCAAGCGGGAAACATTATACCAAGAAGCCGAACGGTTTAAGACTGAAACGGCGCTTGCTAAAAATAAAGTGGAAGAGATCCGTGAGAAGCAAGAACGTTGGAATGAGTTGCAAAAACAGAAAGCGGCGTTAGAAAAACGGAAGAGTTTGGCAGAAGAGTTGGCCAACTTATTACGAGGGCGAAAGTTTGTATCATTCTTGGCCCAGGAACATTTACGGGATATGACTTTGGAGGCTTCCTATCAATTAGGCCGGTTGACCGGACAGAGGTATGCGTTGGAGCTGACCAAGGATAAGGACTGTGAATTTGTAATTCGTGATGATTATAACGGCGGCAATCGGCGGATGATTAATTCGTTATCGGGTGGAGAGATCTTTATGACTTCGCTGGCGTTGGCTTTGGCGTTGTCATCCAAAATCCAGCTACGGGGGAAATATCCGTTGGGATTTTTCTTCCTGGATGAGGGGTTTGGCAGTTTGGATGAGGAGAAATTGGACAAGGTGATGAATGCTTTGGAGAAGTTACATAACCCGAACCGGATGGTAGGGATTATCAGTCATGTACGGGAGATGAAGGAACGGCTACCAAGGTATTTGGAAGTTGTGGCGGCTGGAGAAGATGGGAGTGGAAGTAAAATTAGGGTTTGTTAGCATCTGTAACACTCGAGAGTGGATAAGAAGCTTTGCCGGATTGGGTTTGCTGCGTTGCTCTGTCGCTCCGATACTCACCGTACATCGAGTACGGTTCCGTTTCTCGCTCGGTCGCGCCTTGCACATCACCGCTTTTGACGACGCTAATGTCTAGTCAGGAAGTTCATCCAATCCGTCAAGATCATCCCGGCGCACCGCTGTGAAGGCGCCGGAGAACATCAATTTAGGCTGAAGTTGATTCGCTTACTTAATGCGTTTTATTATTAGGGGTTATTAAGTTTAAAAGAAGTCAAATTTACAAAGAAGATAAACATAAGGAGTATGAGTTTGGGTGATGAGTAAAGGAGGAGAATCATTATGACTGATTTTAGCAAGATACGGTATAGTTGTGATAAGTCAAGTGAGATATCAAGTAGGCTGATTGATGAATTTTTGTTGCAGCTATGCGGGGAAGAGGAAGGATTGGACAAGAAGTTCGATACGATGCTGGCCGATTATGCTCATATATTGCAAAAAATGCCGGAGAATTGGTCACTATGGTTAAAGTCGCAGTATATCGTCTTTCAGCTTTTCCGTCAAAACGGGTTGGCTGCTAAATATCTTAATCATTTTCAAATGCGACGGCGCAGCACTAAGGAACAAGAATACTTACAATTCCAAATTGAGCATCCCTGGCGTTTTGTGTTTTGCTTTATTGAGGAAACACCGAAAGACTGTTTTTTCGAAATGAGGGATATTTTAACGGAAGAGAAATTCCTTTTGTATTCGCCGGGGGTGGCGGAGATCGAAAAACAAAAGGGACCCATGTCGTTATATTTTTTGTTGATTGGCTTTAACGGTGATTGCTGGCAGTGTTATGGCACTAATAGTTACTTTAAAGGCATTCAGCCCTTCGATATACTCTTCTTTGCTGAACAGCTTAAACCAGGTCTGCGTTCTGAGGATGAGCTGGCGAAACTGATTGCGGAAAACCCGCTTCCTTTTATGATGCTTTGGGCCGGGGCGGAGCTACCATTGACTGTTCACAAGGAAAATATTTTAGTTATCATAAGTTCCAGCCTTGAGCAAAAAGAATTGGAAATGGAAAAATTCAGCCGGGATTTTATAGTGGCGCAAAAGCCTACGGTTTATAGGTTTGCCCTTAAAGAATGGGATGGTTTCCCTCACTTTTGTCAGTGTTTTTATGATGAAGAGCGGAAGATATTATCCCTAAACGCCATGACCGAACGGGGATACGAGAGATTGAGAAAGGTTTTAAATCAATTGGGATATAAGTTTTTAGAGGAACCGGATCTCCGGGTTACTCCGGCGATGTTTTCACTGGCCCGGGAAGTGTTGGGACGGGAAATTGAAATTAATCCTTATGAGAAACTTTTTACTGAAAAACCAGAAGTAGAGTAAAAAATAAGAACAGGATATATTAGTGTGAATTCGTGTGTATTAGTGGTTAGACCAATTGTTGTTACTACCTAACAAAACTGGTATAATAAAACTATAATTGATTTATAACAAGACGAAGGATTAAATATCCCAATGGATCTACCAATAACAAAAAAAATAGCATCTTTTTTTGAACATAATAAAATCGTTTTTATCTGCTTGCTTATACTCCCTCTTTTTACATTACTTATTCCGCTCATCATTCTGACCAACCAAAATCTGGTTATCATCCCGGCTGATGATATCGGAAACCTGATAAGCGCAATTACCGACAACCAATGGAATGGGAATTCCACCATTAATGAGTTCGCTTGTGACAAAAATGGTTTAGTATTAAAATATTCTTTGAAAGAAGGAGCCCCCAATCCTTTAGTATTTACCACTTTAAACCTTGGTTCCGTCGAAAATCCCTTGGACCTTTCCGGTTATGACTCGTTGTCATTACAGATTAAAGAAGCAACCACTAAACGGTTTATGATCTTCATCAAAACTTTTTTGCCGGGAGTTTCCCTGCCTGGGTCCAACAATGCCCAGACACTCCGTCATAATCAGTATATACTTCAACTTATCCCCGGACGCCATCAGTATGAAATTAAATTAGAAAATTTTACGACCCAGTCTTGGTGGAGCGAGTCCATGAATGTTAATAGAGAGTTGCTTCCGAATGAATCGTTCCGGAAGGTTATAGCTTTTGATATGCAGTTTAACCGGGAGGGTTCAAATTATATAATAAACAAACCCGAAAGTATAACTGTTGAGAAGGTTTCATTTCACCGGACGCCTTCTCCTATCAATTACATATTAATCGGTATAATTATTCTTTATTATTTAGGTTTTGGCGGAGTTTACATTAATAAAACTCTACAAATGAAGAAAGAGAAACTTCCGCAGCGGAAAAACCTGGAACTTGCTTCTTACCGAGAAAAAGACCTGCTCCGAATTAAAGAGTTTATTGCCGCCAACTATCAATTGGCCGATATTTCCACCAAAATGATAGCTGATAGACTCGGTATTACTTCAGCCAGGGTCTTTGAATTACTTAAAGAAGAATACCATCTAACTTTCAAACAACTTATCAATAAAATGAGAATTGATGAAGCTAAAAGGCTTTTAATTGAGACCGATCTTCGAATAACTGAAATTGCCATGAATCTAGGTTTTAATAGTGTTTCATACTTTAATAACCTCTTTAAAAGATGTGAAGGAGAACCTCCATCTGATTACCGGGAAAAAAGAAAGAAATAGAAAATAAAATTATTGAATTTCAAATATTTTCCCTCCAAATTGCAAGTATTGGAGGTTGAATTATATAAAATTAGATTATCGCGAATACGATTACCGAATACAGTATGTGACTGGTTCGGTAATTTTTACGCGTACTAAATTTCTGTAGCGGAGGAGTAGATCAATGAAAAAACAAAAGTATCACTGCTTTATCCTTATTGTGTTTTTAGTTTTTTGCTTAAGCCTGACTTTTTCAATTTGTTCGGTAGGTGCTACCAATACTAGCGGGGCAGCAGCTATAACCGGTAACTATCGAAATCTTTTCGCCGAAATCGGCAAAGGCGATGCCGAAATAGCTGAAAAAATTAATGCTGCCTGGAACCAGTTCTTCTATGGAGATAAAGACAGAGAGCGGATTTATTATGAAGTCGGTGACGATATGGCTTACATCAAAGACATTGGGAACGGTGATATCAGATCCGAAGGTATGAGTTACGGAATGATGATCTGTGTCCAGTTGGACAAGAAAAAAGAATTTGATAAGATTTGGAAATGGGCCAAAACCTATATGTACTATACTTCTGGACAATATAAAGGATATTTTGCCTGGCAGTGTAAAGATAATGGCTCTAAAATAGGCGGTAGCCCGACTCCGGCCTCTGATGGAGAAGAGTATTTCGCTACTGCGCTTATTTTTGCCGCCAAACGTTGGGGTAATGGCAGTGGAATATACGACTATACAACCGAAGCTCAGAATTTGCTCCATGAAATGTTGCACCATGGAGATAACGGAGTTTACGAGAATATGTTCAATCTAACCCATAATCAAGTTGTATTTTGCCCTACATTCGGCACGAGTTCACAGTTTACCGATCCTTCTTACCATCTGCCGGCTTTTTATGAAGTATGGGCTAGATTTGCAAAGTCATCAGCTGATCGAGAAAAATGGCTGACGATAGCCGATACCAGCCGGAAGTTTTTTGTAAAAACCTCTAACCCGGAAACCGGATTATCTCCTGATTATGCCAATTGGGATGGTTCACCCAGAGTACAAGAGGGTGAACATCAATATTTCTGCTATGATGCTTGGCGGGTAATAGCTAATGCCGCCGTGGATTATGCTTGGTGGAAAAAGGATGATTTTGAACCGGTGTTTGCCGACCGTATTCAGGCTTTCTTTAATAAAGAAGGTATCACTTCATACGGCAACTTATGGAAGCTGGATGGTAATATTAAGGGAGGTGACCATTCCACCGGTTTGGTGGCCATGAATGCCGTAGCTTCACTAGCGGCTACCAATAAAGAAGTGCGCGATAAATTTGTCAATGAGTTATGGAAAGTCGGTATTCCCAGCGGAACATGGCGTTACTACGACGGTACTCTTTATTTAATGGCTTTACTTAATTGCAGCGGTAATTTCAAGGCTTATTTTTAAATAATACTGGTAATAAATATAAGAAAGGAGGAATGGATATGCAGCTATATAGCGTATTACTTATCGGATGCGTTCTTTCTTTTTGTTTTGCGCCGGCTTAGCGACTGAAATCCCACAATTAAATAATTGTGTAGCATTTGAGTTGCCGGTTCCGGATTTGAAATGAACCCTTTATTTTAGAAATAAAAGGGAGGGAAGTTTTTACGATGAAAAAGAATTTATATCTGTTAGTTCTGTTATTACTACCGATTTTATTCTGTTCACAAGGAGTCTTTTCCATGGACAATCGAAGTCCGAATATATCAGGTCTACCAATACTCCAAGTTAAAGATATTCCAAAGCCGGCGGGTGAACCGGGTAATTTAGTAGTGCTTGATTGGGCCGGTTTTAAAAGCGCTGTCACCTATACATACGACGATGCCCAACCATCTCATGTTGCTCATTATGCGGAGTTACAGGCAACCGGAGTTCCTATGACCTTTTTTGTTTCCAGTAATGTCAATTGGCTCCCCAATTCCGACCCGTTCTGGGCCCAGGTAGTTAAGGACGGTAATGAAATCGGGAACCATACCGTCAGCCACCCTTATTCCAGCCTAAATGGAAGTTGTTTTGGGAAACCGCTGGATAGTATTGATGCCGAAATTGATGAATGTACGAAATACATTATCGAACGTTTCGGACAATCAGACGTCTGGACAATGGCTGCTCCTTACGGAGACAAGGGATATAAAGAATATGCCAAAACCAGACTTTTCTTAAACCGTGGTGTGAACAGCGGAACTATTGCGCCCAACGATGATTCCGATCCCTTCAATATGCCTTGTTTTATGGCAAATGGAGGGGAGAGCGCCACTGTTTTTAACAGAGAGATTGATTCGGCCGAATCGGAAGGAAAATGGCTTATTTTTCTCTTCCATTCCATCGATCCAACTAGTGATAAATGGTATGCTACGGTAGATATCGCCGAAATTACTCAAAGTATTGACCATGCTAAATCCTTGGGTGATATATGGATTGATACGTTCGCTAATGTCGGGGCCTATTGGATGGGGCAAAAGCTACTTACATCCGCGACTCCAACCAAGTCCGGTGATGAACTGACTTGGACCTGGACTTTGCCGGAACATTTTCCTAAAGGGAAATATCTGCGAGTAAAAGTGGATGGAGGAACTCTTAAACAGGGCGGAAAAGTCTTGGAATGGGATAGCCACGGTTATTATGAAATAGCGCTGGATGAGGGGTCGTTAACTTTAGTACCGTAATGATTAAGAACAGAGAGATAATTAAAATACTTGGCCATCACTTGTTAATACAGGTGGAGGCTTATTTTTTGGTCTTTCTAGAGTCTTCTACTTTTTTTTATTAAACTTTTTCCACCAAACATTCGATATATTAAATGAATAGAATTAACTAAAATATTTGCATCCAAAAATTTATATGAAAGGAGAACTATTTATATGCGAGTCGTGAATAACGGCTTTACCGGGGGCCAGACTTTGGCCAATTATCTTAATAACGCTTCCAACCAAGATAACTTAATCAGCATTATGAATAAAAATGCAGGTCAAAAGCAAAAACTCACTTTTACCCCAAATATTAGCCCGGTGGCTGCCGGCATTATTAACAACAAAAATCAAGGGATTTACGATCCGGTTACCGGCACCTGGAGCAGTTCCGGCAACCAATCAGTAGCTTTAAAAAATTTGGAGGACCGCCAGACTTATAACCAGCTCATTAAAGACGCTCTGGCTAACGAAGGAATCAAACTTTCCGCCGGTGATAAGTTGACTTTAACCTTTGATAAGGACGGACAAGTTTCGGTCTCCGGTATCAGCGATCAAACCAAAAAAGCCAAGATTGAAGCAACTTTGAATAATGCTTTGAAGGATGACAGTACGGGACTGATGATGCATATTTTATCGGTGAAATCGATGAACGGACAAGAGATTCCCGAAATTTTAACAAAGTGGATGGTGTATGATTTCATAAAGGAACAGGCCGGCCAGGATATTAGCGAGTTGAAGTTGGTCGATGGAGTAATCACCGGCGCTAATGAAAAACTGCAAGAGATCCTTGACGGTAAAGTAGATTTCGGCGATAATAGCGAGTACGCTCAGGAGATTTTAAGCAAATTAAAATCCGTTTTGGCTGCTGGAACTGATAAAATACCGGATATGGAACTTAGTATTGATTATCAAAACGGTTCTTTAGTCGATATCGGCGTGGATAACGGTTTCGGACCGGCGCAGTTAAGCACCTGGTTTGCCGGTTTTATATCCGGAAAATCAACCTGGAACTTTCAAGCTTAATATTCATCAGCCTGGACCGGTTTTTGAGGAGGGCTGAACAGAGAAGAACCCCTTGTCTTAACAAATAGGATAAGGGGTTTTTGCGTGAAATATATGCGTGTAGTGGATTTTAGGCTTATGGAGGTGGAGTCGGATAAAAAGTGCCGGTTTTTTTTAAGCTTAATAGTGCTGTTAAGAATCCTTAAAATGTATCGCATGCGATAATATGAAAATTTAGAAAACTCTGCTACGATTTTTGGTGGCAGAGTTTTTTATGAGTCGCCGGATATTACAAGTAATAATTTTTTGTTTATTTATTTTGTTATCTAAACTCTTCTCGAATAAGGCCTTTGTTTATTTTAATCTTAAAATCTATTTAGTGGTGGATAAGTGGCAAGCGATAAAATGGAAACAGAGGAATGTAATTTTCACAATACATAATTAGAATACGCCGTGAAAGACAGGAGATGGATAAAAAAGTTATGTGTAAAACATTAACGGAAGAAGCAAAAACAAACAGTTCCGGATTACAACTTAACGAAAATGAACTTAAAAATGTTTTCTTCGGAATCGTTTCTTACAAACCGGCCACCCCAATCAAGCGGGTAGTACATTAAATTATCCAAGGACGGCTGATTGCCTACCGTATTGGAGCGCTTTTTCATTTGGGTGACCGACTTTTGTAATATTAAGAATGAAACTGTTTAAAAATTAGCTTTATTCTATGTTACATAATGATATAATAATAAGCAAAATCTAACAAAATTCGGGGAAAAGTTATTCAATGTAACAACATATTTTAAAATGTAAACATATCAATGTGACTCAGGTGGTTTAGATGAAACTGATCTTATCCATTATCAACTGGTTTTCCCTTCCAGCGTCATATCCCGTTGATGATGTTTGGTTTTACATAGTGGTGGGGGTAATTATTGAGGCGCTAGCAGTATATCTTTGGCCATGCCGAAAAATGCGGGGTGGTCTGATGGCGGTGATCAGCCTCTTCATTGCCGCCTTATGGGTTTTCGTTCCGGTGTTTATCGCCGTAAGCCCGGGATTGCCGGCGAAGTTATTCTGGTTGAAGGTCCAGCAGCTTAGCCTGATTCCGATGACGACAACCTGGATGATGATGATGATTGAAATCACAGGCTGGAACCGCTTGCCCATCCGCACTGTTCACACTGTTTTAATAGCAATCATGGGCTTCTTTTGGCTGGCAGTGTTGACCAATGATTGGCATGCTTTATTTTGGGCTGACGCTGTTTGGGATGGCACCGGCATGAGGTTTGTGCGTGGGCCGATTTTTTGGACCAGCCTTGGTTATGATTATCTGCAGACCGCGTTAATGATACCTTTAAGTGTTAACTGGATATTTCGTTCCTCGGGACTACGGCGCTGGCAATCAGTGGTATTGGCGGTTTCCCCAATATTTATTTTTATTGCCAGTATAATATGGCATCTTGATCAAAAGTTTCTTTCTCTTCCTCCGTTGCCGATGGGAGTTTTATTGACAAGTATTACCGCGTTCTGGGGCTTTTCCCGTTTCCGCCTGTTCAATCTGGTCCCTCAAGCGCAAGCCACGGTCTCTCGTAACCTTGGCGATGGTCTAATCATTATTGATAATCAGGACTATATCGTGGAAATCAATCCGGTCGCTCAAAAAATGTGTAATATGCTCAATTTAAAACTGTTGGATGGCAATTTTCAACAGATCTTTGCGGGGCTGCCTCTTTTATGTGAGTTAGGATCCAGCCGGGAAACAAAGACGGTTGAGGGTTTTTTGGATGGAAGCGGCCGCTGTTATCAACTTTACGTTACCCAGATATTTGATGGTTGGAAGCGTTTCCTGGGAAAGATCATTCTCTTGAAAGATATCACCGAAGCAAAACAAGCCCAAACACAACTGGTAGAGCAACAAAAAACCTTATCAATTATGGAAGAACGGGACCGGCTGGCCCGGGAACTTCACGACAGTCTGGGACAGGTTATGGGCTATTAGAATATCCGGATTCAGGCGATCCGGGACCAACTTGCCGAAGGTAAGCCGGCCGAAGCCGATAGCAACTTGGTCCACCTTTCCCAAGTGTTGGAGGAGACCAATGCCGAGATTCGGGAGTTTATTTACGGGATCAAGACCAGTCTGCTTTTTAAAGACGGTTTTTTTAAAACCTTGGAACAGTATGCCGCCCGTTTTACCGGGGATTTTGGAATCAAGATTACTATAACCAATCCGGATAGCCTGGTCGATAATGACTTGGCCCTCCCTGTGCAGGCGCAATTGTTCAGGATTATACAAGAGATTTTTGCCAATGTCCGTAAACACGCCCATGCTGAACAAATTACGGTGAATTTACAAAAAAACGAACGAAATATCTCTATCAGTGTTGGCGACGACGGCGTTGGTTTTAATCCAAACGGGGTCTCCCCGGCGGGTAAACATTTTGGTCTGGGGATTATGCAGGAACGTGCGGCTTATGTGGGAGGAAATATTCAAATAAATTCGGATCCGGGGAAGGGCACGGAAGTGAGGATTATCATCCCCTCCCGGGTCGATTATCACGCGAGAGTTTCTCAATCCTTTGCCATCGGGACTAGTGTACTGAAAGAAGGGGAAACGCAGCCGGTCAGGGTGTTGTTGGTTGATGATCATGCCCTGTTTTTGGATGGTTTAAAAAACTTATTAAGTTCCAAAGGTTTTCAGGTTGTGGCCACCGCAAAAAACGGTTGGGAGGGGCTGGAGAAAGCCCGTATTTACCGACCCGATCTGATTTTAATGGATATCATGATGCCGGATTGCGATGGTTTGATGGCTACGCGTTTAATCAAGGCTGAATTTCCGCAAACTAAGATCGCAATCTTAACAATGTCGGACCGGGAAAAGGATTTGTTCAAAGCCATTAAAGGCGGTGCTTCGGGATACTTATTAAAAGGGCTTGGGGCGGAAGCTATCCTGGAAGCAATTAACGGGATTATTGCCGGCCAATCAACCCTTTCCGAAGATCTTGCCGCCCGGGTTTTGGAAGAGTTCAGGATTGAAAATGAAGCAACCAGGGCCGAGACCGAAGTTGCAGCCGCTAAAACCGTCCCCGATCTTACGCCCCGGCAGGCTCAGGTCTTAACTTTGGTGGCCCAAGGCTGGACCTACCGGGAAATTGGTAAGAAATTGTTTTTAAGTGAGAGTACTGTTAAATTTCATATGCGGGAGATTTTGGACAAGTTGCATTTGAAAAAACGTTCCGAGGTAGAGGCTTATCTTAAAAAGACGGGCTTGACCGAAGTATGATGTGGGCAATTCAAACTGAATAACTATACTTTTTTTTTTAAAAGTATAGTTATATTTTTGTGATATTTTTGCTATATTAATGGAGTTTTGTAGGCGGATAAAGAAATCATATAACTCCCTGAATTGAGGGATTTTCACAATTAAGAATTTTGACATTCAGTAACAATATTGATAGCCATATCTGGGTAGTTCACTATATATTGTAACTGAAATTAAATTAATGTAATTATGAAACTCCCTTAATTAAGAAAGATTATTCTAATGAAACATTTAATTTTAAAACGAAAACGTATCAACGAGCAACTTAATAACATATTTGATTACCGGCTAACCTTGGTAATAGCAGCCATGGGCTACGGCAAAACCACGGCGGTGAAGGACTTTCTGGATGAAGCGAAGGTCAAGTATTTCTGGCTTTCAGTTGAAAGTGACGAAAACTCCGCCCAGCATATTTGGAATGGCCTTACGAGACAGTTGGCCAAGCACGAACCCGAGTTCGGGAACCAACTTAATGCCTTAGGTTTTCCCGTGGACTCCCCTCAAAGGGACCGGGTAATCAATATCATTTCCGATTATGCCTGTACCGCTAAAACCGTATTGGTAATCGACGATTATCATTTTGCCAATTCGCCGGAACTGGACCGGTTGCTGGAAAGAATAGTCTGGGCGGATATTAATGGGTTGCACTTAATCCTCATCTCCAGGACCAAACCGGAAATGAGGATGGAAGAATTAAAGCTTAAACAATATTGTTACCAGGTTAATAGTGAATTGTTTGAGTTGTCGATTAATGAAATCAAAGCGTATTTCAGATTATTTGGACAGGAAATCTCCGATGATATCTCCCGGCAGGTCCATCAAATTACCGAGGGTTGGATCACGGCCGTCTATCTGATCAGCCAACGATATTGCGAGATCGGCAGTTTGGAGCCGGGGCGGAGTATTGAAAGTCTGATTGAAGCAGCTATTTTTTCCCATTATAAACCTGAGGAAATCCGGCTGTTGCTTTCTTTAAGTATTTTTGACAGCTTCTCACCCCAGCAGGCTGTTTATATAACAGAAGATGCGACAGCCATCAAAATCATGCAGCGACTAAGCAACGACAATTCATTGATCCGTTACGACGAACGAACTGATATCTATAAAATTCATCATATTTTAAAAGGTTATTTGCGGAAAGTATCGGCTGAACGGCTGAACGACTTAGAATTCCAAAAATTATACAAGCGTATGGGTGAGTGGCATATTCAAAATGGGGATGTACTATTGGGCCTGAAATCATTTTTAAAGGCCGGAGAATATGACCTTATTTTAATAGAATTTGAAAAAGCCGGGATTACTAAAGTCATCGACAGAGATCCACCAACAATCGTAGCGTTGTTTGAGCAAATACCCATTGAAGTCAAATACCGTCATCCCATCGGATATCTGACTTATGCCGATTTCTATCTGACGGATGTGGACTGGGAGGGCGGCGCCGGACTCCTGACCGAGATTGAGGAGTATTACCGGGACAACGGCGCCGTGCTGCCGGGGTTAAAAAGACGTATCGACGGCGAGATCGAACTTTGCCGAAGCTTTCTTCAATTTAACGATATCCATAAGATGCAGGCTTGTCAATTGAATGCCCATAAAATGCTGGACGGGAGATCCGCCATCGCTAACAAGGAAATGCTCTTTTCTTACTGCTCACCCCACTTCCTCTACGTTTATCACAAGGAAAAAGGGGGGCTTCATGGGCTTATGGAATGCGCCGGCAGCGTTTTTAATTGTTATCGTGAGTTATCGGGCGGTTGCGGCGCGGGCGTCGAGCATCTGGCGCGGGCGGAGTATCTCCTCGAGACCAGTGATGTTACCAAGGTGGAGTCTTATGCATACAAGACCGTCTATAAGGCGGAGACAATGGAGCAGGTATTGATCATCATCTGCGCCGATTTGACCTTGGCCAGGGCGTACGCGGCCCAGGGCCGATTCGCGGAGGCCATGGAGATCATAGACACCCTGGCCGCCCAGACCACGGGCTATGATAACCCCATTTTCAACAGCATTGTGGATATGTGCGCCGGCTACCTCGGTGGTATCCTTAACGAGCCGGGAAGTTTCGCTCACTGGCTTAGCTCCGGCGACCTTAACCAGTGCAAATTGCTGTATCCGGGAATGGCGTTCAGTTACATCATCCACGCCAAGGCGATATTGCTGGCGCAGAACTATGCAAAACTGGAAGCGCTCTGCGAGGAGATGTGTCGGCTCTTTGATACGTTCAACAACCTCTTCGGCTATCTGCACGCCCATATTTTGGACGCTGCTGCCAAGTATAGGCTCTACGGTTTGGAGGAAGCTAAGGCGGCTATGGAGCCGGCTTTGAATATCGGGAGGGCTGATGGGATAGTTATGCCATTTGCCGAATACGGGATTTATATCCTGGATATTTTGAAGGAATTGCAAGCGGAGTCTGGAGATGATGACTATTTGGACCGTTTGATAAGGGAAACATCCCGTTACTCTGCAAATTTGAAACTTTTTAAAGACCAAAAAACAGCCGCCGGAGAGCTAACCGAACGCGAACGGGAAATCCTGCGACTGATGGTCCAGGGCCAAACCAACCGGGAAATTGCCGCCGGGCTTTATATCGCTGAGATTACAGTCAGGAAAAACATCACTTCCATCTACCGGAAATTAGAGGTGGATGGACGGGCCATGGCAGTGAAAAAGGCGGTGGAGACAAAGCTGGTCTAACACCACCAACTATTCCTGGCTCTAACAAGAGTTTTGGGTTGCAAATATTGGGCCGGATTTATCTGTAACCCGGCCCTGCAATCGCTATTCTCCTTTTATATTTTCTCTTTGATTTATTCACTCTGCTCCATTGATCCTAAAACTTATACTTTACTCCGATTGTGGCTCCACTTAGATTTATATCAAGTTTATCTTTATAAACATTATCACTAAATTTACCCGAAAATTGATAATCACGATAACCTAAGGTCAGAGCCCAATTATCAGTAATGAAATAATTGAATTTAAGTTTATATTCCTTTGCGGTAAGATCATCTGTATAATTACCATTATAAATATATGAGCCTAACAAAGAAGATGCGATTGTCCCTTGGATAGAGACTTTATCTGAAAAATTGCAGACCAGATCAGCCCCGAACATATTACCGCTTAGATTTGAAACTGGCCCAAAACCATCGGTGGGTTTTTTCATATCTATGTTAAGAGCTGACATGATAACATCCAATTTAAATGAATTTAGATCGATAACCCGATATCCGCCTTTTATTTCAGAAAGGGTATAATCACATTTGCCTATTTTAGTATTACTTCCGCCTTTAATTGTTTTTTCGAGATCATTAGTGTTAACTTGGCCATATTCTAAGGCGAGTTGAAATTGATTATTCATCTGGGACTCTAAACCCAAGATAACACCTGAAAGATTTGCCTCGCGTTTAATGTATGTGTCTGGTGATGAAAAATAATCTTGATCTTCATTACTATTATACTTTCCTGTGAACGCATCCAAATAAACCGTGGTCGCCGTAGAAGATTCCGCTGCCCAAGCCACTGCCGTGAGTCCAAACACCAGACAACTTAACAATATTATTATCATTAATTTCTTCATATCATTCACCTCATTTTGATATTGCTATCTTACGCCGCTATTGATCCTAAAACATCAATTTTACGCCGATGCTAGTACCACTTAGAGTTCCATCCATTTTATCATCAACTGTTGAATAAATAGTTTTACCCGAAAATTGGTAGTAACGGTAACCTAGGGTCAGAGCCCAATTATCAGTAACAAAATAATTGAATTTAATTTTATATTCATTGATGGCAGCTTCATCTTCGGCTTGTCTATTTTGAAAATTAGACACGGAAGCTCCTAATAAAGAAGATGCGACCGTACATTGCAAGGCGGCTTTTTCTGAAAAATGGTAGACCAGATCAGCCCCTAACATGTTGCCGCTCATATTGCTTCGTTGTGTCAAAATATTACCGGATGAATTGAATACATATTCTGTTTCGTAATTTATGTTAAGGACTGACATGATCACGTCCAGCTTAAATGAATCATAATCAACAACCCGATACCCGCCTTTGGCCTCAAAAAGGGTTAAATCATAGTCTTTTAAAGCATAATATTTCCAACTACCACTAGCTGTTGAATTGATATCATTAACACTTACTTGCCCATATTCCAGGCCAAATTTAAATCGGTTATTGACCGGGGACTCCAAGCCGAAAATAGTTCCCGAAAGTTTGCCATCGAATTTTGCCGAAGTAGTTTGCATATCTTCATTTTCATTATAATTACCCGATAACGTATCCAAATAAATCGTTGTTTTTTCCGAAGTTTTAGTCGGTGTCGGAGTTGGGGTCGGACTCGGAGTCGGACTCGGAGTCGGGGTAGGTGTCGGAGTTGGCGTTGGATTTTTGGTCCTGGTTTTCGTCGGAGTAGGGGTCGGTTTTTTGGTCGTGGTCGCAGCCGTTGCCGTCATCGCGAATCCCAATACCATAGAAACCAAGAAAATCATTGTCATTAATTTCTTCATCGTATTCACCTCAATTTAAAATAGATATAACTTATCTCCATTAATCAACTGCCAAATAAGATTATAGTTTAATTTTGAAATAATTTAAATTATCGCATACGATACATTTTTGAAAAAAGTTGCTTCAGTCTTTAAAAGACGGACAATTTTGAGTCTTCATCATTCGACTTTGGAGCTACATCCCCCGGTTTTGGTGTTACATCAATCGACAATGGTGTTACATCAGAGAAAGTTGGTGCTACATCGGACAATTTTGAGTCTTCATCATCCGACTTTGGGGCTACATCGTCTGATTTTGGTGTTACATCAATCGATAATGGTGCTACATCAGAGAACGTCGGTGCTACATCGATCAAACCTGGTTCAGCATCACCCGTCCGGGAATTGTCGAAGCTGATTCGGCAACAATCGCGGGAAGTTTTAAAAGTATATTACAGTCAGCCCAATATTCCGAAGCGAATGGCAGAGATTGTCCAGGCCCTTGGAGAACATAAAAAGCTATCAGTCGCCCAGCTGCGGAGGATTACCGGCGCATCCGGAATATACTCGGACGGGATATTCAAATCCTCAAACGTTTGGGATGGCTCAAATTTCACGGCAGCCGCAAAAACGGGTATTATATACCGACAGCTTCTTTTCCGGGGGTATAGAACTCAACCCCAGCGTAGTACAAACCGGCTTAACCCTGACCTTCAGCGCTGATCCGAAAACTTTGTCAATAGACAATATCACCGTAACCGGAGCCACAAAAGGGGCTTTATCCAGCGAAGGAGCTACGAGAAGACTGGTAATTTCAAATATTACAGTCGCAAACGGGGCAACAGTTTCTGTCTCCATAACAAGCCCTGCCGGATACTCAATAACAGGTACGCCGCAGACCGCGGTTGTGTATAAATTGCTTACACAATACATTGTTAATTATGATAAAGATCCTGCAACACGAGTTGGCGGTGGTTCAGATGCACATGTAGAATATCTAGTTTATTTTAATAACGCTAAAATTTCCTCATATATCGGAGGTCAAGTCGTTGGAGTCCGGATTTATAATCCGGAGACGGATTGGACTTTTACAGTCAAAGTTTACGGTAATGATTCTTCAACAGCACCTGGAGACAATCTTTACAGTCAGGACAGTATTGTAACCAATAAAGCCTGGAATGATATAATGTTGACTACCCCTATTAATATTGATTCAAGCACAGAGATTTGGGCGGGTATGATGTAGTTCAGACTAGTGCATGGCCTATTTCCCACGATAATACTGGTTATACTGACAAAATCAATGGAGTCGATTTTATGTGGAGTACTATTAGAGAACAATTTGAGGCTTGCGGGCTTCCAGGTAATCTTAATATCCGATTAATAATTAAAAAATAAAAAACTTTTGATATTACTAAAAATGAATTTAAACATATTAATTCAACCTTCCCACATCAATTATACTAGGGCATGTGTATGGAGGTTGCCTCAAAAGTAAATCGAGGCAGCACTTCGTGAATTAGATAAATTCACTTATTATTTTGTTACAACAAAAATGTATCGCATGTGATAATATGAAAGTTTGGAAAACCCTGCTATAATATTTTCCATGGCGGGGTTTTTGTTTTAACCTGCATCCGGCAAGTAACCTATTAAAAAATGATAACAAACAGACTTGCCGGATCGAGGTTTAATTAAGATAAATAAAATTTCCAGAGCTTGTTTGGAAAAAACGAGAGTTTTACCGAACCCCTTGTGGGGTTGAGACAGTTTGTAGGCAACAGCCCAGGGGATAGAGATTTTTCAGTGACGACGAACTGATGTGGTGTACAATTTTTCAGTACCATTTTAGCAGAATTGAAGTCTTACCAGAAAACAATTGCAATCGTAAAACTTAGTGAATGGAAAGCAAGAAGATATGAAAGGAATTCAAAAAACCGTGAACATGCTTTTGTATGTAAGGGAATTTCATAATTACCTTAGTTTAGTTTTGGATACAATATATAGCGAGAAACCCAGATGTGTCTATCAATATATTGTATCTAAATGTCGATTTTCTTAATTATGAAAATCCCTCATGTGAAAAACCCAACTGGTGAATAAGGAGTTGTTTGATAAATGAAAAGGTATTGGAACGTTGTATTTATCTTAATCCTAATCCTGGTTCCAGCACTCTCCGGTTGCGGCGGGAATAGCGGCAGCGGAGGGGACGGAGGTACACCAATCTCAACACCGACGCTAACGCCGCCGATCACGATGCCATCCCCGCCAATCGCGACCCCATCTCCAACAATTAATGCCCTCCATGTCAAACCAGACTCACTCAGTCCGGATGGAAAAGGACTTATTTGGGATACCGCATTCCGTACCGTCCAGGATGCCATAAACGCGGCTATTCCCGGAGATGTGATCTGGGTGGTGGCCGGAACATATTACGAGAAGATCACCCTAACAAAAGGTGTCGCCTTATACGGCGGTTTTGTCGGTACCGAGACCGGGCAGGACCAGCGGAATTGGAGAAAGAATGTTACCATTCTTGATGGAGGAGAAAGCCAGGAATCGGTGGTCACAGTCGTAGATATTACAAACGCCCGAATTGACGGATTTACGGTTCGAAATGGTCTCGGTAAGCCAGGGAACGTTGACGCGGAGTTTGGCGGAGGCATTTACTGTCAGAATTCTTCGCTGGTGATCAGCAATTGCACGATCAATGGAAATGGAGATAATGCCTCAGATCTATATGGCGGAGGCATATACTGCGAGGGTTCCGCAGTGATCATCGAAAATAACAAAATTGAATTGAATATGGCGGATTACGGTGGCGGAATTTATTGTTATCAGACTGAAATAACTATCAGCAATAATACGATTAATGATAATTGGGCAACAAACGGTGGCGGCATTTACTGTGATAACTCTGAAGGGACTATCAACAATAACATAATTACTGAGAATACAGCAATGACACATGGTGGAGGTATTTACTGTTTTCGTTCACCGACTAGTAACATCGATAACACGATCAGCGGGAATTCTGGAGGGGACATTTACATAGAGCCCTAATCGGGGATTGTGAATAAGGCTATGAAAGGTCTCTAGTATAGACGGAAGAATCGAGAACTGAAGGCTAATATAACGAAGAGACTAACTGAGTGAGACATGAAGTAGGGACGACTGGTTTGTCGTCCCTGCCTTGTATTCTAGTAGTGAGGATAATAATCTGGCTCCGCTCTGGAGATATGCGGCAAAGTGAGACTTTTTTTCAGGGTATGGCTTTTAATTACATTATTTATGCGAATATAGGAGTCAGGATCCAGGAGTGTAAACAGGGCTTTCATATCTTGCGAATTACATAAGACTAAAAACTATTACGCTGGTATTAACATACAAAGTATTTTGAGTTCATCGCATCAACGGGAACCTTCTGACTCCTGGCTCCTGGATTCTGAATTCCAATCCTTTAAAAAATATATCGCATTCGATAATATGAAAATTTTGAAAACTCTGTTATGATTTTTCATAGGAGAGTTTTTTATTTGGCCAATCCATTCAATGAATTCAAACTGTAAACAGGAGTAATATGATTTTGGATTTTATCATTCATTCATTCATTCATTATTCGGAGGTTTTTCATGAAAAAGTTTTATTACCTTAGTTTAGCAGTCATGTTGATTTTGGTAGTCGCCCTCACCGGCTGCGGTGGAGGGAACAGTGGCAATCCAGGAGGCAATCCAGATAACCCTGGCGGTGGGACAAACGGTATAGCTGTCACCTTTCAGAGCGTAATCCAGACCGGTGGCACATCGGGGTCGGCAGATTCAGCGGCCCTGACGTTCACTTTTAGTATCGATCCTTCGACATTATCGGCAGACAACATCACCGTAACCGGAGCCACAAAAGGTGCTTTATCTGGCATAGGGACTACGAGAAGCCTAGCAATTTCAGATATTACAGTCGCAAACGGAGCAACAGTCTCGGTCTCCATAACAAGTCCTGCCGGTTATTCTATTTCCGGTTCACCTAAGACTGCGGTGGTGTATAGATTGCTGACTATCGGCATGGATTATCAAGGCGGAAAAATTGGCTATATTCTGCAGCCCGACGATCCCGGATATGACGCCAATGTTCCCCACGGACTCATAGCGGCAATAGCAGACCAGAGTATCGGAATATCCTGGGCTTTGATAGCATTCTCTTCAACAGCAGTACCAGGCGGCACAAGCCAAACTTTTGGAACCGGCTCTTCGAATACAGACAAAATCATTGCCCAGAATGGAGCCGGTACCGGCTACTCCGCCGGTTTGGCTCGTCTATACAATGGTGGCGGTTATACCGACTGGTATCTGCCATCCTTAAATGAATTGCACAAATTATACTTTAATAGTGTCGCGGTTGGCATTAGTAATGATACTTACTATTGGAGTTCATCCGAGGTTAATAATCACTATGCGTACTTGGGTTGTATGTTCAAGAGTGGTTTCGAATATCAGAGCGATACTAAGGATAATAAACCTAACAGGGTTCGGGCTGTTCGGTCTTTTTAACAAGTTATATCAAAGAAGTAATGGCATCCAGAGCGTTCGGGTTACTCTCTGGGCTAAGTTGGGAAAAAATTAGGCCTGCGGAGCGTTGGGTTACCTTCCCTTGTGGGCAAGAGATCAGGACCAGGATGGTTCAAGATCGGTAGCCCATGGAGGGGATACTGCCGAAAAGGCGAGGATGAGTTCCCTGCGGAAAAAATGTATCGCATGCGATAATATGAAAATTTGGAAAACTCTGCTATGATTTTTGATAACAGAGTTTTATTTTTTTTAGAGTAGAAGTTTGAGAAAGCCATCATTCAAAAGAGGAGATTTTCATGTCTAAAATTATCAAGGTAATTCCTAACGATGATTATACTTTAACGATTACGCTCAATAACAACCATCAAATCATTTATGATATGGGGCCGAGGCTGCAAACCTTACGTTTTAGCGAATTGGCTGAATTGGAGCGTTTCAAAGCTGTCCAAGTGGAGCACGAAAATACTCTGGTCTGGGATAGCCTCTGTGAGATCACAATTGACGAGATTTTCAGCATGATGGAGCGATAATCTCCAAAAATGAATCGCATGCGATAATAGAAAAATTTTAAAAACTTTACTATGCTTGTTGAACGTAGAGTTTTGATATTTTGAACAGGCTGATAAATTTTAAGGAGGTTAACTGATGCTAGGTGAAATTCAATTATTTGCAGGTAATCCAAATGGCTGGGTTCCTTGTGAAGGGCAATGGATGGCGAGGGTTCAAAACGAGAGATTATATTTGCTACTGGAAAACCTATTTGGTGGTAAGAACCCCCAGAAAGATTTTTTTATTCTGCCGGATTTACGAAACGCATTACCGGGATATCTGAAAGATACCGGGTTACATTATTTTATCAACATCGATGATCAGGAAGTTAATTCGGTAGGAGAAATCGTTCTATTTCCTTCTAAATATCCATGTACTGTTAGTGCTTTATCTGGAGCCGGTTGGTTGCTTTGCGACGGACGGGAACTCAACAAAACAGAGTATCCGGCTTTGTTTTCCAAGATTAGTGACGCATTCGGTGGTTCCGGAAATATGTTTAAGATTCCTGATTTGCGGGATACCGAACCGTGCTCCAATGTTCACTATCATATTTGTTGCAAATGAAAATCATAAGTGGCATTAACTTCTAGCAATATTGGATTAGGCGATGTTTGGTTTGAAGATAATTGCAATGAGGAGGACGAGATTATGGATTTTTATATAGGACAGATAGTTTTGTTCCCGAATACTAAAGTTCCGACTGAAGGGAAGTGGCTGCCTTGCGACGGCCGGGTGATTTCCCAAAGAACTAGTGACGGAGTTAGTATGTATGCAGCTTTGCATGCTATCATCGGGTTTAAATTCGGCGGCGATGATCTAGCCTTCAATATTCCCAATTTGCGGGGCCTTGAGCCCCATCCCGGTCTCGGGTATTATATTTGCTATGACGGAGGGCTATATCCGGGCTAAATTAAAAAGCGGAAAAGCTTGCTGAAATTATTCCGGCCCAATTATATTCGAATATTGATGAAGTTATTGGAAAGGATGATTAATCAATGTCTGCAACCAATATTGTTTTACATAAAAAAGCCGAAGCCTCCAATCAGGTCATGCCTTATGAACCATCCAAGGCGGTTGACGGGGTTATGGCGCCGGCCCACCGCTGGGTGGGTTCCTTATCAATTCATCGATCCCCCTCGTCGCCTAGGGAAGAAATTACGCCTACTTGGCTAACGGTGGATTTGGGGGGTGAATTTTGGGTTAGTCGTTGGGTGGTGCGGCAGCTGGCTGCGGTGGGCTGGCCGAATGATTGCAATCTGTGTGATTATAAACTACAGGGAAGCTTCTATTCAGATTGGTTTGATATGGATTCGGTAATAAACAATTCGGTAAGCCAAACCGACCGGCCGCTCCAAAAACCTTGCAAGGCCAGGTTTGTGAGAATATATGTAACCAAGGGACTGCGGTGCAACCCTCTTTTGGCGTCCATTGTCGATCTGGAGGTTTATGCAGCCGACCCCACCAGCGCGAAGCTGAACGCTCTGACATTAAATAATGCAACGCTTGATTCCTCCTTTGAAAGTACGACATACGATTATACAGCGAAAGTAGGTTATAATTGCAACGCGATTACGGTAACACCTGCTACCGAAGACAGTCAGGCAACCATCAAGGTTAACGGCGCCCCGGTAACCGGCGGACTACCATCGGGACCAATAAGTCTAGAGCCTGGAAGCGATAATCTGATTACTGTGGAAGTAACTCCATATGTTGGTGATCCACAGCAATATACGATTAGGGTGACTCGGGACGGCAGTCCGTATTTAAGCAATCTTACCGGCTTGGGAGAACTCCAACCGAAGTTCCGGAAACTCAATGTCGGATCGTCGTTGATTTCAAAACCGGAGTACTGAATTCCCTATGGTATGGACTTTACAGTGGCTAATACGGATGTGGTGTATACTTTTTCAGTTCCATTTTGGCAGAATTGAAGTCTGTATTAGGAGCAATAATGTAAATGTAGTGTTCATCCATATAATGCAAGATATAATATGCCTAGAACTCCTTGTCTCCTATGAGATAAGGGGTTTTTGTTTCTAAAGAAAGGCGGAATTTATTAATTTAAATGTAAAGAGCTGTACATGCCAATTGGACGTGTTCATTAAAACAGTTTTTGGTTCAATTAAACTATTTATGATATAATAAACGTTACATTTTATAACAAGCCCGAGGATGGATTTTAATGGCTCAAACTATGGAATATTTACCCGAAAACAAGATGGGCATGATGTCGATCAGGCGTTTATTGATCACTATGTCGGCGCCGATGATGATCTCCATGATAGTCCAAGCGCTTTATAGTATTGTGGATAGCATGTTCGTGGCCCAAATTAACGAAAACGCTTTAACAGCCGTCTCACTAGCCTTTCCGATCCAAAACTTTATGATTGCGGTGGGTGCCGGCACCGGCGTAGGGATTAATGCCTTATTATCCAGAAGCTTGGGTGAAAAAAATACGATAAATGCCAATAAAGCGGCTAACAATGGTCTTTTTTTGGCTTTATTAAGTTCGATAGCGTTTGTATTCTTTGGAATATTTGGCTTAAGGGCTTTTTTTAAAGCGCAAACCCATATTACTGAAATTCTCCGGTATGGACAGGAGTATCTCTTCATTTGCCCTTTTTGGACAGATGACCTTTGAAAGACTATTGCAATCTACGGGAAAGACCTTTTATACCATGATTACCCAATCAGTGGGGGCTATTGTTAATATTATTTTAGATCCAATCCTAATCTTCGGTTATTTCGGTCTTCCTAAGATGGAGGTTACCGGGGCTGCAGTGGCTACAGTAATAGGACAAACTATAGCCATGTCGCTGGCTATTTATTATAATCTCGTCAAAAACCACGAAATTAGCCTTGCGGTTAAAAGATTCAGACCGGATTGGGCGATTATCAAAAGAATTTATACCGTTGGCGTTCCGTCGATAATCATGATATCCATCGGCTCGGTGATGACTTTCGGGATGAATAAGATCCTATTGTCTTTTACTTCAACTGCCGCCGCAGTCTTTGGCGTTTATTTCAGGGTGCAAGGTTTTGTATTTATGCCTGTCTTCGGACTAAACAACGGCATGGTGCCGATTATCGCTTATAATTTGGGGGCCAAAAAGAAAGCGCGCCTAATCAAAACCATCAAGTTAAGTATTTTATACCTGTCTGTATTATGCTGGTTGGACTGGCCGTTTTTCAGTTATTCCCGGATAAATTGCTTTTGCTTTTCAATGCCTCACCGGAGATGCTGCAGATTGGAGTTGCGGCAATGCGGATAATTAGCCTTAGTTATCTATTTGCCGGATTTTGTATAGTCGTACTCTCCGTATTTCAGGCAATGGGGAATGGGATGTTGAGTCTGTTCGTATCATTGGCTAGGCAGATTGGGGCGCTGTTAACGGCTGCTTATTTATTGACCTTATCCGGAACGGTCAACCTTGTCTGGTGGGCTTTTCCCATAGCCGAAATCGTCTCCGTCACCTTTAGCAGCATTTTTTTGAAACGGATTTACGACCAGGAAATCCGGCTGCTTCCAAAAGCGTAAAGAGAAACCTTGAATGAACTAAAAATAGTAGCCATAGAACATTTGATTTTATATCGATATTTTGATAAAATATGAATATAATAATTCTGGAGGGGTCAAGATGCCATCTATTCGGCCAAGTTCGGATTTGCGTAATAAATACAATGAAGTTTCGGAGTTTTGCCATAAATATGCCGAGCCGGTTTACATTACCAAAAACGGTCAAGGCGATTTGGCAGTTATGAGCATCGAAACATTTGAGAGATTGGTGGGCAAGTTTGAGCTTTATAAATTGCTTGGTGAGGGCCTGGCTGATTTGAAAGAGGGCCGGATTGTGCCGGCTGAGGATACATTCAAGCAAATCGAGGATAGTTTAAAATAATGGGGCCTTACCGGGTTTTTATGACCAGGAGCGCTGCTGAAGATTTAACAGATATATCCATATATATCCGTGATGAAATTCGAGAACCTGTCACCGCCATTAAGCTGGTGGAAAAGATTAAAGTTGCGGTAATGAGCCTGGCATTATATCCTATGCGACACAACTTAGTCGCGGATGAACACCTTGCCGCCCAAGGTTTTAGAAAAATTATTATCGATAATTATATCGCCTTCTATATCGTTTCGGAAAAAGAACAAATCGTAACTGTGGTGAGAATATTGTATGGCAAGCGGGATTGGCTGCATTTGCTTGAATGATTTCTCTTTACATTTTATAACAAATACCTCTTGTCCTATATTTTGGGATAAGGGGTTTTTGATTTCAATAATTATAACTATGCTTCTTCGTCTTCATTGCAATAAAAAAAAATAGGAGTTTATACAATGAAATTAAACCATATCGCCTTTTGGACTCAAGATATTGACAGGTTATTTGCTTTCTATCAGAAATACTTTGAGGGACAGGTAATATTTTCAAAAGAGATCCCTAATTTTAAATGTACTTTTATCAAAATTTGTTCCAGTGTTGTGCTTGAAATAATGAGTGTCCCTAACTTGGAAAAAAGAAAGAATAAGTTTACTGTCGGTCACTCCCATATATCGTTGGAAGTTGACAGCAAGGGTGAAGTAGACCGCTTAACCGCCTATTTTGAAAACGAAGGAATTCCCTTTGAAAAAAAACGGGAACAATATGATGACGGGTTCTATGAAAGCGCTATTATTGACCCGGATGGAAATATTATTGAATTTGCCTATTTAGATCGGTCTATTACTAACTTCTAAACAAAATATTTAGCCACAGAGACACAGAGAATAATTATTTCTCTGTGTCTCTGTGGCTAATTACTCCCCGATCATTTCCACATTCGCCGCACCTGGAGGAACCATCGGTAAAACATTTTCTACTGGATTGATCGGGATATTTATTAACCAGGGGCCTGATTTAGCTATAGTTTCGGCTAATAAAGCCATTAGTTCGGTTGAATGTGTGAGATCAATACTCTGTATGCCGAAACCGCGGGCGATGACTGCAAAGTCCGGGTTGCAACCAAATCGGCAGGCAATATAGGATTTGTTATAAAACAGCTCTTGTTGCTGCCGTACCAAACCAAGGTGGCCATTGTTCATAATAATTAATGTTACATCCAGATCCAACTCAGCTAAAGTTGCTAATTCTTGAATATTCATAAGAATAGAACCATCACCGCTGAAACAAACCACTTTCTTTCCCGGATTGGCTAGAGCGGCTCCGATTGCGGCCGGGAGTCCAAAACCCATGGTTCCCAACCCGCCGGAAGTTAGTAAAGTTCGCGGATGGCGAAAAGGATATGTTTGAGCCACCCACATTTGGTGTTGACCCACATCGGTAGAAATAATCGCCTCCGGCGGAACCAATTCGCTAACTTTTTTTATTAAATTTAAGGGTTGAAACAGGTTATCACTCTTTGACGATGGAAAAGGGTGCTTAGTTTTCAATAGCCGGATTTTTTCCATCCATTCAACCCGTTGAATGGGCGGTACAAGCGGGAGTAGTTCTTGTAAAAAAGCATATAAATCACCAGTTATCGCCAAATCTGTTCTTTTCAGTTTATTAATTTCAGCAGCGTCGATATCCACATGAATAACTTTAGCTCGAGGACAAAATTCGCTGATTTTACCGGTGGCCCGGTCGTCAAAGCGAACCCCGAAAGCTAAGATTAAATCCGTATCCTGTAAAGCATGATTGGTATAACCGGCTCCGTGCATACCAGGCATACCCAAATATAACGGATGGTCTGCCGGAAAGACCCCTAGACCCATCAATGTTACGACCACCGGAATTGTATTTAACTCAGCTAAATTTATTAATAACTGTCCGGCATTGGAATTAATAGCTCCGCCGCCTACATATAAAACAGGCCGCTTGGCGTTTTCGATCATAGCGACGATCTTCTTAATGTTACTAGAGTTAATTGGAGGCGCAGTATTCTTTTTACCGAGTTCCGGCCAACAATCGAAATCTATTACCTCGGTTTGGACATTTTTTGGTAAATCAATCAGTACCGGGCCAGGGCGGCCGGATTCGGCAATCCGGAAAGCTTCCGGAATTATCTTAAGTAACTCCCGGGCATTACGAACCAGATAATTATGTTTGGTAATCGGCAGAGTTAAACCGTAAGTATCGACTTCCTGAAAAGCATCGGTTCCCAGCAATGAGGTGCCGACTTGGCCGGTAATAGCGATTATTGGGATTGAGTCCAGGTAAGCATCGGCAATTGCCGTTAACAAATTAGTAGCGCCTGGGCCGGAAGTTGCAAAACAGACTGCAGCCTGTCCGGTTGATCTGGCCATCCCTTGTGCGATGTAACCGGCTCCTTGCTCATGCCTGGCCAGAATATGATGGATTTTTTTACTCTTTGCCAGCGCATGATAGAGAGGAAGATTAGCCCCGCCGGGTATACCGGTAATGATTCTAATTCCTTGCCGTTCCAATAGATTAATAACAATTTCAGCTCCTGACATTTTCATTAAAAAAGACTCCTTTCAATTGGGTTTTTAGTTTATAATAAAATAAAAAACCCCTGTGCGATTGAGACCGCCAGGGGTTTACTATCTTGCTTACTTATCCCTACGCCGGCGTCAACCGATAAAAGAGTATGACAACTACAGCTACTACAACGACGACTGTAGCAACGACATTGACGACGACATTATTCAAGCTGGTATTGAATAGATTAAACATATTTCCTCCAAATAAAAAACCCTTCATCCTATATATAGGACGAAGGGTTACACTCCGTGGTACCACCTAAGTTTTGCGCTAAAAGCGCACTCATTATAGTACGGGTAATAATCCAAATCCATGTTAATCCGTGTAAATCCTGTCTAATAAGGTGTTTTTATTAGGCGGGAATTGACTGGATTTTAAAGAATAATTACCGATACTATTTCCCTTTTAACGGCGAGAACTCCGGTGAAGCCTACTTTAAACATTTCGGTTCACAGCTCCGAGGCTACCTTCCATATATCCGTCGCGGGGAATTTCCACCAACATCCCCTCTCTATACTTCGGGATATATTTACTCCTCCTCATCAAAGCTTTTGAGTAAATTTAATTGAATTAATTATAAGTTATAAGTCTAATAAAGGTCAAGAAATTTTTTATTCTAATATTTCTAATATTCTTCTAATATTCGCATTTGAAAATCGGCGAATGAAAATCTTAAGTTTTGACGATTTATTAAGGCGATAATTATTGACATTACGGGTAGGAGGTTGTATAATCGTAAAAAATTTAGCTGTAGATTTAAATATTATATAAGGAGGTCAAGATGGCATATTTTTATAAGGAACCCAGCCGTACTTTTAGTGAGTACTTGTTATTACCCGGTTTGACACGGAAGGAGTGTGTTCCGGATAATGTCTCTTTAAAAACCCCGTTGGTCAAGTTTAAACAAGGGGAACCGGCTGAAATGTATTTGAATCTTCCTTTCGCCTCCGCGATTATGCAGGCAGTATCCGACCATAACATGGCCATTGCCTTAGCTCGAAGCGGAGGTATTTCTTTTATTTACGGGTCCCAATCGATTGAGCAACAAGTCGAAATGGTGCGCCGGGTAAAATCCTACAAAGCCGGTTTTGTATTTAGTGATTCCAGCTTAAAACCGGAAAACAGTTTGACCGATGTTTTGGAGATAACTCGACGGACCGGTCATTCTACCATACCGGTTACCGCTGACGGGACCCCTAAAGGAAAACTGATGGGGATGGTAACCAGCCGGGATTACCGTCCCGGAAAAACTCCTTTAAATGTCAAAGTAAAGGAAATAATGACGCCATTTTCTACATTAATCGTGGGTACCGAGGGGATTTCACTTTCCGAAGCCAATGATATGATCTGGGCTCATAAGTTGAATTGTCTTCCGATAATCGATCAAAATCAGAACCTGGTTTATTTGGTTTTCCGGAAAGACTATACCGCTCATAAAGAAAACCCATCCGAACTTTTAGATAAGCATAAACGGTTAATGACCGGCGCCGGAATTAATACCCGGGATTATCAGGAGAGAGTACCGGCTTTGGTAGAGGCGGGAGCCGATATTCTTTGTGTTGATTCTTCCGATGGTTATTCCGAGTGGCAATATGAAACTATTGCCTGGATCAAAGAAAAATACCAGGGGGCAATTAAAGTAGGCGGCGGTAATGTGGTTGATGGAGAAGGCTTCCGTTATTTGGTTGAAGCCGGAGCTGATTTTGTTAAAATCGGAATTGGCGGCGGAGCTATCTGTATTACCCGTGAACAAAAAGGTATCGGCCGGGGACAAGCAACTGCAGTTATTGAAGTCGCGGCCGCCCGTGACGAATATTTTAAAGAGACCGGTATTTACGTACCACTTTGTTCCGATGGTGGGATTGTCCATGACTATCATATTGTCCTGGCGCTGGCGATGGGAGCCGATTTTGTAATGATGGGCCGTTACTTCGCCCGTTTTGATGAAAGCCCCGCTCCGAAAGTACGAAAAGGCGGGATGGGTTATGTTAAAGAGTTCTGGGGTGAAGGTTCCAATCGGGCTCGGAACTGGCAACGTTACGACCTTGGCGGTGACCAAAAACTCACCTTTGAAGAGGGTGTCGATAGCTACGTTCCTTACGCCGGCAGTCTAAAAGACAACCTTGATGTTACTGTTTATAAGATTAAATCAACCATGTGCAATTGCGGGGTAATCACTATTCCCGATCTCCATAAGAACGTTAAAATAAACCAGGTTTCTTCCATTACTATCCGCGAAGGCGGCGCTCATGATGTTATCTTGAAAAAAGATGAGGATTATGTGAGTTCATAAAACAGGCAACAGGCAACAGTGATTGCTAAGCCTTTGTAGTGATAAAGGAGAAAGATATCTAAAAGCAACCCAATCTTAAAGGGGATTAGTAGGACTTTATAAGTGTTTTTTAGTTTGACACGAAGGATGGTGGTTTTCCAAGAGTCGGCTTGTGGTTAGCAAACGACTCGAAAAAGAAAGTTTAGGGACAAAGGGTCTGGTTTTGGGTTTAAATTCGCAATCTGCAATTACTATTTATTAAATTCTTAATTTAAATGCCGTCGGTTAACTCCGTGGCATTTTTTCTTTCTAGAATGTTCACGCTATGGACACAAAATTGTTTTAGTATAAAAAGGAACTACAGAAAAGAGATGTAATGAGTTATGATATTTATAAATTGAGGTTTTAATTGTCAATTGTCAATTCTCAATTGTCAATTGAAAGGAGGTTTATGGATGTCCGGAGTCAAAATTTTAATCGCTGAAGATGAAGCCAGGATGCGAAAATTGGTGGGGGATTTTTTAAAAAAGGAAGGCTATCATCTGGTAGAAGCTGAAGATGGGAAAAAAGCTCTGGAGTTATTTTCACATGAACCGGACTTCAACTTAGTAGTTTTGGATGTAATGATGCCGGAATATGATGGGTGGACGGTTTGCCGGGAGATCCGGAAAGTGTCACAGGTGCCGATTATAATGTTGACAGCCAGGAGTGAAGAGAATGATGAGTTATTCGGCTTTAATCTCGGAGCAGATGAGTATATTTCCAAACCATTCAGTCCAATGATCTTAGTGGCGAGGGTCCAGGCTTTACTGAAGAGAACCGGCAACGGAGTTAAAACCATTAAGTTTTATGATGGTTTGGAGATTGATGAAAGCGGCCGGGTGGTCCGGGTAGACGGTAAAAAAATTGATTTAAGCCCCAAAGAGTATGAGCTATTAATATATTTAGTAAACAACCAGGGATTAGCTCTTTCCCGGGAGCAGATTTTAAACTCAGTTTGGGATTATGATTATTTTGGCGATGCCAGAACGGTGGATACCCATATTAAAAAGTTACGTTTGAAACTGGGAGAAAAAGAAGACTTTATCCAGACCATCAGAGGTTTAGGCTATAAATTTGAGGCAAGGAGCAGTTAATGAAATATTCCATCAAATTTAAACTCTTTACTATCATCAGCGGACTGATTGTTTTTTTTGTCTTCTTCTCATGGTTATGTAATAATCAGTTATTGGAACGTTTTTATTTATTTAATAAGAAAAACGCTCTTATCAAAACTTATCAGGCAATCAACTCCATGTATCAAAGTAAATCCCCCGAGGTTGAACTTAACCTGGAGAAGATGGAGTTTACCAGGTGGTTGCATATTGTAATCCTGGATCCAAAGTTGAACCTGAAATACGACTCTTTCTTCCGGGAAGGGGTAACCCAGCCCAAGCGTATTGAAGGGAATAATCGTAATAAAGAAAAACCGCATATTTTGGCGATTAAACAGAAAGTCAGAGATATCGTTTATAAAAAAACATTAATTGAAGTTACCAAAGATAATCGTTTAGGTATCAGCTTTATTAATTTATATGCATTATTGGAAAATGGCGATTATATAATGTTACGGACTCCGGTGGAAGCTATTGAAGAAAGTGTGACTATCGCCAATCGTTTTTTCCTCTTTACCGGTTTAATGACCATCATCATCGGCTGTTGGCTGGTGTTTATTTTAACGGGCCGTTTCACCAAACCGATTTTGGACTTGAAAGTAATTGCCCAGAGAATGTCTTTACTGGATTTTAGCCGGAAATATACAGTCAGAACCAGCGATGAGATTGGAGAACTTGGCGAAAGTATTAATTCTCTTTCGGAACAGTTAGAGAAATCCATCAGGGAACTAAGAGAGGCCAACCGGAAATTACAGGCTGATATTGAAAAAGAGCGGCAGATAGATGAGATGCGGAAAGAATTTATATCAAATGTTTCCCACGAATTAAAAACCCCTATCGCTTTAATCCAAGGTTATGCCGAAGGGCTGAAAGTAAACGTGAACGAAGATGAAGAGAATAAGAATTTTTATTGCGATGTTATTGTGGATGAAGCCCTCAAAATGAATAAACTGGTTAAACAACTGCTGGATCTGTCACAGATGGAGTCAGGCTATTTTATTATTGATAAAGCCGATTTTAATCTGGGGCAGCTGGTTAAACAAGTAATAAGAAAAAATGACTTAATGTTTCAAGCAAAGAAAGTATCAATAACGATAGAAATAATTGAAGATATAATTGTTAATGCCGATTATCACCTGATTGAGCAAGTATTATTTAATTATATAAGTAATGCCGTCAATCATGTAGATGAAGCGAGAAATATCAAAGTTGGAATCAAAAAGGAAGCTGGTAAAGCAAGAGTAACTGTTTTTAACTCGGGGTGTCCCATCCCGGTGGAATATTTTGGAAAAATATGGGATAGCTTTTATAAGGTTGATAAGGCCAGAACTCGCGAATATGGTGGAACCGGATTAGGCTTATCGATTGTCCGGGCGATTCAAGAAGCCCACCATAATGGTTATGGGGTACGAAACCTTCCGGATGGAGTGGAGTTTTGGTTTGAGGTGGAACTAGCGGAAAAACAGTTGATAGTTGACAGTTAAGGGATTTTCATAATTTCCATAATTATTTTTTGGATGCAATATATAGTGGATGGCCCAGATGTGTCTATCAATATATTGTATCCAAATGTTAAAATTGATAATTATGAAAATCCCTCAGTTAATAATGCAGGCTTATTATTAACGTTAACATTGATGTGGATAGATGTTTAATCCTGTAATTATAGGATTAGTTGAATCGTTGAGGGGCGGTGTCGAAGATAGTGGGCGTAAAAAAGAAGAATGGGAAAAAGTTATTAGTGGTAGTTATAGTAATGGCCTTTATAATTTTAGTAGTTTTTAAAGTCAGTATAAAATTAGTTCAAAGCCGGCAGGTAAACAATCAAGCATTTGGTGGAAGAAATCAATCGATGGCCTCAACTCCGATGGTAAAAGCCGTCCCCATTAAACCGGAACCAATCCGTGAGACGCTCCGTCTTACGGGAAACGTTGAGGCTGAAGAAGAAATTTCAGTTCAACCGCGAGTGAGCGGCAGATTAGTTTCATTGGTAGTTGATGAAGGGCAAGCGGTTAAAAAAGGCCAACTCCTAGCTGAGCTTGATGACGAATCCATCAGACTACAATTACAACAAAGTGAAGCCAATATCGCTAATATAAAAGCTAATTTAAAACAAGCCGAAATAAACGTTAAGAAAAATAAAGCCGAAAAGGAACGTTATCGAGAATTATTAATAAATCGTTATGTTTCACAATACGAGTATGAAAATGCCGAAAATACTTATCTGGCTGCAGAAGCTAACTGGGAAGGTATAAATGCGCAATTGGAATCCCAACAAAAGAATTATGAATTATTAAAACTCCAACTTACTCAGACAAGATTATCTAGTCCTATTGACGGTTTTGTCCTTCAGAAACTGGTTACTCCAGGTAACAATCTTACCACCGGAACCACAGTGGTTACGGTGGCTGCTTTAAATCAAGTAAAGCTAACTTTCAGCGTTGATCAGAAAAACGCTGCCAAACTTATCAAAGGGAGCGAAGTTAGTTTTAGTACTGATGCTTTTCCCGATAAGATATTTCAGGGCAAAATCAAGCAGCTTTCACCGATATATGATCCAAATACCCATACTCTTAATTTAACGGCAGTAATCCCCAATCCGCAGCGGCTACTATCCCCGGGAATGTTTGGGACCGCTGAAATTATAATCGGTGGAAAATCATCAGCTTTAGTACTTCCTCAGGATGCAGTTATTAATCAAGATAACCAGAGTGGTGTTTTTATAGTCGATAACAATCAGATAGCTCATTTCCAACCGGTTAAAACCGGTTTAACCGCCGAAGGTAAAGTGGAGATTCTGTCGGGATTAAAAGAAGGGGATCAAGTAGTAGTAATCGGCCAAAATCGTTTGCGGTCCGGACAGGAAGTTCAGCTCCTAGGTGGCGGGGGTGGAAGACGTCCCGGTGGGAATGAAAAAGGAAATGACAAAAACCGGTCTTCCGGGAACGAAGATAATCGTTCTTCTCAAAACCAAAGGAGAGCGGGTGCTAACCATTGAAGATAACCGAATTTTGTATTCGCCGGCCGGTAACAACCGCCATGTTTTTTACCGCTTTGATGGTGTTGGGGTTCTTCAGTGTTACTAAAATGCCGATGGATCTTTTTCCGCAGATTACTTATCCTTCGATAAACATCTTTACCAATTACTCCGGGGCTGGTCCGGAAGAAGTAGAGCGGCTGATAACCATCCCAATCGAGCGGTCGGTTGCTACTGTTAATAAGATAAAATCAATTACTTCAACTTCTGAAGAAGGTTCCTCCCGGGTACGGGTAAATTTTGCCTGGGGTGTTAGTCTGGAGGAAGCCACCAATGATATCCGGGCCAACCTTGACCGAGTTAAACATCGTTTGCCTGATGGAGCAGGAACACCAACTATATTTAAGTTCGATTCATCAGCCATGCCTGTTATGACTCTTGGTGTTTCCGGAAAAATGGATGAATGGGCTCTGCGTAAGATTGCTGAAGATGATTTAAGTTATCAGTTACAACGGATTGAAGGAGTAGCGGGAGCTGATCTCCGTGGAGGAGTAGTCCAAGAGGTTAGGGTTCTATTAAAACAAGATCGCCTACAAGCATTTGGAATAACCGCTGATCAAGCGGCGAATGCGATCCAAAAAGAGAATACCATGTTACCGGCCGGTTATCTTCAGATTGGTAGCGGTGATTTCCTCCTCCGGACTCAAGGGGAGTTTAAAGATATAAAAGAATTTGAAAATGTAGTAGTAGCCAATAGAAATGGGACACCGATATATGTACGTGATTTGGCAGTTGTTGAGCTAGGGAGTGAGACTTCCCGATCATTGGTAAGGATTGACGGCAATCCGGGGGTGGTTATCTCCATTCAAAAACAATCCGACGCTAATACGGTTGCTGTTGCCGACCGGATTTACAAAGCTTTGGGGCAATTAAGAGCTGAATATCCGGAGTTAAACTTAAGGGTTATGAATGATAGTTCTACCTATATCCGGAACTCGGTAAACAGTGTGTCTAATGCCGCCATTATTGGAGGTATTTTGGCTGCCTTAGTACTTCTGTTATTTCTGCATAATTTTCGGGCAACGGTAATTGTTTCAGTGGTTATGCCTATCTCCATCCTGGCAACCTTAATTCTAGCTTACTTTGGAAAGATGACTTTAAATACGGTTTCTCTAGGTGGTTTGGCTTTAGGAGTAGGAATGCTGGTTGATAATTCAGTAGTTGTATTGGATAATATCTTCCGCCACCATCAGCGGGGTAATTCGGATGTAAGTTCCGCCGCTTTGGAGGGAACTTCCGAGATGGGACCGGCGCTTTCGGCCTCAACGCTCACTACCATCTGCGTTTTTTTTCCGTTGATTTATATTTCCGGGCGGACCGGAATTATTTTTAAAGAATTATCTTATATGGTTATCTTTTCACTTCTTTGTTCACTGGTGGTAGCAATAACTCTTATACCTACATTATGTTCCAAGTTTCTTAAAGTCCGTGATCTGGAAGAAACAGAAACTAGTAATATTTGGGGGAGATTGATCAAAAGTCAACACCAGCTTGAAGAGATATATCAATCAGCCTTGGAATGGTGTTTGAACCATAAAATAATGGTAGTCATAGTCTGTAGCATGGTTTTTTTGGCTACTTTATTAATATATCCATTAATAGGGACTGAATTAATTCAAAACTCAGATGAAGGCGTAATCTCCGTTAATCTGGAACTTCCAACCGGGACTAAGCTGGAAGAAACAGATCTTAATACTAAGCGTTTGGAAAAATTAATTAGTGAGCAAGTACCGGAAGTGGATCACACAGAAACCACAGTTGGAATGCGTGATACTAATCGGACCAGGATAACTTTAAGGTTAAAGGAAAGACGCCAAAGAAACACCCGGGATGTGGTAAATCTGTTGCAAGAAAAATTGCAGATTCCTGGGGCTAGAGTGAGGGTATATGCTCAGAGTAGTATGCGGATGTTGTATGGCGGTTCGCAATCTCCGATATCCATAGATATTCGTGGTTATGATCAGGATTTAGCCCGTCAAATAGCCGTATTGGTCCAGGATAAGATTAGTGAAATCCCGGGTGTCTATAATGTTGCTCTTTCCAGAGAGGAGGCCCGCCCTCAATTAACTATTAATATCAATCGGCAACGGGCTGCCGATTATGGTTTATCCACCAATACAATTGCTGCAGCGATTCAATCCAATGTTGACGGGAGGATAGCTACAGTATTCCGAAAAGACGGTCAGGAAACCAATGTCCGGGTGGTTTTGGAAGAATCCAGCCGCCAATCATTGCAAGACCTTGAAAAAATTCTGGTAATGGGAAGTAGTAATCGGGTGATCCCTTTGGCAGGTTTAATCAATGTAGTTCAAGATAGCGGGAAGACCAGCATTGAGCGGGTAGATCAAGAAAGAAATATTAATGTGTCAGCCAGTATTGAGGGACGTGATCTTTCAAGCGTAATGCGAGATATTCAATCTAAATTGGCCAATGTTAAGTTACCTTTCGGAATGAGTCTTCACTATACCGGGGATTACGAAGAACAACAACAATCTTTCAAGGAGATAGTTTTTGCGCTAACTTTGGCCTTGTTATTGGTTTATATGGTTATGGCTTCCCAGTTCGAATCATTTCTGGATCCGCTTTTGATTATGACTTCAGTCCCATTTGCCTTGGGGGGAGTAATTTTAATGTTATTATTGACCGATACCAACTTCAATACACAGGTATATACCGGTTTGATTATGCTAGGTGGAGTGGTCGTCAATAACGCTATTGTTTTAATCAGCTATTACCGGATTTTATTAGAACAAGGACTTTCACTTTCAGAAGCGGTTATACGGGGTTCTCGGGCCCGCTTAAGACCGATATTAATGACTTCAGTAACAACCATTTTGGGACTAATACCGTTAGCGATAGGACTGGGTGAAGGCTCGGAGACGCAAACGCCATTAGCTCGGACTGTTATAGGCGGTCTTACTTTTTCAGCCATATTAACCCTTTTCATCATCCCGGTAATCTTTGTTGGAACCGAAAATATGCTATGCCGGTTTAAACAGAAACGCCGTTTTAATCATGCTTCTTTTGTTATTTTGTTGTTCCTGGTATTAACTATTGGTGGTGTTATCCAAGTTCAGGCTGCCGAGCCTTTTAAAATTTCGGTAACAGACGCAATTAATTTGGCTTTAAAAAATTCCGAGGATGGACGGATAATCCGAAATCACCGGGAATTGGCTGAATCAACCTATCGTGAAGCTAAAGGAAACAAAAAATTAAATGTCTATAGTGAGTTGGAAAGCACCAATGAAGATGGGACTAATAACTCAACTTTAAGTCTCAATGCTGAAAAATCCATACCTTTAAAAAATATAGTAGGTTTAAAATCATATTCGGATAAAATTAATGAAGCCAACCGAAAGATTCAATTATATAGTACTGATTATCAAGAGCAACAGTTTATTTACCAAGTGGCGGTATTGTTTCAACAAGTATGGCTGGGTAAACGGGAGCTACAATTGGCGGAGGAGAATCACCGGCGGAGTGTCAGGTTTAATGAGGAGATAAAAATCCGTTCCAATTTGGGTTTAACCAGTTTAAGTGATGAAATAGGCGCCGAAGCGCAAGAAGCGTCGGCATCTACCGAACTAAATCATGCAAAACAAGTCTATCGTTTGGCTCAATTAAAACTTAGTCAACTGTTGAGCCTGGACCAAGAGGTTGAATTAATCGAAAGCACGGTAACGAACAATCAACTTAAACAAACATTGGCTGATTATATATCGATTGCGCAGCAAAACCGGACTGACCTCCGTGGAAAGCAAGAAAGTGTAGCTCAATACGAAGCCCTATTAAAATTAGCCAAATTATCCAAGCAGTTTGGGATTTCCCTTGGTTGGACTTTAGAGAAAGATAACTGGCAAACAGAACTTTCTATTAATAATCAAGATAAAAAAACCGGCGATACCGGAGAATGGCAACTATCTGGTAATACCGGGATTTTTCAATCTGAGCCGGAATCAGCGCCGGTGGATAATTTGTCTGATAACGGTAAAATTACTCTCCTTTTTAAGTGGACTTTTCTCGACGGCAAAGTCCGCAATGAAAAGATAAAGCAGGCGGAGATTGAGTTAAATATTGCTGATGATGAAATGCAGAAATTAAAAAAAACCATTAATAGCGAAGTGGAAGAGGCTTACTTTAATTATCTATATCAACAAGATAAGCTACACAGTAGTGAACTTCAAGCAAAGTATAACCAGGCATATCTGGATGCAGCCCAGGCTAAACTTCGGCAAGGATTGGTCTCGGTAAAAGATGTACTTGACGCCCAGGTTAAAATGCACCAGTCAGCTTTAGACTTGGAAAAAGTAAAAAGCGATTATTTTTTGGCCGGGCTTAATTTGCAAAAAACCGTCGGAGAACTGACGCCGGAAAAAGTAAAATAGACAATAGGAATTAGGCTTTAGTGTGAGAGTATAACTTTATTGTCTATTTAAAATAACCGGGGAAAGTATAGTATATTGTTTCTGCTATTCTACACAATCCCGGATGTACTTTTACTATTGCCTGTTGCCTAATGCCTATTGCCTAAATAATCAATATCCGCTATTTGAGCATATAAAGGATCCAAGGCTACCAAATCACTCCGTTCAAGCTCTTTTAAGCTGGTTTTCCCCAGTGTTCCGGTCATTAATTGCATCTCTTTGACGCAGCTTTGCAAGAAATAATGCATATGTTTGGCCCCTAAGTCGGAATCATACTTATTTTTTTCCTTACCGTCGTTATAAAGCAAGCCGGTGGGGGGTTCCCAGGGGAGTGTTTTGGTTACCTGGGTATGGGATTGGACTAAGGCGGTAATAGTCCCGATGATTACCGCGTCGGCTCCCAAAGCCAAACATTTGGCGAAATCACCCGGATTGATCAGCCCTCCGCCTACGACTAAAGAAACCTGGTCTTGCAGGTTATGTTCCCTTAAATAACGGGCGGCTCTACATAAGGACGGGAGTAACGGAAGGCCGGTATCATCCATTAAAACCGGCATTCCTCCATGAGTGCCTCCTTCCAATCCGTCGAAAACCAGTACATCAATGCCACCATCGATAAAGAACCGGATTTCCTCTTCTAGAAAGTGAGTTGCGCCAAATTTAACCGAAATAGGGACTCCTCCCGAGATCTCCTTCAAAAAAGCGATAAGATTTTTCCAATCTTCAGCTGTTTCAACTTCCGGAAGTCTTGATTCCATTAAAACATCCAATCCGGGGATTGTTCCATAACGTTTAGCAACTTCTTCAGTAATTTTATTCCCCTTAACCCTTACCGGAGCAGAACCTCTGGCCGAATGCCCCAAAGCTATCTCAATCATATCGGCTTGTCTAAAAACAGTTTCATCTTTAGACCAAAAACCACGTGGATATTGAACAATATAATTATCGGCAAACCGCCGTTCTTCCTCTAAAAACGGCCCATTTCCCGAATTGGTTGCCGTACCTGACATAGTAGCTGCTTTGGCCAGGGCAATTTTGGCATCCAAACTGTATCCGCTGCCGTAAGCCATCCCGGCTATTATTATCGGAATTTTGAGCTTTAAAGGTTTAGCAGCTTTCGGCCCCAGTATAGTTTCAGTATTAACGGTAATTTCGGAGCTTAAGGGGTTTTTAGTTAGGTAAACCGGATTAAATATAAGTTTATTCCAATTGAAGACCGCCCGGATGGTTCCATATGGTCTATCTAACGGTTTTCCGGTTTCAGCCCGTAAATTAGTTTCAAAATAGGTGCGCCAGCTAATTTTTTTTAAGATAGACATTTCTTCCAAGAGACTGCGGACAGTGAACGGGAAGAAAAATGAAGGATTAAACTTAAACAGAATTAGAAAAGAAACAATTACTAAGATTAAAGCGAAAATTATACCACCGGAATATGCAATAATTTCAATTAACATTAGGGAACTTTCCTTGATTATATTTTTTATTTAAAGTGTTACCATTCCCCCAAAAAAAAACCACCTTACGGTGATTTTAAGATTAAAAATGAAAATTATATTTTATCGAGCGCTTCTTTTAAAGATTCAGATCTAGACCAACAATCAATATATCCGTATTCTCCAAGTTCTCCCACCAGCCAGTGACTTTTAGCATCCTCTTCTATTAAGTAATAACCACCGATAAATAAAATCCGTTTTGGCAGAACATGTTGATAATGGATTTTATGAGACTCGGTTTCGTACTCCAAAAAACGGGCTCCGATACTTTTAGGATCAACATATTCAATATCATGAATACCGGAATATTCTGAAATCCAATCGATAGGGGTGTTTGGGTGTAACTCGATTAACTCTCCCAATACATTACGGACTTTTTCCATAGCAACTTGCACAGCATTGTTCATTAATTTTCACTCCTGTTTTTTGAAAATTAATAAAGCCGGTCTTGGTTGTCGGATGCAGAAACTATACTTAATAATAGGAAAAATTAATGCAAACGGAGAAATGAATCAAATATTAACAATTTGTAAACTTAACAGTAATATTATACAACTTCATTATTGAATAGACCAGAAACTTATTTGGGAGGTATTGTTAGTTATCAATATGTAACTTAAAATAATCAGTTTGGAACAAGGATTATGCCTATTATCAAAGAATAACTCAGTTTGACAAATCAGTATTGAGCTAAAATGATGTAAGTTAACATATAAAGGTAATTAATTAATGAAATTAAAAATCGAATCCATAATCCAAACTCTAATAGTTGACAGTGGTTTATCATATTATCGTGAGCCGTTATTTGGTTATGCTAAAGCCGATGATCCTTTATTTCCGAAACTTAAAGATATTGTGGGCTCTGATCATCTCTTGCCCCATAACATTTTACCGGGAGCCCGGAGCGTAGCCTCTTTTTTCCTGCCTTTTAAAAAAGAAATCTCACAAAATAACCGCCATGGCCAACTTGCCACGCGGGAATGGGCTGAAGTTTATATAAAAACCAATCAGCTAATAGAAACTATGACAAATACATTAAAATCCTCTTTGGCTGCTCAAAATGTTGGCATTGAATCGCAGCCGCCAACCTATTTTTTTGACGTTGACTTACTGACTGCCATCTGGTCTCATAAACATGTGGCTTATATATGTGGCTTGGGATTATTCGGTCAAAATCATTTGTTAATAACACCGAAGGGTTGTAACGGACGTTTTGGAACAATTATATTAGATATTGATCTGGAACCTTCCCCAAGGCCGGAACAGACTCATCAATGCCGGTATCATAGCTATGGCTGCCATTACTGTCAAGAGATATGTCCGGTTAAGGCCTTAAATGAACCGGTTTTTAAACGACAGCTTTGTTATCAACAATGTCTTCTTAATGATCAAACCTATAATGACTTGGGTTCATGTGAGGTTTGCGGTAAATGCGCCACCGGTCCTTGCGGGTATATTGAGTAGGGTGAAATCAGGTATTAGGTAAAAGGCTTTGCTATATAAGTTGAATTAAATTTCCCGAATAAATATTACGTCCCTAAAGCCGGCCGTAATAGAGAATTAATGAATTTAATTCAACTTATTACAGCTGTAAATAAGATGAACTAAATTCTGCTATTTACCTTTCCCATTCGGCTTTTGGAAGGGGAAAGCTTATTCGTATGATTTAGTTCATCTTATATAGAAACTTATAGTGAAATAATACGATTAATGTCGGTTATTTTGTTTGAATTAGTACCTCTTTTTTATTTTCCTTAATAAAAGGGATTTCATAATTTTTGTAGAATCAAAAAGTCTAATCTATATAGGATTAGTCGTTAGCATTTCCAGGTATTCCAATTTCTAGTTTAGAAACGCTTATAAAACAAACAGCGCTTCTTACAAGAAGCGCTGTTTAAAAATATTCTGAATCAATAATTACGGCCGGGTCGGAGGATCATTTTTGGTCCATGCTACCATATAGAAAGTTTGGTCGTTCATTTTATAGGTGTCAATAAGTATCCAACCTAAACCAACATATTTATTTGCTTCATCCTGGGAACTGGTTTCAACTGTTTCTTTAATGTCTTCAGCTTTTAAATCAGCCATAAATATCACGTCCTTTCATGTGGTTTTTAGGTTCAACTAAAATTATTATTTCCGAAGGAAGTTATAGTTTAGCAAACCTTAATTGAATAACTGTATTTGCAAACGAAATAATTGTAAAAATTCCTTTACTAAATAATCGGCAATTATGTAATTTATCATTATAGGAGTGACAAAATTGATCATAAACAATTATTTATAAATTGTCAATTATATCTCAGACTAATTATTTAGAGTATTGGTGAAAAGTTGAGGAGGAGATGAATTAATGACTACCGAAGAAATCCTACAGTTGCAACCCAGTCCTGAATTAGATGCCTGTGTGGCGGAGATTGTATATAACTATGAAGTGATTTGGTTGAATACCGGAATAGGTTTTTATCCTTTTATTTGGGAGAAAGAAGCTCAAAAAGATAGTAATCGTTATAATTTATTAGTCGGAGGACATTGGATTCAAGGTATAAACCGAAATGGAGAGGCAATAGAAATTTTCGGGACAGTAGTCCCGAAATATTCCGAATCAACAGATAATGCTTGGGAAATAGAAAAGGAAATGAATAAAAAGGGGTGGAAAATACATCTCCATCGTACTGATGATGGATTTAATTGTTATTTTCACCACCCTGCTAAAATGAAAACAACGGCTTGCAGTTATTCAGATAGTATTTCCGGAGCTGTAAGTAAAGCAGCTTTGTTGGCAGCATTGGAAATTCTGGCTCAATTATAATTAATAAAAAAACTAATTAGCGAGCTGGTGGAGAATCTTTGGCCCAAGCAAGGACATAGAACATCTGGTCGTTCATCTTATAGGTATCAATAGTAACCCATCCAAGACCTTCTAATCTTTTTTGTTCTTCTTGAGACGGAACTTCCGTAGTTTCTTTAATGTCTTCCGGTTTGATATCTGGCATTGGCAATTCATCCTTTCTCGGGAAGTTTCAAAAGGTTTCAACATAATAATAATTATTATTCAACGAGTATAACGTAAATTCCTACCTGAATTTATAAAGAATTAAATATTTGTTGAAGAAAGTTGAAAAAATTTGTATTGCTTTGAGGAATAAGCAGAAAACTCAATTATGATCCGGTCAAATAATTCCAGGTCATAATTTTTATTTTTATAAAAAAGCAATTGCAATGGCAAGCACATGTCAGGAATATGTCTCTATTAACCTGTTTTTAACAAAACCCCGTTATGTTTCTGTAATATTTTTGGTTAACAAATTGAAAACTCTATTGCAAAAAATGAAAATACATGTTAAGTTAATAAAAAAGTAATTACATTACAAAAACTTAACATGAAGGGAGAATGAAAGGTGGATAATGAACAAATTGTAATTCAGGAAACTCTGGATAATACTTTTGGGTCAAATGTATTTAATGATGCGGTTATGAAAACCCGTTTACCAAAAAACACTTACAAAGCATTAAAGAAAACCATTGATGAAGGAGTACCTTTAGATCCTTCCGTGGCTGATGTAGTAGCTAATGCTATGAAAGATTGGGCAATTGAGAAGGGAGCTACTCATTTTACCCATTGGTTCCAACCATTGACCGGTATTACTGCGGAAAAACATGATTCTTTTATTTCGCCTACTATTGATGGCCGAATTATTATGGAGTTTTCCGGAAAAGAATTAATTAAAGGGGAACCGGATGCTTCATCATTCCCGTCAGGCGGCTTGCGGGCTACTTTTGAAGCTAGAGGTTATACTGCGTGGGATTGTACTTCTCCGGCATTTCTTAAAGATAAAACTTTATGCATTCCAACAGCATTTTGTTCTTATACCGGTGAAGCCTTAGACAAGAAAACTCCCTTACTTCGATCAATGGAAGCTTTATCTAGTCAAGCGATAAGGATATTGAAAACATTAGGAAATACTACTGCTACCAGAGTTACTACAACCGTAGGACCGGAACAGGAGTATTTTATAATTGATAAAAAACTCTATGATTTACGTAAGGACTTGATTTTAACCGGCCGGACATTATTTGGCGCTAAACCTCCAAAGGGGCAGGAGTTGGAAGATCACTACTTTGGAAGTTTAAAGGAAAGAATAGCCGATTATATGCGGGAAGTTGATAATGAATTATGGAAGTTGGGAGTATTAGCTAAGACAAAACATAATGAGGTTGCACCCGCTCAGCATGAATTAGCTCCGATTTTTAGTACTACTAATGTAGCAACCGACCATAACCAATTGACTATGGAGGTTTTGAAAAAAGTTGCAGTCCGACATGGGTTGGTATGTTTGCTTCATGAAAAACCATTTGCCGGAGTAAATGGTTCGGGTAAACACAATAACTGGTCAATGAGTACTAATGACGGACAGAATTTGTTAGAACCCGGAAAAACTCCTCACGAAAATGAGCAATTTTTATTGTTTCTGGCTGCAGTAATTCAGGCTGTTGATGAATATGCCGATGTTTTAAGGGCATCAGCTGCCAATCCGGGTAACGACCATCGGTTAGGCGCTAATGAAGCTCCACCTGCTATTATATCAATGTTCTTGGGTGATCAACTTACCGATATTATTAATCAACTGGAAAATGGTGGCGCTAAGAGTTCTAAAGACGGTGGCGAACTTAAAATCGGAGTGACAACTTTACCAGCATTACCAAAAGATTCAACTGATCGTAACCGAACTTCGCCTTTTGCTTTCACTGGTAATAAATTTGAATTCCGGATGGTAGCATCCTCCGCATCAATTGCAGGACCAAATACTGCTTTAAATACTATAGTGGCTGAAACCTTATCAAGGATTGCCGACCGTTTGGAAAAAGCCAGTGATGTTGATAAAGAGGTTCAATCCATTATTAAGGAAATTATCAAGAACCATAAACGGATTGTTTTCAACGGTAACAACTACTCTGACGAATGGGTTAAAGAAGCCGAGAAACGTGGATTGCCTAATATTAAGTCAACCGTGGAAGCTATACCTGCTTGGATTAAAGAGAAAAACGTTAAAACATTTGAAAAACATGCAGTTCTAAGTAAGACTGAGTTACATTCAAGATATGAAATTTACCTGGAGAATTATATCAAACATATTAATATTGAAGCATTAACTATGCTTGATATGGCTAAACGGCAAATTCTACCTGCAGTAATTAATTATTCCGGTATGATAGCCGAATCCATTAACAAAGTTAAGACAGTTTCAGCCAAAGCAGCAACTGGCGCCCAAGAAAAATTGTTGATTGAGGTTACTGAAACTCTAAATTCCTTCAATAATAATATTGTTGCTATGGAAAAAGCGTTGAATGATGTCGTCGAGAAGGTTGGTACTGATACTTTTAAGATAGCTCAATACTATCGGGATGTAATATTTACCGTGATGGGTAAGTTAAGAGTTGACGGCGATAAACTTGAGACTTTAGTTGATGCTAAAGTATGGCCATTCCCAACCTACGCTGATATGTTATTTAATGTTTAACTGAAAAAGAAATTTTAAACTTTCATCGGAAATTAAAATATCTATTGGTTAAAACTCTAAAAAGACCGGATAAAATCCGGTCTTTTGTATTTGATAGGGGAAATTTATCTGCTTGACTTAACAGCAAAGTGCTGGTAAGATTGCTTCAGAAAGGTTGTTAACTGCAATATACTTTATCTATATAAGATGAACTAAATCATACGAATAAGCTTTCCCATACTGATAGCATATTCAATGATGCTTGGCGATTTATTTATTATTTGTAGCTGAATAAACGCCGATCAAAAGCCGAATGAGAAAGAGTAAATTTCAGAATTTAGTTCATCTTATTTGCCGCTGTAATAAGGTGAATTAAATTCATTAATTTCCTATTACGTCTGGCTTTAGAGACATAATAATTATTCGGGAAATTTAATTCAACTTATCTAAATGCGAAATTATAAACTATGAAAATCCTTTAGTTATATAAATTATAGTTTTGAATTATAAAAATCCATTATCTAAAAAATCGAGGTAAAAAATGGTCTATAAACGTTTCTTAGTATTAAGTATCATAGTATTGTTTTTTTCTTTAGGAATAAAAGCTCTTAATACTGATGAACTGAAAATTAACAGTATGTCTTTGGAAACCAGAAAAGCAATCCGTAAGGAAATACTCGGTCAGTTAATTAGAAAGTATGAAAATAACCAAACCTTTACCAAGGTTTATGATTATATGGTTGAAGAATATAAAGTATTACATAAGTCTTCTACTCCAAGATCCCCGGAGATTGTTATTCAAGAAACTTTTGATAAAGCAAGGTTAATGTTTGATCGTACTAAGCCGTTTATCGGAAATAATTTTACCCGGGAATACAATCCGGCGGAGATTGAAAAAAAAGTAAAAAAGTTTATTTGGCTAAAAGGAGTTTGTTTTTTAGTATTAGGGATAAATGATGAACATCGTATGGCTTTAGCTTATTTTTATCTGTCGGGAAATCAAGAACTTAAAAATGAATTTCTGAAAGATGTAGTAATTTATTCTTTTCCGGAAATACCTGATGTCGCCGAGAATAAATTTTGGCAATCGGAGATGATGGCTGTAATGGAGAGATTAGGTTATAAGATTTTCAGTATTAAAAAATTTATTAAAAAAGATGCTACACTGGACGAAAATGAAGAAGAAAATGAAGAAGAAAATGAAGATGAAAAAGAAGATGAAAACGTAGAAACCGACATACCGGAAAATTAAACGGAAAATGTGTAAAATTATTTTAACAAATTACCTCTTTAATTGACTAAAATAAGTAGATTTTGCTAGAATTAGTATAAAATTTGTAATTAAGGGAGTTTCATAATTTCCATAATTATTTTTTGGATATAGTAGACGATGCTATCGATGTTTGTTGTTTACATCAATAAAAATCTATTTATTAAGATATTGATGTAAACAACCATATAGCGAACAACCTAGATGCATCTATCAATATATTGTATCCAAATGTTAAATTCATTAATTATGAAAATCCCTCAATTACTAGGGGTAGGTATTCCATATATGACCAGAAACAAACATCTTTTTTTTATAATGTTGTTGATAGTTGGAACTATTATAAGTGGTTCAAGTCTAAAAGCTCAACAAGTTGAACCATCTTTACGGTTTATCACCCCTGAGGCCAAAAAAATATTCCGGGAAGAATTGATAAATAATTTAATCGTAAAATACCGTGAAAAACAGGTTTTTAATAATATTCAACAATATATGGTAGAGAAAGCGGAAGAATTACATAGAGTAAAACGCTTAAGATTACCGGATATTCTGATACAAGATACTTTTAATAAAACCAATAACTTGTTTGAACATACCAAAGGAATCATCGGTAATAGTTTTTCAACCTCTTTTGAACCGGAACAGTTTGAAAAAAACGTACGGAAGTATTTATGGCTTAAGGGATTGGGTTTTTGGGTTATGGGTATCGGAGAGGATCATAAATTAGCTTTTTCTTATTTTTATCTCCCGGGAAATGAAAACTTAAAGAATGATCTACTGCGGGAAATAGTCCAGTATTCATTCCCGGAGGTGCCACAGTGTGAAGAAAATACGGAATGGTATAGTGAAATGATTCAAATAATGGGTAGGCTAGGTTATAATATATTTAGTGTTAAAAAATATGGGATTGAAGCGGGATTATAAATCCCGCTTTTTTATTGGCCGGTTATTATTTATGGTGCGAAGAGTTTAATTTTATATTAGGATGGAGGGAATTTGAAAGCTTTCGATATTTTTAAAATTCGATATTGATTGATACGACTTAACTGGAGAAGAATATTGAAGTGGGAAAATTGAATTATATAGTTGAAAACTAATGTAAATTTGTTTATAATTATTATCAGGTAATAATAAAGTTTAAAGTGAGAGATAAATGAACGGTAAATTATTAAAAAAATCCGAACGGCATCAACAATTATTAGCCGAAATCCGTGAAAACCCTTTTATTACCGATGAAGAATTAGCTGAAAAATTAAAGGTTAGTATTCCTACAATCAGGCTTGACCGCTTGGAGCTTTCAATTCCTGAGGTCCGCAAAAGAACCAAAGAAATGGCTTCTCATTTTTTTGGAGTTTCCCAATCGCTGGGAGTTGGAGAAATTGTTGGTGAGTTAATCGAGATCGAACCTGGAAAACGTGGATTATCTTTATTGGAAACCGATTTAAGTATGTGTCTGCAAAAATGTAACATAGTTAGAGGACATATTGTTTTTGCCCAAGCTAATTCTCTGGCCAATGCCGTGGTTGATATGCAAGTTGCTTTAACCGGAAGAGCGGATGTTAATTTTTTAAGGACTGTCAGGGCCGGAGAAAAATTAATTGCTAAAGCGCAAGTAACTGAAAAAAAAGGGCATCGGTTCTTAATAGAAGTGGTGGTTCGTTCTAAGGAAGAGGTTGTTTGCAAAGCCGTTTTTGAAATTTATGGAATGACTTTGGAAATGGCAAATTACCTTAAATTATTAAAAGAGGAAGAATAAAGTAGAAAATTAGGAGGCTCTTTGATGACTCAAGTAGGTATTTCTGGAATTGGGGCTGCGGTTCCCAAGAAGATCTTAACAAACAGCGATTTAGAGAAAATGGTAGAAACAACAGATGAATGGATTGTTACCAGGACCGGAATCCGGGAACGCCATATTCTGGATAATGATGAACGAATGGCCCCGTTAGTAGCCGAAGCAGGTAAAATAGCTTGTAGTAATGCTAATTTTGACTCCAGTAAGCTTGATTTTGTTATTTCATCGACGATAGCTCCGGATAGGATTACTCCAGCTCAATCATATGAAGTAGCCCGGGAATTACAGGCTAATAACTCATTTTGTTTCGATTTAAATGCTGCCTGTTCCGGTTTAATCTATGGCCTGGCTGCGGCTGAGAGTTTTCTTAAAACTAGGAATATTAAAACCGGATTAGTAACTTCGGGAGAACAACTCACCAGATTGACTGATTACACTGATAGAGCCAGTTGCGTACTGTTTGGTGATGCTGCCAGTGCTTTATTGGTAACCAACGATCATCCTGAACATTTGCTTCTTTATACCGAACTTGGTGCTGACCCTACTTTAGCAGATGAGGTTGTCATTGGTGGAGTTAAAGATTTAACAAACAATACTGGCGATTTTTATTTTCGTCAGAATGGGAAAGTAATTTTTAAATTTGCAGCTAATAAAATAAAGGAATTATACGAAACAGTTCCGCAGAAAGTTGGTATTAAACCGGAACAGATTAGATATATCTTGCCGCATCAAGCTAATATTCGAATTATCGACAATGCTGCTAAAGATGTTGTTTCCCAAAATACAGAAATTTTATCCAATATTGATCGTTATGGAAACACCTCTTCAGCTTCTATAGGTTTGGTACTTCATGAATCCCGGCATCGGTTCCAAAAAGGGGAGTATATTTTATTAATAGGATTTGGCGGTGGGTTAAGCTGGGGCGCTGCTTTGATTGAGTGGTAGGGAAGAGCAGTTAATAGTTCTCAGTTTACAATTGATAGTCAAAGAAATATTGTGTTTTAATGAATTGTAAATTTTGAACAATAACTTAAAAACGATTGATAATCATTAGTTTATTGATTAAAGATAACTATAAGCTATAAAACTATAAACTATCACTGATTAAACCATTCTCTCGTTATTGCCGATAATTAAATAACGAAGGGTGGTTTTTTTATTTGTTTTGGACTTTTACGTTATCAGGAATAATAATCTTAATTATGGCGGGACTTATTATAAAAATATGCCTTACTAATGATTTTTACCGTCATCTTTTTGGGCTGGAAGAAGTTTTTAACGGTGAATTGGATTTCATTCACTTATCTAAAAATATTCTTGTAAAAGTGTTGGAAAAGACCACATCTACAGCTGGGATTATTTATTGGTTTGACGAAGTTCGCAATGAATTCAAGCTTAAAGCATTAAGCGGGATTCCTATTGATAAAGTAAATCAGATAACCAGAGAGTTACGAAAACCCCGGGGCGTTTTGGAAAAAATTCAAATAAACAGCGTCGGAGTGATTATTAATAATTTAAAATCGGGAGTAATAAGCTATAATTACTTATTGAATTCAAAACAACCACCGGAAATTCTTGATTCCAGCGAAGTAAGTTCGAAATCAATCTCTGAAGATTTTATGAGTATGATGGCGGTACCACTAATTATTTATAAAAACGTTGTCGGAATATTGGTTCTTTTAAAAGAAAAAGGCTGTTATAATAGAAAACAATTTAACTTAATCGGAACTTTTTCTCCTCGAGCTGCAGTTCAATTAGAAAGTGCCAGGTTATATCAATTGGCAAAAGAAACAGCCCAGGAAAATGCCAAACTTTATGTTAATTTGTCCAGGCTATACCAAAAGGCAACTTTGGATGAACTTACGGGTTTATATAACCGTCATTTTCTAATGCAACGTATTAAAGAAGAGATTAAAAAATCATGGCGGTTTAAGCAATCACTTTCTTTAATTTTTATGGATCTGGATTTTTTTAAAAAAGTTAACGATCATTACGGGCACCAAATAGGTGATCAATTATTAATGGAGCTAGGTGAGTTTATAAAAAAATCTATTCGTGATTATGATGTAGCTTGTCGTTTTGGAGGCGAAGAATTTGTAATTCTTTTACCCCAGACAAAATTAGATAATGCTTATGATTTGGCCGACCGGCTACGGGAGAATATTGCCAATCAGTATTTTTGTTCTTCAGAGGTAAATCTTAAAGTAACAGCCAGTTTTGGAGTTAGTATGATGCCTGTGCTGAATGATATCCAAAATCAACTTAACGATGAGCAGATAGATATCATTGTAGAACAGATGATAGCTTGGGCTGATGATGCTTTATACCAGGCCAAAAAAGCCGGACGCAACCGGGTAATTTCCCATATAGAAAGTTGAATTAAATTTCTTTAAAGGAATTTAATTCATCCTATCTGAGGGATTTTCATAATAAAAAAATTTGATATTCGAATACAATATATTGATAGTCATATCTGGGTTATTCGCTATATGGTTGTTTACATCAATATCTTAATAAATAGATTTTTATTGATGTAAACAACAAACATCGATAGCATCGTCTACTATATTCAAAAATTAATTATAGTAATTATGAAAATCCCTCATCTAATAAAATCCGTAAAAAATAAGTAAATTACTCCATTAATCTGGAGAGGATAATTCAAATCAACCGTCGAATAATAAATTTGAGGTGTTATGAGTGTTTTTAGATTCAGCAAAGATTTTTTTACAATCAGGCAATGGAGGCCCTGGAGCGGTAAGTTTTCGACGTGAAAAATATGTTCCAAGGGGCGGACCTGATGGTGGCGACGGCGGTCGGGGCGGCAATGTTATTCTGGTAGTTAGAGAAGATTTATCAACATTAAGTGATTTTCGTTACAAGCATAAATTTAAAGCTGAAAACGGTAGTCCCGGGGGAGGTTGTAATCGAACCGGCAAAGATGGGATTGATTTATATATACCGGTACCTGCGGGTACTATTATTAAAAATTTTGAGACCAAAAAACTAATTGCAGACTTAACCGAACCGGGAACTGAATATATTATTTTAACGGGAGGACGAGGAGGAAGAGGAAATTCCAATTTTGCAACTCCCACCCGTCAGGCTCCGCAGATTGCTGAAAAAGGTGAACTGGGTTCTGAGTTATGGGTGGAGCTGGAATTAAAATTACTGGCTGATGTTGGATTAATTGGTTTTCCAAATGCCGGGAAATCAACTTTATTATCAAAGATTTCAGCAGCCAGGCCTAAAATAGCGGATTATCCTTTTACAACTTTGGTGCCCAATTTAGGAGTGGTCGATTTTAAAGGCCGGAGTTTTGTGGCGGTTGATATTCCGGGCTTAATTGAAGGAGCTCATCGGGGAGTTGGGTTGGGCGACCAGTTTTTAAGACATATTGAAAGAACCAGACTATTAGTACATTTGGTTGATTCTTCCGGCCTTTCCGGTCGGGACCCTTTTCAGGATTTTAGACAGATTAATGAAGAACTTCAATTGTATAATCCTGATTTGGCTAATAAACAACAGGTAATCGCCCTATCTAAAATCGATTTATTAAACGACCGGGATTACCTTCAAGAGTTTCGTAATAAAGCAGATCCTCAAGAAATATATCCTTTTTCGGCAGCAACCGGTGAGGGAGTAGAAGAATTACTTAACCAAGTTATTGGGAAATTAGCTGAAATACCAAAGGAAAATATACATTTAGCTATTGAGGAACCGAGAGAAAATACCGATTTTGTTATTAGGGTTGTCAAGGAAAATGAAGTATTTGTAGTTGAAAATGACAATTTAATAAGAAGAGTAGCTAGGTTTGACCTGAATAATGATGACTCTATCAGAAGTTTACAAACTCTCCTGAGACGATGGGGAGTTGAACAAGCTTTAATTGAAGCGGGGATAAAAGAAGGTGATTCTGTTAGGATCGGCGATTTTGAGTTTACTTTTTTAAATGAAGAATAATGAGTAGAAAGTTAAGAGTATTAAATTAGGAGGTTTAAGAGAGTGGTTTGTCTTGATTGTGGAAATTGTCGTAACAACGAGCCAGTGTTTTATTGTACCGGTAAAAACGAATTTGTAGTAACCGAGACTTCTATTGTGAAGGAACGGGCCGGAGGCCGTTGGCGGGAAGGAAACCCGAGTTACGAACAACATCGTCGGCAACTTCGCAAAGATAAAATACCCCAGGCAACTTAGTGAAGCGTAAGCTTCACTTTTTTTGTAAAAAATCATAAAGACACATATTAACAATAGAGATACAGAGAACACGGAGAAAAACACTGAGAGAATTTTTATTATTCCCTGTGCCTCAGTGTCTCTGTGTTGAAGATAGTTTTTTGACAATCAATTGTTTCAAAATAACTAAAATCTATGCTATAATGTTTCCAAATCCCGTCTTTAGGGCTAAATTGTAAGTGAAGGAAGGTAACCTGAATTGTTAACCAGTAAACAACGGAGTACACTTAGATCTTTGGGAAATGGACTGGAACCGATTCTTACTATTGGTAAGGGTGGAGTATCCGACAACTTAATTGAACAATTGGACCAAGCGTTATCAGCCAGAGAACTCGTAAAAGGAAGAGTCTTACCTCATACTGTTTTCGAAGTCGGCGAAGTTGCTACGGAATTAGCTGAAAAAACCGGAGCGGAGATAGTACAAACTATTGGTCGTAATATTTTATTTTACCGTCCACCCCAACCGGGGGTGGAAAGTAAGTTGAAATGGTCCCGGGAGGAGTAATTGTGGATTATCTGCAACTCTTAAAAAAAGCTAAACGGATTGTTATTAAGGTTGGGACCAGTACTCTGGCTCATAGCACCGGCAAGCTTAATTTAAACCAGATGGAGCACTTGGTCCGACAAATAGCTGATTTACAAAATCAAAACCGGGAAGTTGTTTTAGTAACTTCCGGTGCTGTAGGGGTTGGTCTTGGCAGGTTGGGCTTAACAGAACGACCGGCTTCAATAGTAGAACGTCAGGCTGTCGCTGCAGTGGGGCAAGGCCTTTTGATGCAGGTATATGAGAAACTTTTCTCCGAATATGGTCAAATAATTGCTCAGATTTTATTAACCCGGAGTGACATCAGTGATCGTAAAAGATATCTAAATGCCAGAAATACAATACTGACTTTATTGAAATACCGGGTAATTCCGATTATTAATGAAAATGACACCGTAGCTACCGAAGAATTAAAAATCGGTGAAAATGATTCTCTATCAGCCTTAGTAGCAGGTTTAATTGAGGCTGATTTACTTATTTTATTATCAGATATTGACGGCTTATATACTGCTGATCCCAAGCGGGATCCTTCAGCCACATTAATACCGGTAGTTACTGAGGTTAATTCCCGGTTGATGGGTATGGCTGAAGGAGCCGGATCAAATTTGGGAACCGGCGGAATGATTACCAAACTGGAAGCCGCTAAAATGGCTATTGCTGCCGGTACCTCTATGGTTTTAATGAATGGAAAAGATCCGGGTAAAATTCAAAACATTTTTAACGGTACTTTGGAAGGGACTGTCTTTTTAAGTAATCAGCAAGTAGTAAACAGCCGGAAACGTTGGATCGCCTATGGGCCCAAAGTTAATGGTGAAATTGTTGTTGATAGCGGCGCGGAACGTGCTTTATTAAAACAAGGTACCAGTTTACTTCCTTCCGGAATCCTGGCTGCTTATGGGGAATTTGAAGAAGGCGATCTTATTAAAGTTTGCACTCAAAGTAAGACTGAGTTGGGGCGAGGATTTACTAACTATGGAAAAGAACAAATTCTGAAAATATTGGGTCGTAAAACAAGTGAGATTGAAGCGATTCTCGGATTTAAAACAGCCGATGAAGTAATCCATAGAGATAATTTAGTAATAACCACTAAAAGCTAGGGTACGTATATTTGGGCTTATAAATCCTTTATTAATCCTTGTAAGTCCGTGTCAAAAGTATTATGATCTTTATTCAACAATTATTAAACTAAGCCATAGACTAAGCATAAAGGAGTTTTTACGAATGAGTGGTTTTGGTATATTAGGAGGGACTTTTGATCCAATTCATTTTGGACATTTGGTTTTAGCGGAAAAATCCCGGGAGGCTTTTCAACTGGATAAAGTAATTTTTGTTCCTGCATCTATTCCTCCTCATAAAATAGGGGAAGTTTCAACGCTGGCCGAAGAACGTTTAAAAATGGTTGAGTTAGCTATAAGTGATCATCCGCAATTTGAAGTATCAGCGGTGGAAATTAAACGTACCGGGCCATCATATTCGATTGATACCATAAAAGAGTTAAAAAAACAAGGTCAAGGCGAGCAAGCTTACTTGATTATGGGTTTCGATTCTCTCCTAGAGCTGCATTCTTGGAAAGATTATGACAAAATTCTGGAGGAAACCAAAATCATTACTGCTTTTAGACCAGGATATCCAGTCCTCCAAAATGGTCAAGATTGGCCTAAATTTTTACAGCCTTACCTCGACCAGATTATAATATTGGAAGCTCCCTTATTGGATATATCGGCTACTTGGCTTCGGGTAGAGCTTATGTATGGCCGCTCGATCAGATATTTGGTCCCTGATTTGGTTCGTGATTATATATTCCAGCAAAAGCTTTATCATCAATTTTAACCTTCAATTTCTGTTATTAAAAATATCTGAGTTAAGTTAATAAAAATTGACTATATACTGTATAGTCAATTTTTTTTGATGCACACTAACTATATTGGATGAAGAGGTTTCAGAATCGGAAAGAGGTGAATAATAGTGACAAAGACACTTTATGTAGGAAACTTACCTTGGTCCGCTACCAAGGAAGATTTAGCAGCTTTTTTTGCGGAACAGGCTGAGGTAAAATCCAGCCGGATAATAGTTGATCGTGATAGTGGCCGTTCCCGGGGATTTGGATTCATAGAAATTGAAGATGAAGATGTTGATCGGATTATAGATTCGATGAACGGTAAAGATATGGGTGGTCGCGAACTTATAGTAAATGAAGCCAAGCCTAGACAACAAAGAATGTAAAAAGGTGCTGAAAAGCACCTTTTTTAGATGTTATATCATAATTTTATTCCACTAAAAAATATAGAAAGGGAAAATTGATTTAAAAGCGAATATTTTATTTAAATTACATATCCCAGTGAAATCGCAATCAAAAAATCAGTAAAAAAGCTTGTTCTATACGGCTTTGAATCAAGTTTGATAGAAAACAAAATTTTTAAGTATAATTATAAAAGGAGTAGAAAAATGGCCGGAGATTTTTCATTTGATGTTGTTTCAAAAGTAAATATGCAAGAAGTAGATAACGCTATTAATCAAACTATTAAAGAGATAGGGCAGCGTTTTGATTTTAAAGGGAGTCACACGGAGATCAATTTAGAAAGTCAAGATATTAAGATAATGGCGGCAGATGAATTTAAGTTAAAGAACGTTGTCGATATTTTACAAACCAAATTAATAAAAAGAGGAGTACCCATAAGGAATCTGGATTATGGAAAAGCCATTGATGCCAGCGGCGGCGCCAAGCGACAAATAGTAACAGTAAAACAAGGGATAGAAACGGAAAAGGCCAAACAGATAGTTAAGGATATAAAAGCTTTAAATTTAAAAATTCAATCGCAGATAATGAGTGATCAGATAAGAGTTTCCGGAAAAAATAAAGATGATCTTCAAAAGGTTATCCACTTCTTAAAAGAAAAAGATTATAACCTGGACCTCCAATTTATGAATTACCGTTGAATTGTTGAAGTAGTGAATAAAGGGGGGCGCAAAATGGAAAAAAGAGAACTAACTAGGGTATCCTTTAATATCGAAGCTACAGTAAAATATCAAAAGCGAACCTTCAGAGGAAAAGTAGAGAACCTTAGTTTAAAAGGAATGTTTATCCAAACAAATGAAAAAATCGATCCTCAAAATAAGATTGATATTACTATTCATTTAGCCGGAGAATCTTCAGAGTTGGAGATTAATTTAATTGGAATTGTGGTAAGAGAAACCCCCGGTGGAATTGGAGTTCAATTTGAAAAAGTTGATCTTGATTCCTTCATTCATTTACGTAGCATTGTTTCATATAATAGCGGTGATGATGATAGAATTATGGATGAATTTTTTACTTTCATAAATAACCGAATAAAGGAAGAACAAAATAGTTGATGAATCGTTCAGAAATACTTAAGGTTTTACGAGATAATGTTTCCGAAACTAGGTTTAACCATTGTCAGCGAGTTGAAGAGACAGCTTTGGAGCTTGCCCCCAGATTTGGTGTCCAGCCGGAGATAGTAACCCCGGCTGCTTTATTACATGACCTTTGCCGGGAATATAAGGAAGATTTACTATTGCAACTGGCTACTAATTTTGGTATAGTTATAGACGAAATTGAAAAGGCAGAACCCCTTTTACTTCATGGCTCAGTAGCGGCGGCTATTGTCAGATCAAAGTACGAATTTAAAGATCCGGAAATTTTTGAAGCTATTACCTTTCATATTACCGGTGCTCCGGGAGTTTCATCATTAACTAAGCTTATTTATGTTGCTGATTACCTCGAACCAGGGCGAATCTTTCAAGCAGCCCGTGAATTAAGAGATCAGGCTTGGTCAATTGACCCGGATTTATTGGTATTAAAAGTAAACAATCGAACTCTTAGTTATTTAATAAGTCATAATTATCTGATTCATCCATTGAGTATTGCCAGCCGAAATGAGTTAATTAGGAAGGGTTTTAATGAATAATGGACCATATTTTAGAACTTATTATTGATGCAATAACAGAGAAAAAGGCTATTAAGCCTATAATCTTGGATTTGGCCGGGATTTCTAATGTTACCGATTATTTCTTTATTTGTTCCGGTAAAACACCAATTCAAGTTCGGGCTATTGCGGATAATATTATAGATAAAGTTAACGAGCAAGGAAGCATGCCGCCTAAAAAAGAAGGTTATCAAGAGGGACGATGGGTTTTGCTTGATTTTGGGCATATAGTAGCTCATATCATGCATGAATCCGAACGTGAGTTTTATGCTTTAGAGAACTTATGGCATGATGCTAAAAAGACGGAACTTTCATTGTAATTTTGAACCACAGAGGGCACGGAGAACATAGAGAAAATCATAAATTAAAAAGTTTTTTTAACTCTGTGACCTCTGTGTACTCTGTGGTTAATCCTTTACATCTTTTAATACGAGCTAAGAAGGAATAAGTAAATTTCGGGATGTTAACAGAGAATTGGCGGTTGCTGCGAGCCAAAACTTAACGAAGTTGAACTCACTCCGGAGCTTAATCCCTAACCTGGGGCTAAAGGTATAAGAGCTTTTTTAAGCTGAATCAGGGTGGTACCGCGGATTTCGCCCCTGGCATTTGCCGGGGTATTTTAATTTTTTGGGGGGAATTAAATATTATGGCTAAAGTAGAGAAATATCATCATTTGGAAATTGAACCTTTATGGCAAAAAAAATGGGAAGAGGATGGTTTATACCATTCCGACATCCGGGATGATCAAACAAAATATTATGCTATGACCATGCTTCCGTATCCTAGCGGAGATTTGCATATCGGCCATTGGTATGCGATAACTCCATCCGACGCTCATGCCCGGTTTAAGCGGATGAATGGTTATAATGTTTTGTTTCCTATGGGTTTTGACGCTTTTGGTCTTCCGGCTGAGAATGCCGCTATCAAGCGGAAAGTTCACCCTTTCAAGTGGACTATTAATAATGTCGAAAAAATGCGGGGCCAACTTAAAAGTATGGGGGCTATATTTGACTGGCGGCGGGAGATTGTATCTTGTTTGCCGGGTTATTATCGGTGGACCCAATGGTTTTTCTTGAAATTTTATGAAAAAGGGATTGCATACAAGAAATTTGCTCCAGTGGATTTTTGTCCGGAATGTAATACAACATTGGCCCGGGAACAGGTTTGGGGAGAGGACCGTCACTGTGAACGCTGCGGAACTCCTGTAGTCAAAAAGGAATTGAGTCAGTGGTTCTTTAAAATTACCGATTATGCGGATGAATTATTAGATTTTTCAAAAATAGATTGGCCGGAAAGAATTGTCTCCATGCAGCAAAATTGGATCGGCCGGAGTGAGGGAGCGGAGGTGGATTTCCATACCGAAAACGGCAAAGAAATTAAAATCTTTACTACCCGCCCCGATACTCTTTGGGGAGTGACTTTTATGGTTTTGGCTCCGGAACATCCTTTAGTAGCTGAGTTAACCTCTCCGGAACAAAAAGCCGAAGTTGATCAATATATCTTAAAGGCTTCCAGGGAAACAGAGATCGAAAGATTGGCTACCACCAAGGAGAAAACCGGAGTTTTTACCGGTTCTTATGCCGTTAATCCGGTTAATGGTGAGAAAGTTCCTATTTGGATCGCCGATTATGTAATGATGGGTTATGGTACCGGAGCTATAATGGCGGTTCCGGCTCATGATGAGAGGGATTTTGAGTTCGCCGAAAAATTTGGTTTACCGATCCGGATAGTTATTGCTCCTGAAGGATCAGATGGACAAGAAAAGTTAGCTCAAGCCTATACTGGAGTTGAAGAAGGCTTTATGGTTAACTCCGGCCAATTTAATGGAATTCCGGCTAAAGAGGCAAAATCAAATGTTATAAGCTGGTTAAGCGAAAAAGGTTTAGGAAGTAAATCCGTTAATTACCGTCTGCGCGATTGGTTAATTAGCCGGCAGAGATATTGGGGAGCTCCAATTCCGATTTTATATTGTGAAAAATGCGGAACCGTACCAGTCCCTTATGAAGATCTACCGGTCTTATTACCGGAAGATGCCGAATTTCTGCCAACCGGAGAATCTCCTCTTAAATACCATGATGGATTCCGGAAAACTACCTGTCCCAAGTGTGGCGGACCGGCAGAAAGAGAAACGGATACCATGGACACCTTTATGTGTTCTTCCTGGTATCAATATGGTTATTTAAGTCCCTATTATGAAGGAGATGTTCCATTTGATCCGGTAGAAGGTAAGTATTGGCTTCCGGTTGATTTATATACCGGTGGAGTTGAACATGCTTGTATGCATTTGATTTATACCCGTTTCTTTACTAAGGCCATGCGCGATTTAGGATTGGTTGATTTTAACGAACCAATGCTGAAACTAAGAAATCAAGGTATTATCCTCGGTGAAGACAGCGAAAAAATGAGTAAATCAAGGGGAAATGTTGTTGCTCCCGATGATTTGGTTGAGCGTTTTGGCGCTGATGCGGTTAGAGCCTATCTCATGTTTGGATGGCGTTGGGAGCAAGGGGGACCATGGGATAGCAGAGGTGTAGAAGGTATTTACCGTTTTCTCAATAGAATCTGGGATTTGACTTTAGAAGATTCAACACCGGCAAGTTCGGCTGAAGCGGAAAAGATTGTGCTGCGAAAAACCCACCAAACAATCGAAAAAGCAACCAGGGAGATTGAGAGTTTTTCTTTTAACACTTATTTAGCTTCATTGATGGAGTTATCCAATGTAGTAGCTAAATATAAAGCGGAAATCTACGGGACGGAAGCTTGGAAAGAAGCGGTTAAAAACCTAATGTTGTTATTGGCTCCGGCTTGTCCTCATTTAACGGAAGAGATATGGCGGCGTTTGGGCTATGAGTATTCTATCCATAACCAAAAATGGCCGGTCTATAATCCGGAAATGGCAGCGGAAGAAACCGTTGAAATAGTCCTTCAGATTAATGGTAAGATCCGGGAAAAAGTAGTTGTTCCAATTGGTAGTTCCGAAGCGGAGCTAAAAGAGTTAGCTTTAAAAAATGAAACTATCATAAAAACTATTGAAGGTAAATCCATTAAAAAAGTTATTGCTATTCCGGATCGGCTGGTTAATATAGTGGCCATATAAGGAGAGATATGGATCCCTTTTATATTACTATAGAATTAGTACCCGAAAACAGAAAAACTATTCAAGCCAGTTTAAAAGGGAACGTTTGTGCTATTAAATTTCCGAAACCTTGGTTAAATAGAAAAAGATATTTGGCGCCGATGGTTGACCGGATATACTGGCGTTTATTAGGGCGGATTTATAACCGGGAGTTGCAGAGAAGGACCATAGACCTAAATGATAAATATTTTGGTTTTTACTATAAAATTGTCACTTATCACCGTCAATTTAGACGTTGGGGTTCATGTTCATCTTTGAGGAATATTCATTTATCACATCGCCTGATTGAAGCCCCCCAGACTCTGCAGGATTATGTGATTATCCATGAGTTGGCTCATCTTGAACACCTTAATCATAGCCGTGACTTTTGGTCCTTAGTAAAAACCACCGGTTTCGACCCCAAAATTATTCGCCGAGAAATAGAAATATACGGTCGTGCTTGGAATACTAGGTACTTTAAGTGGTATGAAGATTTACTTAAAAAGCTTTAGGGAAGCGCTGATTAATTGAATAAGTGACGATTTTGTGCTTCGCAAAATGCCTAATACCGCATATTTGCTCGCACAAATCGGATTAATCAGCAGCTTCCTTAGAAAAGGAATTGAATATTTCTGATAAAATAGTGGCAAAAAAGTTAGCCCGGGGAAACCCCGGGCTTTTTTGTTTGAATAAAACCCCAGTTATAAGGGGAATTTAACCATAGTACTCATAAAATCTACTCTGGGGTGTGGCTTTATTGAAGAATTATCAATTACTTAAAAAACGACTATGGTTATTTATTTTAATTATCGGAGCTCCTATTTTACTATCCTGTTTAATTCAAATTAATAGTCTACCGGCAATCTTAAGATTGTCACCCGGGCAAAATTTTACTGTCTCTGCTTATTTTCCATTAAATTTTATAACTATTGATAAACATTTAGAAAATCTTTTTCCGGTTCAATCCAAACGGTTATTAGGCAAAAATATCATCTTAAACTCCAGGAACAATCAGGAATTTGATATTCAAATAAGGCTGTTTGGAGTTATTCCTATTAAAAAACTTCATGTGGAAATCATTAAACCCCCATTAGTGATCCCAGGTGGGCAAGCAATTGGAGTTTTGTTTTCCAGCAAAGGAGTAGTTATCGTTGGAGATTTACCTTTAAAAGGAGTTGATGGAAGAACATATTATCCGGCTCGGGAAGCTGGAATCAAAATCGGAGATGTATTGTTAGCCATCAATAATTTTCCGGTAAATAGGGTTGAAGAAGTTGAATTTCATTTAAAAAATTATCGGTTGGAAGAAAAATATCTCACTTTAACTATTAAGCGAAAAAATAAATTTTTACTTTTAAAAATCAAACCTGTGTTTACAAGTAGCGGAGGAGAAAAACGCTTCATGCTGGGTTTATATATTGAAGACCCAGCAGCCGGAGTGGGAACATTAACCTTTTATGACCCAAAGTCTAATAGATTTGCAGGATTGGGACATAGGATATCTGAATTTGCCGGAAGAACCAAGATCCCATTTCAACAAGGCGAAATAGTAATGGCTAAAATAAGCGGGATAAAACAAGGGATTCCCGGTCAGCCTGGAGAAAAAATAGGAATTTTCAATTCTAACGCTGACCCAATCGGCAAAATTGAAAAAAATTGTAGGTTTGGAATTTATGGAACACTTTATCAAGGTATTGGGATAAAGGCGCAGCCAATACCAACCGCTTATGGTTCGGAAGTGAAAATCGGTCCGGCTCAAATATATACTGTTATAAACGGTTCAAAGATTGAACATTTTAAAGTAGAAATAATTAGGGTGTATAGACAGGATAAACCACGTGACAAAGGAATGATTATAAAAGTAGTAGACCCTTCACTATTAAAACTTACAGGAGGTATAATCCAGGGAATGAGTGGAAGTCCGATAATTCAAAATGGAAAATTCGTTGGAGCAGTAACTCATGTATTAGTTAATGATCCTACGAAAGGATACGGAGTTTTAGCGGAATGGATGATTAACGAAATCAACAAAACAGGTTAAAACAGCATCTTTAAACAGGATGCTTTTTTTATGTAAAGAAAATTCTTGACCATATACCGAATAAATTTTTTGAAATGTGAAGCTTAGATAAATAAAACAGAAATAAAAAGGAATTTTTTCCGGGATAGCGAAAAATAAATCGGTGGTATGTTTCTTTAACTTCTATATTTTTATTAATATTGGGAATGACATAATTGAAGGGAGTTTCAAAATTACCTTTGTATTCTATTATTTTGAATTAAGGAGATGGAGATTTGCAACCTATAAGAGTGGGATTGGCCGAGGATAATCAGGAGTTTTGTCAACTTCTTCAAGATTATTTCTCCACCCAGACTGAAATAGAAATCGTAGCCATCGCCCATAACGGCCGGGATATTATTCAATTATTGCCTTATGGCCAAATCGATGTCTTATTACTGGATATGATTATGCCGCAATTGGATGGACTTGGGGTCTTGCATTGGTTAAGAGAAAACCCCAGCTGCCCTAAACCGAAAATAATAATTTTTTCCGCTTTCGGGCAAGAGGAAGTTGCTCGAAATGCAGTCAATTTAGGCGTTGATTATTATATTTTAAAACCGTTTGATCTTAATACATTAACTCAAAGAATTATCCAAGTGGCTAAGGGTACCAAGGAATCTACCATTATAAAACGGAAAATAAGTTTCAATAAAGATTTGGAAACGGAAGTAGTTAAGATTATCGAAAGTTTACATATTCCATCTAGTTTTAAGGGTTATGCTTATTTGAGGGACGCAATTGTAATGACTATTCAGGACCCTGGTTTACTTAATGAGATAACTAAAAAGTTATATCCATTAATAGCGGAGCAATACGATACAACAATGAACCGGGTAGAACGGGCAATGCGTTTTGCCATTGAAACTGCCTGGAATAAGGGTGAAGTTAGTATTTTACATAATTTATTCGGTTATTGTGTCGATGATAAAAAAGGTAAACCTACCAATGCTTCATTTATTGCTAAAATTTCCGATAAAATTCGTTTGGAAAAGAAGATTAGAGCTGTCTAATTAAATGTTTTCAAGTTCTAAGATTAAGAGGTGAATTTTGTTGGATTTTAAGGCGGTAGCTCGTTTAGATAAACGCACAAAAAATTTAGCCAAACGGATTAAACCCGGGGAGATAGCTATCATTGATCATGCTGATTTAGATCAGGTAGCAGTGGATTCATTAATTAAAGCCCGCGTTAAATTAGTAATAAATTCCAGCCCTTCAATTACCGGCCGTTATCCCAATCCCGGACCGGCGGTTTTGTTGCATGAAGGAATAGGTATAATAGATAATGTTGGTATTGATATCTTTCAAAAAGTTCATGAAGGCGATTTGTTAGAAATTAAGGGAAATAAGGTTATAAAAGAGCTTTCGGTCATTGCCGAGGGAGAATTACTGGAATCAAAGTCGGTAAATAAAAAATTACGTGAGATTCGTCGGAACTTATCAACTGAATTGGATAAATTTCTTCATAATACCCTTGAGTATGCTTTAAAAGAAAAAGAATTGATTCTCGGAACGTTAAAAATTCCGGAAACTAAAATAAAAATGGAAGGGAAACCTGTTCTAGTGGTAGTCCGTGGTCAAAACTACCGTGAGGATTTAACTATTATTAAATCATATATTGACGATGTAAACCCGGTTTTAATAGGGGTTGACGGAGGAGCTGACGCCTTACTTGAATTTGGTTTTCTTCCTGATATAATAATTGGAGACATGGATAGTGTTTCCGATGTCGCCTTAAAATCCGGAGCGGTATTAATTGTCCATGCCTATCCTGATGGCAGGGCCCCGGGGCTTTCCCGGATTGAAAATTTGGGGCTAGAGGCGACAGTATTTCCGGCTCCAGGTACTAGTGAAGATATTGCTTTATTACTTGCTTATGAAAAAGGAGCGGACCTTATTGTTGCCGTGGGAACTCATTCAAGCATGATTGACTTTTTAGAAAAAGGCCGGGCTGGGATGGGTAGTACATTTTTAGTACGGCTAAAAGTGGGCTCTATTTTAGTGGATGCGCGTGGTGTCAGTAAGATTTATCAAGGGCGGGTTAAACTACGTTATTTGATCCAAGTTTCAGTCGCCGGAATACTGACAATTGTAATTGTACTTTCGCAGACCCAATGGTCACGTGACTTATTCCGGACTTTATGGCTGCAGCTCAAGATATTGCTGGGATTTTAGTTATTAGTTCATTAAAATTGCCGGTTTTTATTCTTGGTTTTTTAAATCCGCAATCTGCAATCCGAAATCCGAAATTACTCAATTGTCAACAGGGGGATTTTTATGATCATCGATCTGCGCTATCATGTTGTATCTTTAGTTTCAGTTTTTTTGGCGCTTGGATTAGGAATAATTATTGGCGCTAATTTAGGAATATCGGCAAACCCCCAATTTGAAAAACAAATTGCCCAGTTGGAACAGACTTATCAAAAGATCCGGGAGGACCAAAGATTACTGCAAACCTCCTTACAAGCTAAAGATAATGAGATTGAGATCGCCAATCAGTTTCAAAAGGCCATTCTTCCTAATTTAATTACTAATAGGTTGTTGGGTAAAAGAATTGCCATTATTCGTACGAATACTTCAATTGAATTTAAATATGCCAGGCGGTTGAATAACTTACTGCGACAAGCCGGAGCGGAAGTTACTTCAATTACTACTTTTGTTAAACCCTTTGATCTAACTGATGAACAATTAAAAAATGAGTTACTTGACGCTTTCGATCTCCCGGCTGCAGATGATAAAACCTTAATTTCAAAAATTGATACTAAAATAGCGCAGATTATTACCAGCGGTCAAGGTAGTGGTCAGTTGATTTTCTTGCAGAATAAGGATTTGATTCAGTTATGGGGAGATTATAATCGTGGTTATGTAGACACGATAGTTTTTTTGGGTGGTAATATGTCCAGTGAAACTAATTATCAATCGGAAGTTGATCTTCCATTACTGGATGCTTTTCATAGAATGAAAGTTACTGAAATCGGTGTTGAACCCAGTTTTGCCATAAAATCGTATATGCGTTTGTATCAGGCCAAATGTCCAAGCACTATCGATAATATTGACACCTCTCCCGGTGAAGTAACCCTGGTTTATTTATTAGCTTCAGGAAAAAAAGGACATTATGGGATTAAGGATACCGCTAGAGTATTTATACCGGAATTTAAATTAAATTATTAAAATAGAGTACAGGGAAGAGGCAATAGAATAACTTCTTGTTTTAAGCTATTTAAATGGTGATTTTAGATATGGGAAGTGATTATTATAGAAGAAAAAGATTTGATTACAGTTTTAATTCCGGCTTATAATGAGGAAAGAAGTATTCAGGATACGATTCAGGCTGTACGAGATACCGGAATGGTAAATCAAATAGTTGTAATCAATGATTGTTCACTGGATAATACCAGCCGTTTAGCTAAAGAAGCCGGGGCTGAAGTTCTTGATTTAACTAAAAACATGGGAAAAGGCGGGGCTTTAAATTCCGGATTAAAACTGGCTAAAGGTGATATTATTGGGTTGCTTGACGGGGATCTAGGGAAAACAGCTTCCGAAGTTGTAAAATTAATTGAACCGATTCTTTCCAATAAAGCCGATTTGACAATCGGGCGTTTTCCTCCTGCTAAAAAAAAGGGTGGCTTTGGTTTGGTAACAACCTTAGCGAGAAAAGGAATACGTTGGTATACCGGCTTGGAAGTCTCAAGCCCATTATCGGGTCAACGAGTAATGCGTCGTGAAGTTATTGAAAAAGTGGGGCATTTTGAGTCGGGTTTCGGAGTTGAGGTAGGTTTGACAATTGATCTGTTTCGGCTTGGGTTTCGGGTTAAAGAGGTTCCGGTCATCATGACTCATGCTGAAACGGGTCGGGATTTAGCTGGTTTTCTCCATAGAGGGCGTCAATTTATGGATGTGGTTATTGTTTTAGCTTCTAGATTGGTTAAGAGGTGATCAGAGTTGGAACTGGAAGAGTTCTTTCAGCCCATTATCTTATCTTTACTTAAGTATATTTTAATTTTTGGTATTACTTACTTATTAACTTTATTTACTTTTCCTTATTTAAGGGTTTTAATTATTAACTCCGGAGCGGTAAAACCAAATTATCGTGATGAAAAAATCCCGGCTTTAGGTGGATTAATTTTTATTGCCCTTATGCCGTTAATTACCGGGATCAATATTTTATTTTCGGTAAATACCCCTTATGATTCATTTTTGTTTTTATTTGGGATAGTCGGAATGGGTTTTTTGGGCTTGATTGATGATCAAATGGGTGATAATAATTCTAAAGGATTTAAAGGACATTTCTTGGCCCTTTTCAAATCGAAACAGTTAACTTCAGGTGGTTTTAAGGCTTTATTCGGAGCTACAATAGCACTGACGTTTAGTATTGGAGTCGCTTTATCGGTAAAATCTATCTGGCTGCCCTGGACTATTTTAATTAATTTTTTATTAGTAAGTCTGGCTGCCAATATGGTAAACCTTTTTGATTTACGCCCGGGTAGGGCCGGAAAAATTTATCTGTTGGCTTTTTTAGTTATTTTAGCCTTTAGCAAAAATTTGGAAAACTATATTGGGTTGTTTTTGCCATTAATTGCCATTATTTTTTACTACTTACCTTTTGATTTGAAAGCAGAGATCATGATGGGTGATATAGGTTCCAATATGTTAGGGGCATCCTTGGGAATGATGATGGCTTGGATGTTAAGTGATTTAAGCAAAATAGTCGCCCTAATTATTATGTTGACTTTACAGCTGAGTGCGGAGAAGGTTTCTTTTACTAAAGTTATAGAGAAATACAGCTTTTTAAAATTTATTGATGATATTGGCAGGAGGAAATAGTAGTGCTTTTAGGAGCTCATGTTTCAATAGGGAAAGGATTTGACGGCGCTATTGATCAAGCATTAACTTTAGGTTGTGATGGTTTTCAGATTTTTGCCGGCAATCCTAGAGGCTGGGCTCGAAAACCCATTGCTGAAGAAGAATTTCAAAGTTTTAAGAACTACCGTCAAAAACAAGAAAATCTTTGGCCGGTTGTGGTACATTTGGCTTATCTTCCAAACCCGGCAACTCAAGATAATGAACTCTATCAAAAATCCGTGGCGACATTGATTGAAGATTTTTCCCGCGCTAATGCTTTGGGAGCCGATTTTTTTGTCTTCCATCCCGGCAAATCCAAAGAACGTGATTCCGGAATTGAACGTATAATCAGCACTATTGATTTAGTGTTGAAGAAGATTCAAGGACCCACATTGCTTTTGTTTGAAAACCAAGCCGGCGCCGGAAGTGAATTGGCGGGAAATTTAAATGATTTGGGTTTAATGATTAAAGGAGTTAACCAAAAAGAACGGATAGGGGTTTGTTTTGACACTTGTCATGCTTTTGCCGCCGGTTACGACCTACGGAATAAATCCGGTTGGGAAAAAACTTTAGCTGAGTTTGAGCGGGCAATCGGTCTTTCTTTCCTAAAAATGTTTCATCTTAATGATTCCGTTGGGGATATTGGCTCCCATCTTGATCGTCATCAACATATAGGAAACGGATCCATTGGTTTGGAAGGTTTTCGGTATTTAGTTAATCATCCGGTTTTAAATAAATTGCCGGGGATATTAGAGACCCCTCAGGATTCAGCTGATGATGATCTTAAAAATCTAGCCAAACTTCGGGGCCTTCAATAGTAACTCACTCTTGTTCTCTCTTAAAAGAGAAAGTAACCATGAACCTTCGTTGCCTAAAAGACCAAATAATAAGCGGTTCTCTCCCTTTCAAAGACCGGAACCACGGTTCAAGATTCGACGTTAATGGATGGAATACGCCGGCAAGGGAGACAAAAGAGGGTGAGTTGGGTTGATTAAAGGTTAAAGGTTAAAGGTGGTTCACAATTGAAAGAAGTAGAAATTTATACTGACGGAGCCTGTTCCGGAAATCCGGGCCCGGGAGGTTGGGGAGCTATTTTAATTCATCAAGGCCATGAAAAAGAGTTTTCCGGAAGCGAGCCTCAGACTACTAATCAAAGAATGGAGCTCACAGCAGCCATCCAAGCTTTGGAGGCTTTAAAATATCCATGCCGGATTAAGTTATATTCGGATAGTGCTTATTTAATTAATGCTTTTCGTCAAAATTGGTTTAGAAGATGGGAAGCAAATGGTTGGTTAAATGCTCAGAAGAAACCAGTGGAGAACCAAGATTTATGGTTTAAATTACTTGATCTTAATCGGAGCCATCAGATTGATTGGATTAAAGTAGCTGGGCACCAAGACAATTTATATAATAACCGTTGTGATAAATTAGCAAGGGAGGCGGTAAAAGAGCAATTGACAATGAACAATTGACAATTGACAATAAAAATTAAAATCAAGAATATAGAATCCGGAAGTTAGTAGTTATATGGCTTCTGAATTCATAATACTAATTAGTTACTAATCAAGAAAAGTCAAAGGAGTGGAAGCTTTGTTAACCAAGGTTCAATTAGATGACTTAAAAGAAAAAGCCCGTCAAATGCGGGGAAATATCATTACAATGTTGGCTGCGGCCAAATCCGGTCATCCGGGAGGATCCCTTTCAGCAACTGATTTAATGGCCTATTTATATTTTTATAAGATGAAAATAGACCCCAAAAACCCTAAAATGCCGAACCGGGACCGTTTTGTTTTAAGTAAAGGTCATTGTGCGCCGGTACTTTATGCTGCATTGGCGGAAAAGGGTTTCTTTGATAAAGAATTAATTACATCACTGCGCAAGATTAACAGTAAGCTTCAAGGCCATCCGGATATGAAAAAAACCCCCGGAGTAGATATTTCTAGCGGTTCTTTAGGCCAGGGTTTATCAGTGGGCAATGGTATGGCTTTAGCTGGGAAATTAGACCATAACCCATTTCGAGTTTATGTTTTAATGGGTGATGGTGAAATTGAAGAAGGGCAAATATGGGAAGCCGCCATGACTTCCGTTCATTATAAACTGGATAATGTTACCGCCTTTTTAGATTATAATCACTTACAAATTGACGGAAAAATTGAAGACGTTAAATCTTTAACTAACCCTGGCGAACGTTTTAAAGCTTTCGGTTGGAATGTTATTGAAGCAAACGGTCATGATTTTGAAGAAATCGATCGGGCGGTAACCGAAGCTGAAAATACTAAGGAAAAACCAACTTTGATTGTTTTACATACAGTTAAAGGTAAAGGAGTATCTTTTATGGAGAACCAGGCCGGTTGGCACGGTGTTGCTCCAAAACCCGAAGAAGCCGAACTGGCGTTAAAAGAATTAGGGTTTTAAAAACCAGATCCCTTGCCCTTTAAAAGGGAAACCACCATCCTCTGTAGCTTATTTTTGACTTGTAACACTTAGGCTAATACCTTTTAAGGGATAGGGTCTGTTTTATACTAAAATTAAGGGGGAATTCCCATGAGTGATAGAATTGCAACCCGTGAAGCCTACGGTAATGTTTTGATTAAACTGGGAGAGATGAATCCTAATGTAGTTGTGCTGGATGCTGATTTATCAAAATCAACCAAAACAGCAGGTTTTGCTAAAAAATTTCCGGAACGTTTTTTTCAAATGGGTATCGCTGAAGCTGATATGATGGCTACTGCCGGGGGATTAGCAACAGCCGGGAAAATTGCTTTTGCCAGCACGTTTGCAGTGTTTGCCACTGGAAGAGCCTATGATCAGGTTCGAAATACCATCGGTTATCCCGGTTTAAACGTCAAAATAGCTGCTACCCATGCCGGACCAACTGTTGGTGAAGATGGAGGCTCGCACCAATCGATTGAAGATTTGACTTTAATGAGGGTAATACCCGGAATGACCGTATTAAACCCTGCTGACGCAGTAGAAACCGAAAAACTAATACTGGCTGCTGCTGAACATGAAGGACCAGTATACATAAGACTTGGACGTGAACCGGTACCGGTAATTTTTGAGGCTGATTATAAACCGGTAATAGGTAAAGCAATTCGTTTGCGTGAAGGTAAAGCCGTTTCAATTATTGCTACCGGAATTATGGTTGAAAAAGCATTGTTGGCGGCGGATACTTTAAATCAAAAAGGAATATCCGCCAGAGTAATTAATATTCATACATTAAAACCGATTGATAATGCAGAAATTATTAAAGCGGCTTGGGAGACCGGAGCCATAGTCACTGTTGAAGAACACAGTGTTATCGGTGGTTTAGCCAGTGCTGTTGCGGAAGTAGTCGTTCAAAATCATCCGGTTCCAATGGAATTTATCGGGATGAAAGACTGCTTTGGACAATCAGGGAAACCAGCTGAATTGTTGTGCGATTACGGTTTAATGCCAGAGAATATTGTTAGTGCGGTAGAAAAAGTAATTGGGCGAAAAACAGCTCAATAAAGATAATGTTATGAGCCAGCCTGCAGGCTGGCTCATTTTATAATTGAAATACAATAATCGGTTTCTAAAGGAGCTACCGGGATGTCTGCTATTAAAAGCTTTTATTTAAGTAGAATTTTAGAATTAAAAGTTGTTTTAAAAGATGGAACTATTGCCGGTTCCTTAAAAGAGCTGATTACTACCATTGATGAACGCCCAAAAGTAGTGGCAGGGGTCATTAAAACCAGAGGAAACGGGCTTAAGTTATGTGACTGGAAACAGTTATCAATCGAAAAAGATCATAATAAGTATTATATCTCTTGTTCCCGGATGGTTGAGACCGTACCTCCGGAAAAAGCCATATTCTTAAAAAAACACATTCTTGATAAACAAATAGTAGATATAGACGGAAAAAAAGTTGTTAGGGTGAATGACATCAGATTGGCCGCAATTTCCAGCGGTTTATATGTGGTAGCTGTTGATGTTGGAGCTGAAGGTTTATTGCGAAGATTGGATTTATCCAATCCGGTGAAAAAAATATCACAATTCGTTGGAAAGAATATCTCTAGTAAGTTGATTTTATGGAGTAACCTGGAGGCAATAGTACCTCCGCTGGAAAATCTGAAGCTGTCTATTTCTTCCTCCAAATTGAAAACTTTGCATCCTTCCGAATTAGCGGATATTATTGAAGAATTGGATGTTAAAACCAGAACGGCCATTTTTGATGCTCTGGATAATGATTGGGCTGCCGATGTTTTGGAAGAGTTGGATACTGAAGCCAAATCCAGTATTTTAGATCAATTACCGGTTGAAAAGGCAGCTGATGTTTTAGAAAAGATGCCGGCCGATGAAGTTGCCGATATCCTTGACGAATTGGAAGAAGAAAAGGCTGAAGAACTGCTTCAGGAGATGGATAAAGAAGCTTCCGCCGAAGTAAGAGAATTGATGGAATACCCGGAGAACATGGTAGGCAGCTTAATGTCTACTGATTATATTTCTTTTAAAGAACAAATGACGGTAGCTGAAACCATCAATGAACTCCGCCGTTTAAAACCCGAGTCGGATACTATTTACTACCTATATGTGGTTGATGATAACCGACACTTAACAGCGGTTGTTTCCTTAAGAGATTTGATAGTAGCCGACCCGGAAACCCGTCTGGACCAAATAATGAATAAAAAAATTATCTATGTGTATGACCGGGATAATATCAATACAATAGTGGATATAATCTCTAAATATAGCTTACTGGCTATTCCTGTTGTTGATCAGGAAATGAAAATGCTGGGCATGGTTATTATTGATGATATTGTTTATGAATTACTAAAACCGAAGAAGAAAAAGTTGTAACCTTTTTTTGACACAGGGTATACTGTATAAGTATTAATAGAGAATATCAGTTTTCCATATAAACTTGACAATAGTATTTATAACAGGTATATTTATTATAATTGATTTTTAATTTATCAACTGAAGTTTTACCTAATTCTTTTTTATGAACAGGCGATGTGTTATGGTAAAGAAGACCCTTAAAACACATGGGGCCGGGCCTATTTGGCAGCGAGGTAAAAACCCGTGGGACATATTCCGCGGGTTTTTTTTTTGAAAGTTTTGGATAATTTTAGTTTTAAATTTTTTTTTGCAGGTTAGAGTAATTATCCAACTCTTTTTAAGTTCATTTTTTAGTTCGGAGGTTTTTTGAATGGAAGATGAAAAAAAGAGAGTAGCCTTAAGTTCGGTAATAGCAGCAATCTTTTTAACAGTGATGAAATTAACAGTGGGACTTTCTACAGGTAGTTTAGGAATTCTTTCCGAAGCGGCACATTCGGCGCTTGATTTAGGAGCGGCGGTAATTACTTTCTTCGCAGTTAAAATATCGGATAAACCGGCTGATCAAGAGCATAATTACGGACATGGCAAAGTAGAAAGCTTCTCGGCCTTGATTGAGACATTATTACTTCTAATTACTTGTGGATGGATTATCTATGAAGCAATAGAGAGATTGTTTTTTGGCAAATCGTTGGAGTTAACCGGCACATTTTGGGGTTTGATAGTAATAGGAATTTCTATATTAATTGATATCTCCAGATCCAAGGCCTTGAAAAAAGCGGCTCAAAAATATGGTAGTCAGGCATTAGAAGCTGATGCTCTACACTTTGGGAGTGATGTTTTAAGTTCACTGGTAGTTTTAGCCGGTTTAATCATTGTCAGTATTGGTAATTATTTCGAAATTCCCTTATTAAACCATGCTGACCCTATAGCGGCTCTTGGCGTTTCAGTCTTGGTAATCATAATCAGTTTTAGATTAGGAAAACAAACAATCGAAGTTTTACTTGATACTGCTCCAAAAGGAATGCTTAACGAAGTTCTGCATGAAGTGAATTTGGTCAAAGGGGTCCTCGAAATTGCCAATGTGAGGGTTAGGCCTTCCGGACCAAGATTCTTTATCGATCTTAACATTGGAATCTGTAAACATGAAAGCCATCGAGTGGTACATTCGATTGTCCATGAAGTCCGGCAAAAGGTGGAACAAAAAATCCCTAATAGTGATATTATAGTTAGTACTTACCCTATCGAGTTGAATGGAACGGAAGATCAGGAAATGTATATTATAGTTAAAAAGATTGTCGACCAATTTCCGGTTTGCACTAATGTTCATAATATCCATGTTTACGAAGTCTCCGGCGAAAAATTTATCGCTATTCATTTGGAGGTTAAGGAAATCATGACTTTACACAAATCCCATGCATTATCCCATGAAATTGGGGATTTGATCAAAAATAAACTCCAAGATGTCAAAGATATTAGCGTTAACTTCGAATATGTGAAACGCGAATATATAACCGCTGAAGACATAACTGATAAAAGTCAGGAAATTATAGACCGGATATATAAATTAATTAATAAGGTCCCGGAAAAACTCAATTGTCATGATATAAAAGTATATGGTCAAGGTGATAAAATAACAATTTTTTTACATTGTTGCATGAATGAACAATACACCACCGAAAAAATTGAAAATATTTCAAAAGCAATATCAACTAAAATAAGAAACAATATAACCAATATCGAACGTATTCATATGCATGTTGAACCAATCAATCTGGAGTGATATTTTTCCCGGCATAAGTCGGGTTTTATTTTTTAGCGTTAAAATTATGATTCTGAAAATGCAGAATAAATGGAATTATAATGGAATAATAACTGTTATATAATGGTTATCTTTTAAGGAGTTTTTCAAAATGAGGGATTTTTATAATTGAAAATTTTGACATTCGGCTGCAATATATTGATAAACGCATTTAGGTTATTCACTATATATTGTAGCAGAAATTAAATTAAGGTAATTATGAAACTCCCTTAATATAGATACTATTTTAGCAAAATCTAATCAGAGCTAAAAAAATCAATAAAATTCCCGGCAGAATGGAAAGAGCCTTTTTATTAAACCCACTAAAGAGTGAAACTTTTTTACCAAAATAAGTGCCTAAATAAAGAAAGATAAGTTGGAAGAGGCCAATAGCTAAAGGGATAATCGGTGAATAAAAGCCCATTAAGGAGCTGCCTATCCCTACTCCAATTGCATCAACTGATAAGGCCAAACCAAGTAAGAGAGATTCGGCGCTATCTATGGCGCCTGATTTATCAAGGTCAAATTTCATAGGATCTCTAATTACTTGGATGGTAATACCCAATGACTTAATTCCAATTTTGAAGATGGTTTTATCTCCGGATTCATCTTTTTTCTTTGCTTGATTATTGACGTCTTTTATCAGTGATTGGATAATAATCCACATACCCATCATTCCAAGAATTATAATACCAATTAACTTGGCGTTTTCAGGAGATAGAAATAAAGACAGACTTTTACCGATTACTAAGGCGATACCGGTATAAACAATAGAAAATAAACAGATTATCAACTTAGACACTAATGGTATTTTTACTTGTTTTAGCCCGTAAACCATCCCTACTCCTAAAGCATCAATACTTAATGATATGGCCAGTAAAGTAATTGAAAAAACCATTCTACCATCTCCTGAATTTTGTAAAATACGGGAATTTAGTTGCTCCTTAATCACTTCATCCTAATATATGAAATAAGCACAGAGATGGTTATTAGTACATAGACGCTCTGAACCAGCGGAGGGAACGCAATTTATAGTTCTACTTAATGGGATGAGGCTAATGTCATCTTTGGAGGACTTGTGATTATGGAATAGGCAAAAGGCATTAGTCAAAATGTAAAAGGCTATTGGAAAGTTCAACTTAAAACTTCTTTAGAAGAATGAGGTAACCCTCATTCTTTTTGTATTCTTTAATTGAAAGCTGAAATCTAAACTATAGAGTTACGGGATTTTATTTTTATGCTGAGTGCCTATATTAAAAAAAAATATCTAACATGCGCACATGTGGTGAAAGGCACATATATTATACTAACGAAAAACCGGAGGCTGATTATTGGTGAGTTGGAGGATTGTGTTGTGGGTTTGCCACTGTTATTTGGGATTATAACATATTTATTAATTATCTTATCTTTAACTATTTGGTTAACCAAATATCATGCTTGCATTTATCAGAGTTCCAATCCAAAAGGTAAACAAGGTAAACGAGGTAATCAGGATCAAGTTTATAGTCAGCCGTTAAACTCGGAGATCGGTTTACCGGAGGAAAATTTCCAAAACAACCTCCCATCCGGTAAGAAATCCTTAAATGAGCGTAAGGAGGTGTTCCATCAAGATAAATGATTGTGGGATTGTATAATTCGTAATTTTAAACTGGGCTAAAGCGATATAAAAGATTAACCAAAGAACTTGAAAAAAGTAATTATACAACTCCCCGAATTAACGGTTAAAACATCAAAAAGGAGGGAAATAAATGGACCCTTTGATTCGCGCAGAAGTGGTTATCGGCGAAAATACAAGGCAACTATTGGTCGAAAAGAACATTATTCTAGCTATTCCCGCCATTAAAATCAGGAATATTACCGCCACTGTTTGTAACATAACCACTGATGTAATTGCTGATAAAGTGGTCATCCAAGGGGTTTTACACAAACAGATCTTTTTTGTCGGAGAAGATAATATTGTTCACCACCAAGCGGAAAACATTCCATTCAGTACTTTCGTGGATGTTCCGGGAGCGGAGCCCGGTATGAACGTCCAAGTTGAACCGGTGGTAGAAACTGTTATTTTTAATTTATTGACAACTAATATTGTTCATCAAAAAGTAGTTATCGAATTTTTTGTAAAAATCACTGAAACCAGGCAACTTAGCGTAGTTACCGGGAACGGCCCATTAGTAAGAGTCGATCAGGTTGTAGGCGAAAACACCAAACAGGAATTATTTGAAAACTTTGTCACTTTAACGACTCCGGCAATTAAAATCGATGATATTACCGTTTGTATAAAACATTTAACTACTCATGTCATTCAAGATAAAGTTATTATCCAGGGAATTATTCATAAACAGATTTTCTTCGTAGGAACTAATAATGTTGAGTATCATCAAGGAGAAGATGTAGAATTCTCAACTTTCGTAGATGTACCTGGCGCTTGTCCGGGAATGGATGTCGAAGTTGTCCCGACGGTTGAATTTGTAAACTTTGAACTCCAGACTGCAACTTGTCTCATTCAAAAGGTAGTAGTAGAGTTTTTTGCCAAAGTCACCGAAAGTGTTCAACTCAATATCGTTCTTGGTCCCGGTGCTCTTTTAAAACTGGAAACTGTTACCGGTGAGAATACTAATCAAATATTAGTGGAGAATGTCTTTGCCTTACCGATACCGACGGTTAAAATCAGGGAAATAATAGCTTGTATAAAGGACTTGGTGACCGAAGTCATTGATAACAAAGTAGTTATTCAGGGTATTTTGCATAAACAAATCTTCTTTATCGGTAACGACAACTTGGAACACCATCAAGCCGAAGATATTCCGTTCAGTACCTTTGTCGATATTATCGGGGCTTGTCCGGGAATGAATGTCCGGGTTGACTCCAGAATTGAGACTATCCTCTTTGAACTGGAAAGCAGTAACGCCTTGAGACAGAAAGTGGTTATTGAGTTTTTTGTTAAGGTTACCGAAACTCAACAATTACTGGTTCAGATTGTTTCACCTTATTATTTATAAAATTCCGACAGAGGATCGCTTAAAGAAAACAGGTTGTTCATCTTATTGAACAACCTGTTTTCATTTTGGTTTTTGTCCTTGCATATAAATTAAGGAGTGTTATTTGCTTAAATTTAACTTTCACTAATTTTCTTCAAAACACGCAGCGGTTTTGCTTAAAAAATAACTTCAGTATTAGTAATTTTTGAGCTGTACCCTTAATCATGAGTGTTTTAGAGAAAATTGTTCGAATAGTATAAGCTACATTATAAAAGGAGCCCGGGATGTTTAGCAAACGGGTGAATCATTTTAAAGTAACTACCAAATGGCCGGAACTTATTAATAGAAGAATACTGCAAATTGATAATCAGTTGCAGGATATTCAATTTATCAATCAAGTTCAATTTCTTTATGCCCGAGGTTTGATAAAACGGGAGATTATATATATGGAGCCGGATGGCCGATTTCGGAAAATGGAAGACAAAGTACAATTTGAAATTAATCTTGGTCAGGCGGTACTGGAACCATTACCCTATTTTTCGGTAGAACTTCAACAAGATTATTATCTTTTCTTTCCCGAAAAAATTGGAGAAAAGCAAGCTTTGTTTGAACAGAGCTTTACATTGATGTTTCAAGAAGATAAATCCAACTTAATTGAAGAAAGTAGTGAATTGTTACTAATCAATACTATTGTTTCATCAGGAACCGGATGTGATTATTTGAGGATTTTAATAAATTTCCCTAATGAACTGAGTAAACCGAAAGAATTTCAGGGTATAATTCATTTCGCTAAAAATATTGTTCCTCCGGTTGCTGATGGAATTGTAGAAGGGATAATTACTTATCGGTCTTATAATAATTTAATAGCCGAGATCGACATTAAGCAACAATTAAGTTTTTTGATAAATGCTCCAATTCCGGATCGGGACCAATTTATCTTTATTTCCGGGGATATTAAGGATATTAATTGGAAACCGACTTCAACCGCAGCAGATTGGTGGTTGGAGATACAGATTAATTATCAGTGGTTTATTTGTGAACCCAAAGAGATTTATTGTATTGTTGATAAGAATGGTTGCTTAGAATCTGAACAAATTAAAACCTATTTTTTAATAAAAAAAAATTGTTATGAGTTTCCACAAGTGGTTAGTTATTTAATCGATGAAACAGCAAGTAACATCGTAATAGAAATTACCGCTGTATCCAATCATTTAAAACCGCTCAAAAAGGGTTTATTATTAACCATTAAATTGAAATGCGAAGTTATTTTTACAAATGAAGCAGGAATAGAGAAATACCGGGAATTTTATTCGCAAATTGATGAATTGGTTGAAAAATCTTCAAGCAATAATTTTGATGAACAAGAATTTTTCAAAACCACTGTCGAAGTTTGTCCAATAAAATATGACTTTTTTAATGGTGAATTAAAAATAAGTTTAAATTGTTACTATTACATAAATACCTATTTGGTCAAATTGTTCAGTGTTGTTATCGATGATAATTCCGTTGAATCTGTTGTAGTCCCGGTTCTTGCAGGGCAAGAGTCATTTTTCATATCAGGGGAGGAGGTATTTAAGTTACCATGTACTTTTACTCAAATAATCGAAGTAAAAGCCGGATTTATTCAATGTAAACCAGTTACTCAAAAAGGAATCTTGAATATAAATGGGGATTTTGAGGTTGGGGTTTCTTATACGGATCTTAAAGGTAAATTACGAGATAATAAATTTACTCTCTTTTTCCAAGAGGGATTTTTTTGGGAGCGTTTGGAAAGTTTTAATGAAGTTACTTTGAAGAGCAAACTGGAATACGATAGTATTATTATAGAAGGCGATATAATTAAATATAAGTATTTAATTAGTTTTTTTGCAGAAAGTTATCAGGAAAAAGTCATAAAAATAGCTTCTCTGAAAAGAAATGAACCGGTTCCGGATTCTCAATCTTTAGGTAAGCCAATAATAAAGGATAGAATAATAGAAAGCATAACCATTGAAAGCGATTTATTGTTAAAACAAGGGAATATTTGTGAGATTATTGGTAGTAAAGCCGGTATTGTTGAATTTGAAATCAGGGATTCACTCCGGGCTCTTTTTGTAAAGGGTAATTTTACAGGGGAGATTGAATACTGGGATAAAGAGAGGTATTTACAACGGGAATGTATTGAATTACCATTTTGGAAATTTGTTGATAACCCTATTCGGTCAGTCGAATGTTCCCGAATAATACCGGAAATTATCCATTATAGCTTTTCTCCGGTTAAAAACAGACTATGGCGAAAAGACCGTCTACAGATTAATTTTGAAATAGAACTTAAATACGAAGGTGATTCTTAATGAGAGTCCTATTTATAAATAGAAACAGTTATAGCAATTCAATTGCCGGTGATAGTGTTCAAATGATGAAGACCAAAGACTATCTTGAGAAACTACAGGTGAGAGTGGAACTCAATTGTTCTCCGGAACTCGATTTAACCGCGTATAGCTTGGTTCATTTGTTTAATATTATGCCGGTTGAGGAAGTATACCCTTTATTTCTAAATGCCCTCCGGCAAAAAAAGAAAATTGTCTTATCACCGATTTTTTGGGATCCTGACGAATTTCTAAAACATAATAGGGAACATAGGGATTTTAAAACCTGGTGGCAAAAAACTATGCCGCTTCGGAAAGAAATTCTTAACAAGGTAGACTTGATATTGCCAAACTCCCGGTTGGAACTGGAAGCTTTAGAGCATATGTTCAGCCGGCTTCCCCCGGCCAGAGTGATCCCGAATGCCGCCGATCCTTTATTTGCGTCGGCAAAGCCGGACCGTTTTATCAATCGGTTTAAATGGAAAGATTTTTTATTATCAGTCGGGCGGATTTGCCGTCGTAAAAATCAATTAGGGTTGATTAAAGCGGTTAAGTCATTAAAAATCCCTTTAGTAATTATTGGACCTCTTAATGATAGTATATATTATCAGGAGTGTCGACGCGAAGCTGCCGGAACGGAAGTGTTATTTCTCGATTCTTTTAATCAGAACGACCTCTCGTCAGCTTATGCTGCCGCCAGAGTTCATGCCTTAACCAGTTGGTATGATACTCCGGGTTTGGTCTCTTTGGAAGCTGCATTAGCCGGTTGTCAAATAGTAACTACCGATCGGGGCAGCGCTTCGGAGTATTTTGGAGATTTGGCTTTTTATTGCGATCCCAATAACCAGGAATCCATAAGATTAGCAATAACAAAAGCCTGGTCAGCTAAAAAAGACGATCGTTTAAAAAATCTGGTACTTGAGAAATACATCTGGGATAGGACGGCAGTCGCTACTTTGGAAGCATACAAAAAAGTTCTAAATGTAAATTGAGAATTGAGAATTGAGAATTAACAATTAAAAAATAACTACAGTTATTAACCACCCTAAAAACTGGCAACTGGTAATTTTAAATTATTAGACGAACTAATAAATTAATGAAACTAATAACCAATAACCAATAACCAATAACCAATAACCAATAACCAATAACCAATAACCAATAACCAATCACCAATAACTAATAACTAATGAACTAATGAACTTTTTTTATTGTCCATAAATAACGAGTAACGAGCTAAAGGTTTTCCGGAGTTTTCCTCATATAACTCGAAACAAAGCTTTTGTTTATAAAAATATCTTTTTGGAAGGGTAAATAGTTGGTAATAACCTGGTTTTTTCCGGCCAAGCATAGTGACGAAATAGCCGCGATATTTAACATCGATAACTTGAAGCTGAAAAGCCAGAACTGGAAATGAATCAGCCAGAAATAACTCCGGAATTTCAACTGCAAAATCCCGCTGTAAAATGGGTCGCCATTGAAGTAAATCCAGACCGGCGATTATTTGCGTCCTAATAGGAATGGAAGAATCCAGATTACCGGAAATAATTTCGGTAATAGACATAGGAATATATTGGACCGCAGGAAATGGATATACTGAAGTATTTCCAAAACTCAAAGTGAAAGCACCTCCGGAAGTAAATGTTATTAATCTTTATGAACGTTTTTAGATACAAAATGCGCTATATATTTTATGTTCCTTAGAAAGATTGGGTTACATCATAGTAACGTAAAAGTCAATTTTATTATTATAAAAGTTTACAATTTCATCAAAGGGATAGAGTAAAAACATGGAGAAAATTTTGATAATTATTCCTGTGCCCTCTGTGTATCGAGTGTTTTGCACGTGTTCTTTAAAACTTTGATAGTTTATTGGTTTACATGATTTCCTGTAGTCAAACTGCTGCTTATGATGTTATAATCAATATAAGATGAATATCTATCTGTTAATTCCATTATTTGCCTTAATGGTTCATGGCTTTGCCTGGACCTTTGTTTTCGCCCAAAAAAGAAAAACCGCCGTTCATTGGGGTTATTTAATTTTAGTTGGTAATTTAGAGTTATGGGTCCTAAATAGTTTTTTTCTCAAATTAAGCATTAGTGATATATGGATAATGCCACTATTAAAGGCAAACTCAATCCATTGGCTGGCGATTGGTTTTTTATTCCTTCATTTCGGATACGCTTTTCTTAAAAGGAAAAAGGATTTTATATATTATACTTCCTTAACCTCTGTTATTTTGGCAATAATTATTAATTTTTCTACTAATCTGGTTATTCAAGGATATATCCGAAATTATTGGGGTCTTAATTATCAAAGTGGTCTTCTATATTTCCCCTTTATTATATTGATTGCTGCAGCCCCTATCATTTATACTTTAGCGCTACTTTATCTTAACTACCGGAAAACCAGCGATTCAAATGTTAAAAAGCAAATCTGGCTACTTATCAGTGGAACAATTTTTTCTATGGTATTTGGCATAATTTCAACATTTTTTGCACAGTCTGCTCTAAACTTGGTTAATATAGTAAAAATAAGCGCCGAAATCACTATAATTCAATCATTATCAATTTTATACGCCATAATAAAATATAGATTTTTAAATGTCGGTATTGAAGATATCGCCGAGGAAGTTTTTGTCCATGCTCATGTTGGCATTGTAATGCTGGATATGGAAGAACGAATAATTCACATCAACAAATCCGCTCATAATATTTTACCGAATATATACAATAGCTTTATGGGGTTATCAATTTCTTCCGTAATCTCCGACTATGCTAATAATAAAAACAATGGTAGCTTTGAATACTGTATTAATGTTGCGGAGCAAGTACGAACATTATTTATAACAGTAGTTACTGTCGAGCATTTTAATTCCGAAGTTGGTAAGGTTTTAATTTTACGAGATATTACCGAACATAAACGGATTGAAAAAGCTCTGAAAGAGAGCGAAGAAAGGTATCGGACTTTATTTAATTCTTCGCCGGATGCTATTTTTTTGATGGACCCACATAATCCGGAAATTCGTGGTCTGGTTATTGAATGTAATGAAGCGGCTTGCACAATGAATGGTTACTCCCAGGAGGAACTTATCGGGAAAAGTATTGATATATTACATCCTAAAGAAACTTCGGATAAAGAACGGGATAGTTACTTAAGTCAGATTTGGAGAGAAAAAGTTGTTCGAAGAGAAGGGGTTCATTGTCGTAAGGACGGGAGTACCTTTTTAATTGAGACGGTAGGAAACTTAATAACTTTGGCTGGAAAAGAATTGATACTTGGTATTGACCGTGATATAACAGAGAGAGTGGAAGCTCAAGAAAAAATTTGGCATCAGGCCAATCATGATCTTTTAACCGGCTTACCAAACCGGGCTCTTTTTAGCGACAGGCTATCTCAAGCATTGGTAAATGCCAATCGTTATGAGAAGATGTTAGCAGTACTATATTTGGATTTGGACCGTTTTAAAACTATTAATGATACTTTAGGCCATACTTTCGGTGACCGAATACTTCAGAAAGTAGCTGAAAGATTGGATGAACAATTAAAAGAAGGCGATACCATCGCCAGATTGGGTGGAGACGAATTTGTAATATTATTACCACAGATTGCTCATATCGAAGATGCTGTACGATTGGCTCAGAAAATACTGGAATTGGGCAAACAACCGATAGTAATGGAAGAACAGGAATTATACATTACCATTAGTATGGGAATTGCCTTTTATCCTGCTGATGGCGCTGATGTTGATACTTTATTAAAAAATTCGGATACTGCTCTAAACAGAGTGAAAAACCAGGGAGGAAATAATTATCAATTTTATGCCCCGGTTATGAACTCCAAAGCTTCAGAACGTCTATTAATGGAAAATGAGTTGCGGCGGGCAATAAAAAACAAAGAGTTTGTGGTTTATTATCAACCGCAGTTGGATATCAATACTTGGCGGGTAATTGGTTTTGAGGCCTTAATCCGTTGGAAACACCCCGAAAATGGGATGGTTTATCCAGATGAATTCATTTCAATAGCGGAGGAGATTGGTTTAATAGTTCCCATAGGTGAATTGGTTCTTCGGGAGGTTTGCGCCCAAAACAAGCGTTGGCTGGAAGAAGGGTTATCTCCTAAACGGATAGCGGTAAACTTATCTGCCCGTCAGTTTCATCAACGAGATTTAGTTACTACTGTTAAGCAGATTCTAGAGGAGACCGGTTTAGCCTCCGAATATTTAGAGTTGGAAATTACTGAAAGCGTTGCCATGGAGGATGCCGATTATACAATTGAGATATTACATCAGTTAAGGGAGATGGGTGTCTATATTGCTTTAGATGATTTCGGTACCGGTTATTCTTCGCTTAATTATCTAAAGAGGTTTCCTTTAAATATTATAAAGATTGATCGCTCTTTTATCCGGGACCTGACAACCAACTCCAATGACGCAGCGATAGCAACAGCAATAATTTCTTTGGCCCATAATCTTAACTTAAGTGTAATCGCTGAAGGGGTAGAAATAGAGGAGCAGTTGGCATTCTTGAAGCTACAACAATGCGACAATATGCAAGGTTTTTTGTTTAGCAAACCATTACCTGTTGAGGAACTGGGGCAGTTTTTAAAATAGGCGAAAGGCGTGAGGCACGAGGCTTGAGTATGAAAGTTGGTTTATTTAGTGTATAGTGTACAGTTGACAGTCAAAAAATTAAGATTCTTTTAAGGAACTGCAAAAAAACTAGAAACTATAAAATAATGAAAAGAATCGGGGGATCAGTTTGAAGTTTGAAGAGTTTTTAGCAAGTAAGAAATTAATAATAATCGATGGAGCTATGGGAACGGAGTTAGCCAAAAGAGGATTGGAGATGAGCGGGACCAACAATCTAACCAATCCGGAAGCAGTTCTGGCAGTGCACCGGGATTATGTGAAAGCCGGCGCTAATGCCATTATTACTAATACTCTAACTATGAACCGGATCAGCCTGGAATCCCATGGAGCGGAAGTTGATTTATGCGGAGTTAATATGGCCGGAGCCAGGCTGGCTAGAGAAGCAGCCGGAGCAGAGCGTCTGGTCTTTGGAGATATGAGTTCAACCGGGCAGTTGTTGGAACCTTATGGAGATTATACTGAAGAACAGTTTATTAACACTTTTAAAGAACAAGCTTCTTTTCTAGCTGAAGGCGGAGTTGACGGTTTTATTATTGAAACCATGATCGATCTACGGGAAGCTGTTTGTGCTTTAAAAGCCTGTAAAGTTGCGACTAATCTGCCGGTAATCATGTCGCTTTCTTTTACTACCACATCTAATGGCGGACGGACAGTAATGGGAAATACTCTGGCGGAGATCGCCAAAGCGGCGGAAGATTATGGAGCAGCTGCAGTAGGGTCCAATTGCGGAGAGCTGGATCCTTTGGAAATGGCTGAGATTGTCAAAATGTTTAAAGGTGTAACTTCACTGCCAATTATTATTGAACCTAATGCCGGTAAACCGGTATTAGTTGACGAACAGGCGGTATTTAAAATGGGACCGGAAGAGTTCGCCGCCGGGGTTAAGAAATGCTTAGAGAACGGAGCTAAACTAATAGGCGGATGCTGCGGAACCAGTCCGGCGCATATTCAGAAAGTAAGTGAAATAATAAAGGTAATTGAGAATTAAATACATAATGAGGAAATGAAAAATAGGCGTTTTGAGATGTCTATTTTTTGTTTCTTAACTTAGCGGCGTTAAAGAATATAATCTCCTATACAAACATATAATTCTTCCGAAGGGAGGCTTATCCTTATGCGGAAGATAATGTGGTTGTTATTCCCGTTAATGTTGATAATTTCGATATGTACTTGCATGGCTGAATTGGATAGATGGGAACCGATAAAGTTTGGCAATAACCCGTCCCGTTATTATTTTGATAAACATACCATTAAATATGTTTATGTCAAGGAAATAGAACAGGTGTGTATTGATTTCTGGCTGAAAACCAATTATACACCGGAGCAGGCGACTCAGACGGTGGCGACTTATAAGAAATTGAATATTTCTAATGCTGAAGATTACAGCAGTCTTGCCTACACATTAAACCGGATACTTTTTTCCAATAACCGGCAACTTTGTTACTGTAATACCTACAGTTTTACTAAGTCGGGAGGGATGATCGGGAGTAGTTCTCCCAAAGAAAAGCTTAACTGGCTGGATATCATACCGGGGACCAATGATGAGGATATATATAATGCGGTTGCCAAGTATGCTAATGCGCATAAAGGAAAATTGAAGAATAGGATGAGTGAGTTTTAGTTGATGGTGCCTACAATCTTAATAACCACAGTCCGATTTCTGAGCTGATTATCAAAGGTATCATTAGGATAAAGCGACTGTGAATCCCCCATACTGCTGGCTTTGAACATTTTAGCCGGTAAATCAGAGTTTATCCGGAGATAATCGATGACCGTTACCGCCCGTTGCAAACCCAACGAAACATTATCCCTGTACATAAGTTGACTTAAGATTGGCAAATCATCAGTATGCCCTTCCACATTTACTTGGATCTTTCCAACATGTGGACGGAGTTCTGCTCCGAGTAAATCAAGGGTTGATTTAGCTTCCGGCCGGAGTTGGGTTAATTGGGAAAAGAGTCCAAATTCAAAGGTTAAAATAAGTTGGTTATTTTTAGCGCCGGTAATAATACCAGGTATGTCAATAATTATATCTGGTTTCTCAATTGGGGCGCTAACGACGATTTTTTTCGGTAAAGCGGGTAATGATTTAACGGCCGGTAGTTTTAAGTTATGTAGGAAAGGAAGTACTGCAAAGAGTATAATTATTACACCAACCACCAGAATAGCTACTGGAATTACTGGCCGGAACCGTCGGGTCCAGGAAGGGAATTTCTGTAGATGTTCAATACATTTTAAGGCTGACTGGTATGTTTCCCGGGAAGAATTTTGCCGGATAGCTTCGGCCCATAGACCCTGAGCTTCCAATAATCTTCCTTGCTGCGCTCTGATCCGGGCCATTAAATCATAGACTGCCGGTAGCGCTGGGTTCTCATGGATTAAGTGTTCCAATAAAACTTCGGCTTCAGGGTACTTACCGATCCGGGCTAATTCTACTGCTTTTGGTAGAATAGCCTTACCAAGCAAGCTAATAGCGGAATCAGCTCCGGCTAAGGGCCCAATCAGTTCATTATCTATTTGTAAATTCTCAGGTTTTTGTTTCAAATCATTCAACTTCATTTTTCTATCCTCGAAGGTATTCCTACAATTACTTCCCCAAAATAAATGGGATTATCCTGAAGATATACGGTTGGCTTAATTGTTTCAACTATTATGGGCTGAGTTATACCGGCAACTTCCCGGTATCCGGCAACTGATAAAGATAGTCCCTGATGATATAAGGATTCATTATGTTCACGAACCGATATTCCCGCTTGAATTAAAGAATTCCAAATAGAAGTAAGCGTATTATAGGCGCGGCGCATTTCCGGGAGCGGTTGTTCGGTATTAGGCAGCATTAGTTTTTGTTGTAATCGCCATAGACTTAGACTGAAGTCAATAATAAATTGTAAGGATTCAGTCCTGGTAGTATCAGAGACGTCCTTCTCGGGTAAATTGGCGATAAGTCTTAAAATAGTATTTAAGTCAAATAACTTTAACGGAGTAATCCGAAATTCCCGAGGATATAAAAATTGGCGCCAACCGGAAAATAAACTCATTATCATACTCCTACCGGTAAAAATTTGGTCAAAGGATAGGCAAGAGAGAACAGGCAACAGGGAACAGGAAAAAGGCAACAGGCGAAAGGAAAATGCCTAAAATCCAACTCACATATGGTATTTTCTTCTGGATTAAGACTTTTAAATTCTTTTCTCCTGACTCCTGACTTCTGACTTCTGACTTCTGACTCCTTAATCCTCTGTCTTTGTCACATACACAGTTTGCGTGGGATAAGCAAAGTCAATTCCTCTCTTTTCAAACTCTTCTTTAATCTGGAAATTGATCTCCTGTTGAATATCCATATATTTCTTATAGTCACTACCGATTACATAATAAACAATCTCATATATTAACGAAGAATCTTTATAGGCGGCAAAGTGAGCTCGATCAAAAAGAACATCATTAATCTCGGTGATTATTTCTTTTATTATATTTGGTATTTCCTTAAGAGTAGGTAAAGAAGTTTGATAAGTAACCCCGATCTGAAAAACCACCCGTCTTTGTTCCATTCGTTTATAATTCCGGACTCGGGAATTGGTAAGGTCGGTATTAGAGAAGATTAACTGCTCGCCGCTTAAACTACGCAATCTGGTGGTTTTTACCCCGATATATTCAACGGTTCCCAGGTAATCTCCAACTATAATAAAGTCGCCTACCTCAAAAGGGCGGTCAAAAAATATGGTAAAGTAACTGAACATATCACCCAAAATTGCTTGAGAAGCTAAAGCAACGGCAACACCGCCGATGCCTAAACCGGCAACCAGAGCCGATATTTTAACTCCTAGATTATCCAGGAAAATAATTAATGCCAAACCCCAGACCGTAATTCTTAAAATAGTTATTATTCCTTTAATAACCTGTCTCTTGGATTGATCGGTTTCTTTTTTAATCCAGAATAGTTCCATAAAATAGACAATTACTTCTAGAGCAAATAAAACACCAATAATGGTCATTATAATCAGGCTGAAAACAGTAAGAGTTTTATTTAGTAAAGGGCTGATTTTCAAGCCCTGCAGGCTGGAGTAGAGAAGACCTAAATAGAGCAAGGGAAAAAGTTTTTTTTCAATAGACTTGATTAAAAAATTATCAATTTCGTTAGAAGTACGGTTAGTCCATTTATATAAACATTTAAAGATAAAAAATTTTGCAATATGAAGGATTATACTTCCAAGTAATAGTATAGCTACTAAAATAAGATAATCAGCAACTCGATTATGAAAAACTTCATGATTTAAGATATCTCCCAATTTTATTTCCTCCCATAGTTAAATATGTTGAATTGATTTTTTGATTTCAACATATCATTGTTCATTCAGCTAGAAACAAATACTAAATCAGAGCTGAATAATCATAGAGCCTCGACGAATTTCCATCAATATGTGACTTATTATAGCATTTCCTTCATTCTATCTAATATAAAGTATATATTTAGCTATTTTTAGGCAGAGTCCTTCAAAAAAAATGGGGGTTAATAATTAGTTGTTTCAATTTCATAGTTTGGTATTAGAGGATAGACAACTGATAAGTAGGTTTTAATGTGTGAAAAAGCGTTGAGGTAGCAAGTTAATCCGGATAACGTTCTCTGATAGCTTTAATTACATCATAAATTTCATTAAAAGCAGTCACCACATCAGGGTCAAATTGTTTTCCCACTTGTTTATTAATGTATTTTAAAATTTTCGCTTCGTTCCATTCATCCTTATATACTCTCTTGGACACCAGAGCGTCATAAACGTCAGCTAACGCGACTATCCTTCCTTCAAGGGGGATTTCATCAGCTTTTAGGTTAGTTGGATAGCCGGTTCCGTCCCATCTTTCATGATGGGTTATGGCCACCAACGCTGAAAGTTTGTCCATATCCGATACCGAATCGGTAAAAAGATGAGCTCCATGTTCCGTATGTTTTTTCATAATTTCAAATTCTTCCGGAGTTAATTCGGTTGGTTTTCTAAGAATAGCATCCGAGATAGCTACTTTGCCTACATCGTGAAGCATTGCGGCAATTCGCAAAATATCTTTCCGGTATTTAATTTCATCTTCACTTAGCCCTTTCAATAAAGCCCAACGGTGGAATATTTCAATGGAGTATGCTCCAACCCTATTTACATGAGCCCCTGTTTCTTTAGGGTCCCTTAATTCGGCCATTTTAATCATCCGCAGGATAATTTCCCTGGTCATTCTAGCCCTTTCAATGGCTACTGTAGCGTTATTAGCAAAGAAAGAGACATATATCTGATCATCTTCTTTAAAAGGAACAATGTTATCATTTTCATCTTTTGCGTTAATAATCTGCATTACTCCCAGCACATCACCGATATTGGTAATCAGCGGGACCGTTAACATTGAATGAGTTTGATATTTGGACATCATATCAAAATCACTATTAAAAGAATAAGGAACATCATCAGGGAGGTAATAGACATTTTCAATCATTAAGGGTTTTCCGGTTGAGGCTACATAACCGCAGATTGAAGATTTGTCAATTGGAACCGTAAAGTAGGAGTAAATATATTTATTATTAGTAGGATCAATTTTTGAAAGAGTATCATTTTGAACATAGCTAAATTCCAAAACATTATTTTTTATTAAGAAAATTGATCCGGCATCCGCATTGGTAAATTTTCTAGTTTCATATAAAATACTATCCAATAAAGAATCAATATCTTTAATAAGATTTAGTTTTTCTGATATTGTCAATAATTCTTCTACTTTATTGGGTTTTGTGATTGGTGACATTAATGTCTCCTTAAAAATAATTAATAGTATTTACACTCGGTATTAAGAAATGCAAATTTAAGATAACAAATTACTTTATCCTATATATTATCGGAATTAATTTTTATCTCTTAACAAAATTGAGGAATTTTCATAATAAATTAGTCATATATAGTTTGTCGCTGTATAATGTAATCAAAAACCTATTATGGTAATTTTAAATTCCCTTAAATTATGAACTATTTTTTAATTAAATGTCAATTTAAAATTATTTTAACAGGATGTTTCAAAAATTAGTTAGCAAAAAAATACAACCTCAATATACGGAAATTTTACTTAAACTTTTATATTTTTATTTGTATTAATGTTTAATAATTAACCTGCATTTAGCTGGTTTTTTTATTGTACTAAATATCAAAACCTGATGAACCGTAAAAAAAAATTTATAAAATCTCTAAAAACCTTTAAAATAACCATAAAGTGTAAATGGAAATCTTCCGAATATTAATTTAGCGGGATTTAGAAATCTACAGCTTAGATTTTTCCCGACTTTAATGAATATTTCCCAGGAGGCGATTTTTTTGACTAAAACTGAACTCATTGACAAAGTAGCGGCAAAAACCAAATTAAGCAAAAAAGCATCCGCCAAGGCTATTGATGCCATGATGGAATCCATTAAAGGCTCATTAGCAAAGGGTGGCAAAGTCCAACTAGTCGGCTTTGGCAGCTTTGATGTACGGAAGAGAGAAGCCCGTAACGGACGCAACCCGCAAACTGGTGCTGTTATTAAAATTGCAGCCCGTAAAGTACCGGTATTCAAAGCTGGTAAAGCTTTGAAAGATGCTGTTGCCAAGAAATAATTTTATTTCTCCAGTATCACTAAAAAACCCGCCAAAATATGCAAGCGGGTTTTTTATATTTTTCTATATGGTAAAGTGATTATTTTTTTCTGTTCTCATCAATGTCAATATTTATATGGCCTAAAATCTCTAATTGTTCCAATTGATCTTCGATCACTGATAACTCTACTTCGGAACAACGGCTGAAAGTGGAAACAACTTCATCATATTTGATAGAAATCTCAACACTTCCGGATTTTAAAATAAAAGCCGCATTTGCAATATCGTCTTGTTCAAATTAAAATGTGTCCTTTGGAGTAACGGTGAACTGGAAAATTAATCAAGATTAAACACCTCTAACTATCGATAAGATTGGGCTACAATTTTCCCTTCATAAGTGCAATACAAAATAACAAATTTAGTTTCATCACGGATTAAACAAGAGCCTGTACTAATAGATATTTTAACTCCCGGATAAAGGAGATCTTTTACCTTAATAATCCGGCTTTTATCATAGGATACGTTTTTGGGTGCTTCCTCCAGACTTAATAAATAAGTATATCCTACGGGAGTAACCTGTTCCGTATCGATTTCAACCTCTTCAAGCTGAACAATTGGAGATTCTTCGGTTGGTTTAATAGTAACTCCCACTTCCAAATCAGTGGCGGCTCCCAATTTTGAACCGACAATTCGAGTTGAAATCATTTCACCGGCACAGACTTTTCCACCGACAATCCAGCCCTTACCTTTATCTACTATGACCTTTTTGCCACTGGTTATCTGGCTATACATAATTGAGTCCCGGACCAATACATTTCCTTTTGCTTCAACAGTTGCCCGGTTGATACTTTTGGCGGTAAATTCGCCGCCACATGATAGTTTTGTTTTGTCCATCCCGTAAACTGATCCCCTGATGGAAAGTCTTCCTCCGGCAGAGATTTCGGTAGCTGTATCAACATCACCGATAATTACAATTTCTCCTTCGGCAATCACTGAAAAACCAGGGGTAACATTACCATGGACAACCAGATTTCCGGGGAAATTTAAGTTTCCGGTTTTAAAACCAATGTCGCCCCGGACTTCATGGATTGGCAAAACACTAATACAATTATTGAGTAAAGTTGGTTTTCCATTCCCTGTTGCAATAATTCGCAGTTCTTCCTCATCCCACCGGGTATTTTTACCGAGCTTAATTAAACGTTCTTTCCCTGGTTCGGATTTAATTGTGTTGCCTAAGACATTTATTCCATCTTCGCCGTCGGTAGGCAGTATTTTTTCGCCAATGATCTGACCATCAAAAACAGTTTCTACGCTTTTGACATTACGGAAATCAACTCGTCCATTTTCATCTTCAACTAAACTATCAAGATACATTTTTTTTAAATCATTCAAAGCATAATAACTATTGAGTTCGGTATCATTACCTGGTATGGCCGGTTTCCCTTTAGCAATCGGAACTTCAATAGTCCGGCGTCTATTGACGGCGCCAATAACCGCTTCTTCATTTAAACCGTATTTGATATTCTGAAGTTCAATTGCTTCCATAGCATCTTCCACAGTAGGCCATTTGCCATCTCCGACTGGTGGTTCAATTACCATATAAGCCTCCAGCATATCCATAGAAAACATAATTTTACAGTATCCGTCACGATCACCTTGTGGTTGGGGTTGTTTAATTGTCTTTTCCTGTTCTTCAGCCATAATAAATCCTCCGGAATGTTATGCGCTTGGCAATTTCAAGTATTTAAAAAAGGGATTAAAAATCCATCAGTAATTAATTAATCGTTTTCTTTAAGAATCCTTTTTTATAGTGGAAAATATCCATAACGCCTAACTTCAACTCATCCCCGGCAGATCGAATCAAATTTATTTTGTTATCTGAGAGAATTGTATAATTAATCAAAACAATATTTTGATACATCATATTGATAGTAGTCGTCCACGCCAGCTTCCGCTGTACACACCTGAAATTAAGGCTGAGTGAACGACAAGCGTTGATAGCATTTTCTAAGTTCCGCGCAACTCACTATATGTTGTATCAAAATCAAAATTGACGACATTATGCAATTCTCTGATCTTAGGAAGCGCTGATTAATTGAGTAAGTAACGATTTTGTGCTTCGCAAAATGCCTAATACCGCATATTTGCTTGCACAAAATCGGATTAATCAGCGCTTCCTTAATATAAAACCCGTAGCTTTGAATCTACGGGTTTATTAAGTAAAAGTTTATAGATTTACGTTAATATTTAATATTATGGTAAAATCATTGAAGCTTGATATACCGATACCGACTGGTCAATAGAGAAATTTTGATCCAACGAGACGGGAGCATTTTTAAGATTCGAATGTTGGGCAGCTAGACGGGTTGAATTCTGACTCGCTGGAAAGAGAATAGAGGTAGTTACCAAATAGATAGCCACACAAGCGGCGACTAGACTTAACCGACGGAACCAAACCATTTTACTAGAAACCGGAAAAAAAGAGTTCTCTTCCGCCTGAATCCGACAGCGTAAATTATCCATTGGATTAAAGTCATAGGGTTCAGGAATGATGTTTTCAAGAAGGTTTTTCATTTGCAAAATATCCTGATACTCCAGGTCGCATTCGGGACAAGAAAATAAGTGTTTCCGGATGGAACGAGTTTCATCAACGGTCAGTTCACGATCCATAAATGACGAGAGCATGTTTTGGACATGTTGGCAGTTATTCATATCACTTCAACCTCCTTCCCCTGAAGATAGGGGAGTAAGATACGGCGTAATATTTTACGACCACGGTGAATTCTAGAACGTACCGTACCGATGGAACAGCGGAGAATTTGAGCGATTTCCTCATAGGATAATCCCTGAATGTCACAGAGAATAACCGCTGACCGATACTCGGTGGGCAGTTGTTCCAAACCCTTTTGGATTTGATTACCTAATTCCAATCGAACTGCTTCCTGTTCCGGGTTGGCGGTCCAATCCGGAATTTCAAGCGGTTTTTCATTCTCCAGGTAAGGACTAGATTCATCGATGGAGGATACCAGCGGCCGATTTTTCTTTTTTCGGTAATGGTCAATATATAAATTGTGAATAATCTGATATAACCAACGATCAAAGGCAGTTCCAGTCTCAAAACGGGCAAAGGATTTATATGCCCGATAAAGACCTTCCTGGAGCAGATCTTGAGCTTCATGATGGTTGCCGCAAAGACGGTATGCAAATTGGAATAAAGGTTTTTCATAAGTTTTAACTAAATTCTCAAAAACCGTCATCCGGTCTTGGGCGGTTTGGGTACTGGTAATTGTTTCAGCGATAGTGTTCGTCATTAGCCCCACCTTCTTTAAACCTTTCAGAGTAAATTGAGCTCATTATTTTTAAATACGGATTTGCCCGGATTTAAAATCAGATAAAATCTAATGATTTAATTATACCAAATTATTATTTCATTGTAATAAACAGTTTCTGTTAATTTTATGACCAAAACAGGCGAAAGGTCAAATTAGTGATTAGTCCATTAGTGATTAGGTCATTAGTTATTAGTATGGTTTGTTAAACTGAACTCTATATTTTGTTTGTAATACTATATAAGTTTAAGAAATTTTTATAACTATCTTTACATTCCTACTCCTGAAAATGCTTCGATGCTTGTCGTTCAGCTTATGAATTTTGGAAATATGTTAAAATACAAAAACTTATTTCAACATATATAATAACGAGTTTTTTAAAATATGATTCCAAGTAAGACTAATTTAAATAATGTTTTTTTTCGCCTATTGCCTGTCGCCTTACGCCTTACGGTTGACCGAAAGGTAGAAAAGGACTTTGACGACGATTTGGTGTTTTATTCAATTGTTGGGGTCTAGCCTCTAGTTTGATCTTATAGACTTTTAGCTGGCCTTCTCTAAATATTAATAATTCAATCTCTTGGCCGACTTTGGCTTCACCAACTAACTTGACTACATCTTCCGGTTTTTTAACTTTCTTATGATTTACCTCTTTGATAATATCACCGTCTTGGAGGCCGGCTTTAGCAGCGGGACTATTTTGGTAAACCTGAATTATAGCGCCTTCTTGATTATTCAATCCATAATAGTTAGCGATCCGTTCATTAATTTCAGTAAGACCGACTCCTAACCAAGGAGTGGCTGGGCGTTGTACCTTTCCCTTTTCGATCAGGTCTTTGGATATTTTTTTAGCTAAGTTAACCGGGATTGCAAAACCCAACCCCTGGGCATTGGCAATAATCGCTTCATTAATACCGATAACTTTACCTGATAGATCAACTAAAGGACCACCACTGTTACCCGGATTAATAGCGGCATCAGTTTGAATCAAATAGCCATGGTCATTGGGGTCGTCGATAGAACGACCCAATGCGCTAATAATTCCTGCTGTTACAGTATCGTGAAATCCATATGGATTTCCAATGGCAACCACCCATTGACCGGCTGTCAAACTGTCGGAATTACCTAAATCGGCAGTAGGTAGATTTTTAGCATTGATTTTTACAATCGCCAAATCGGTTTGCGGATCAGTACCGACTACTTTACCGTCAAATTTTTTACCGCCTTGCAGAGTTACTTTTAAGTTTTGAGCGTTTCGAACCACGTGTTCATTGGTTAAGATATAACCGTCCTGCCGGATTATGAAACCGGAACCGGCGCCGCGGACTTGTTGCTGATTGCCAAAGATACCCGGTGGGAAAAAGTCACGGAATTCTTCAGGAATATCCGGAGTGGTAGTAACCACGGAGACTGTATCAATATACACAACAGCCGGAGCGGCTTTTTCCCTAGCGGTAATAATTGAATTCGGAGTGGGCATTTCATTCGGTTGAACCGATTTCTTATAATCAACTTCTTTGGCAATTTTGGTTTTTGCTTGGTTATCTCTAAAAAATGTTGGCGCGAACCCAAAGAAAATTCCGGCGGTAATTAAAGAAGAAAGAAGAGCAATTATTAAGTACGATAAATATTTTTTAAAACTCTCATTCATAGTAAAACCTCCCTTATGGTAAAGAAACTGAGGGATTTTCATAATCAAAAAATTTTACATTTGGATACAATATATTGATAGTCACAGCCGGATTACGAACTATATATTGTATCCGGAAATCAATTAAGGTAATTATGAAACTCCCTTAATTAAGAAATTTGACATTTGGATACGATATATTGATAAATACATTTGGGCTGCTCATATATATCGTATCCAAAAATAAATTATGGAAATTATAAAACTCCCTTAATCGAAAAAGCTGCTGCAGCTTATTTTATTTTTGAAAACGGTCCGGTTTTAAAAAAGTTCCCTAAGTCTACGGAAAATTCCTGGAAAAAAGGAGGAATTTGGCACGTTGAGTTGAATATAATATATATTTTCTTGCTATTATTTTTTGTATTCTTTACAGAAAGGTAACTCTTAAAGTGGCGCTAAGTATGACGGGTTATGGCCGAGGAGTATGCTCAAAGTATGATTATTCGGTCACCATAGATTTAAAATCGGTCAACCACCGTTATCTGGAGTTTTATTTTAAAATTCCCAAAGCATACTCTTTTTTGGAAGATAAACTACGGCGTGAAATATCAGCTAAAATCTCCCGCGGCAAAGTAGAAGTAACTTTAATAATCGAAAAACTTTCCCTTGAAGAAAACCGGGTTGAGTTAAATAAATCATTAGTCGCTTCTTATTTAAAGGGTTTTCAAGAACTTAAGAATGAGTTTGCGATTGATGGGGAGTTAAAACTTTCAACCATAATATCGTTCCCGGATATATTTAAAAATACCCAACCCGCTGAAGACCAGGAAAAATTGGTTCAAATTGCGGGAGAAGCGCTTCAACAAGCTATTAAGGCTCTAATTGAGACCAGAAAAACTGAAGGGGTGGGGTTGGCTAACGATATCCGGAATAAACTCCAGACTCTGGATGAGTATAGGCAAAGTCTGTTTGAGTATTCTCCTTCGGTTGTACTTACTTATCAAGAAAAGCTAACCAAACGTATTCAGGAGTTGACTGGGGGAGTAGAACTGGACCCCGGCCGACTAGCAATGGAAGTAGCTATTTTTGCCGACAAATCGGATATTAATGAAGAATTGGTCCGCCTGGAAAGTCATCTACAACAAATTTTACATATTTTAAAATTGGACGAGCCTATTGGTAGGAAGTTGGATTTTATAATTCAAGAGCTTAACAGAGAGATTAACACTATTGGCTCCAAAGCCAATGATTTAAAAATTGCTCAAATTGTCATCAACTTCAAATCTGAACTGGAGAAAATCCGTGAGCAAATTCAAAATATTGAATAGGAGGTGAAAATCAGTATGGCGTTACCAAAATTATCACTGGAAGAAAAAAGAAGAGCTCTCAAAAAAGCTCAGGAGGTCAGAAGTAAAAGAGCAAAAATTCGTCAAAATCTTAAAAATGGAAAGACCACTATTAGAGAAGTATTGGCTAACATTAACGACGACGTGGTTGCCAAAATGAGAGTAGTTTACTTATTGGAGTCATTACCGCGTATCGGCAAAGTTAAAACCAAAAAGATTATGAATGATATCGGTATTGATGAGACCCGCCGTATTCAGGGACTCGGAAACCGCCAAAAACAAGCTCTAATTGAAAGACTTGGCAGTAATTAAGAAGGGAGCCCTGAATTAATACTATGGAAATTAAACTTATCAACATCGGGTTTGGAAATATAGTTTCCGCCAACCGGATCATTGCTATTGTCAGCCCCGAATCCTCACCGATTAAAAGAATAATTCAAGAAAGCCGGGATAAGGGAATGTTAATCGACGCCACCTATGGGCGACGGACGAGAGCAGTTATTATAACCGACAGTGATCATGTTATTCTTTCAGCAGTCCAACCCGAAACAGTCGCTCACCGCTTAAATTCCAAAGATGCTCCGGTTGATCCCGAAGAGTAAGGAGTAAACACCTATGTCACGCGGTTTGTTGATTGTTGTCTCAGGTCCCTCCGGAGTTGGTAAAAACACGATAATTGCTAATTTGCTTAACCGGGCGCCAAACTTACAATATTCGATTTCAGCTACAACCCGGGCTCCTCGACCTAATGAGATAGATGGTCAACACTACTTTTTTTTATCGGAAGCTGAATTTACCAAACGGATAGAATCGGGCGCTTTTCTTGAGTGGGCAAAAGTTTATCAACATTATTACGGAACTCCCAAACCTACTGTGGAAGAAAAGTTAAATGCAGGGATTGATTTAATACTCGATATTGATGTTCAAGGGGCAATTCAAGTAAAAAAATCACTGCCTGAAGCTATTTTAATTTTTCTTTCACCACCTTCAATAGAGGAGTTGAAAAGAAGGCTGATTGGTAGAAAAACGGAGCCAGAAGCGGAGATCTTGGAACGCCTCCGGTATATCGAAACGGAATTTAAAGCTGTTTCGAATTATGATTATTTCATCGTAAACCAAGAAATAGACTTGACATGCGCCAAAATAGAAGGTATTATTCATGTTGAGAAATTTCGAGTTTGTCGCCAAGAACCAAATTTCTTGGATAAAATTTTAAATGGTGAATAATCTAGAATTGCATTAAGTTGCAGCTAAAATTTACTTCTCACTTTTTGCTGATATGTTAATAAAGCAAACCTAATGTACTTTTCAGAAAATTATAGTGGAAGTGATTTTAGCAAATACTAAGGAGGGGAAAATTTGATCTATCCGCCATTGGATGAACTTTTGTCGCATGTTGATAGCCGGTATACTTTGGTTACGGTAGCTGCCAAGCGGGCTCGGCGAATTCTTGAAGAGGAACAATTAGACGGTGAAAAATCAATGAAAGCCGTCACTACTGCATTACAAGAAATTGATGAAGGTAAAATCAAAATAGAAAGAACCAAAACCGGAATTAAATAACTAATTCAAGTCTTTCTCAAATCTCAGAGCTTGTTCCTCTGAGATTTTTGTTTTACAATTATGATATAAAGCCTTAAATAATAATTAACCACGAAAGGCACGAAACACACAAAAATTAATTAAAGCTTTTTTCGTGCCTTTCGTGGTGCAAACCTTATGATTATAGATGATGACTAAAGCTGGAATTTTGTTTACTTTCTGAGGTTTTATTTAAAACTAAAAGCAGATCCCTCGCCCTTCAAAAGGGTAACCACCATCCTTCGCGGCCAAATTTTAAGGATTGCGAAGCCAAACAAATACCCTTTAAGGGATAGGGTCGCACTTAATAATTTTCATCATAAAATTTTAATTAATAATAGGTGTAACCCAATGGAACCCAAAATTGCTAAAGTGCTGGTGGCTTCACAAGCCCAAAATCTGGACCGTCTTTTTGATTACCAAATACCGGAAAACATCTGCGGCTCAATTAGTATTGGGGCCAGAGTTGTTATTTCGTTTCAAAACCGTCCCAACCTTGGCTATGTTTGGGAACTAACCGAAACTTCAGAATATCAAGATTTAAAAGCGGTGCAGGAAGTCTTGGACAACCCGCCGTTAATCGGAAGAGCGCAATATGAATTGATTAATTGGTTGGCTGAATATTACTTTTGCAGCCGGGTTGAAGTTATTAAATTATGCTTACCGCCAGGCGCCAATCTTTCCCGGGAAAGAACCTTTGATATTACAGTTGAACCGGGAGATTTACCCGGAGTTTTAGAAGTTTATTTTACCGCGGAGGAAATTGCTAAAACTACTAAACTAATTCTGACAGGGCAAAAAACCAACTGGAGCGAATCACAATGGCGGAAAAAATTTGCCGAATCGCCTCAACTTTTTGAATATTTGGTAAAAAATAAAGTATTAGTACCAACTTATAAATTAGCCAAATCAAAGACCAGGGCTAAAACCAACCGGATATTTAGGTGGAATGCAGATGAAACACCGGAACGGAGTGAGGCCGGCCGACGAATTCAAATGATTCTAGCGGAAAATTCCAATGGAATGACTGCTGCGGAAATATGCGCTACAGCCGAGGTGAGTTCATCAGTTTTAAAGCGGTTATTAAAAGAAGGCAAAATTGAATGTACTGAAATAATCGAGGAAAGGACTCCAATAGGTTTAACTGAGCAAGTCAATACCAGATTGATTAACCTAAACAGTGAACAAGAAAGGATTTATCAGAATTTATTAAAAGGAAGTTCCGGCCGAAAATATCTACTGCATGGGGTTACCGGTAGTGGAAAAACGGAAATTTATTTTGAAGCTGCAGCGAAAGTAATTAATGAAGGTGGACAAGTATTATATTTAGTCCCGGAAATTGCTTTAACCCCGCAAACCCTGGAACGGGCCCGGAATAGGTTTGGAGATCAAGTAGCTTTATTACACAGCAATATGTCCGATGGAGAGAGGTTTGATCAATGGTTCCGGGTAAAAAACGGGCTGGCCAGATTTGTGTTGGGCGCCCGCTCCGCAGTTTTTGCTCCTTTTGATAAATTAGGACTAATAATTATTGATGAAGAACATGAAACTACCTATAAACAAGAAGAAAATCCCCGTTATCATATACGACAGGTAGTAGAGAAATTAGCTACGTTAACTGGGGCTAAAGTTATTTTTGGAAGCGCTACTCCTTCAATAGAGACTTTTTTTAAGGCTCAAACCGGCAATTATGATTATTTGCAATTAAATCAACGTTATAACCGGAACCCTTTACCCGAAGTTTCTATTGTTGATATGCGGGAGGAACTTAAAAACGGTAATAAAAATATTTTAAGCAGTACTCTCTATAAATCCATTACTGAAAGTTTGGCCAATCAGGAACAGATTATCTTACTATTAAACAGGCGCGGTCATTCCACTTTTATTCTTTGCCGGGATTGCGGTCGGAGTTTAAAGTGTCCTGCTTGTGATGTAGCTTTGACCTATCATTTAACCGAAAAAAATTTGCGGTGTCATTATTGCGACTACCGACAACCGGTTCCTAATACTTGTCCACAATGCGGCAGCGTTCGCATCAAATATTTTGGGCATGGAACTCAAAAATTAGAGGAAGAATTGGCGAATAACTTCCCGGTAGCGCGAATAATTAGAATGGATGTCGATTCTACTTCCAAAAAAGGATCTCATCATCAGATATACCGGCAACTTACTTCCGGATCAGTTGATATTTTATTAGGAACGCAAATGATCGCTAAAGGACTAGACTTGCCCAAGGTAACTTTAGTGGGAGTAATTTCAGCCGATTCGACTTTAAATATTCCTGATTTCCGGGCGGCTGAAAGAACATTTCAGCTGTTGACCCAGGTAGCCGGAAGAGCCGGACGCGGTCAGAAGATAGGAAAGGTAATTTTTCAGAGCTATGATCCTGAGCATTATTCTCTAAGGTTCGCTAAAGAACATGATTATCATAATTTTTATCAGGAAGAGATTAACCACCGGGAACAATTGGGCTATCCGCCATACTCGGAATTGGTGCGGATTGGCTTTACCGGGTTGAACCATCAAAAAGTAAGTACGGCCGCTCACCAATTTTACCGAATTGTTAAATCTATTCAACAAACTCTTGCCGATTCTAATAATCCGGCGTATTATATAGAAGTACTGGGACCGGGACCAACTTTGATTCCCAAGGTCCAAAATAAATTCCGTTGGCAGTTGTTAATGAAGAGTAATCATCAGCCTTGGCTGGAGCAATTAGTTACTGAAGCCTGGGCTAAATACCAATCAGTAAAACAACCGGATGTAAAAGTAATAAAAGACCGGAACCCTTATTTGGTGGTATAATTAAACTTACCATCATGACTATAGATACGAGGTGTTTAATTTGGCAGTAATAAAGATAATTACCCTGGAAGATCCGGTTTTAAGGCAAAAATCCAAGGAAATAACTAAAATTACTAAAAAACTCCGTTATTTAGCCAAAGATATGTTGGAAACAATGTATGAGGCTAAAGGGGTAGGATTAGCCGCTCCTCAAGTCGGAGTATTGGAACGATTAGTGGTAATTGATATTGGAGAAGGTCCATTAGTTCTAATCAACCCGAAAATTATAGCCCGAGAGGGAGAAAATAGAGACTCTGAAGGGTGTTTGTCGATACCCGGACGTAATGAATATGTTACCAGAGCCGAGCAAGTGAGTGTTTCTTATATTAATATGAACGGAAAGAAAGTAACTATAACCGGTCATGGCCTGCTGGCCAGAGCCTTGCAACATGAAATCGATCATTTGGATGGGATATTGTTTATTGATTACTGCAATTAGTATAGAAGAATACAGAATATAGAAGCCAGAATCCAGAAGATTTTACAGTAGTAGTCGTCCACGCCAGCTTCTACTACGCACTTGAAATTATGAAATAAAAGCTGTAGGAGACTTAAATTTTTAGCTTGAAGATTTTCTTCCGGCTTCTGGATTCTTGATTTTGACTTCGCTTTTTTTAATGAATAGGAGATAATGAATGCGGATTTTATTCATGGGAACTCCGGAGTTTGCCCGGGTTAGTCTAAAATACATAATTGAAGCGGGATTTGAGGTTATTGGTGTCGTATCTCAACCGGATCGGCCTAAAGGCCGAGGGATGGAACTCCAATCCTCCGAAGTCAAGCTGTTGGCGTTGGAACATCAGCTCCCGGTCTGGCAACCGGAGAAAGTGGATACTACCGAATTTGTAGATTTATTTCAAAAGCTTAAACCGGACTTGGTAGTGGTGGTGGCTTTCGGACAAAAAATTCCTTCGAAAATTCTTTTTGGCGCCAAATATGGGTGTATAAACGTTCACGGCTCGTTATTACCCAAATATCGAGGGGCGGCTCCCATTCAGTGTTGCCTTTTAAACGGAGATTGCCGGACTGGAATTACTACCATGTATATGGACGAGGGTTGGGACACCGGTGATATTATTTATCAGGAATCTTTAGAGATCCATCCTAATGAGAATTTTGGTACTCTTTATACCCGTCTGGCTGAACTCGGCGGGGAATTACTGGTTAAAACTATTAAAGATATCGAAAAGGGAGTTGCGCCCCGGATAAAACAAAATAATGAATTCGCCTGCCTTGCTCCGAAAATAAAGCCGGAGTTACAACAGATTGACTGGAATCAGTCGGCTCAAATGATCCATAATTTAATTCGTACTTGTAATCCGGTACCCGGGGCGGAAACTTTTTTTAGCCAGGAGCGTTTAAAGATATTAGAAACCCGACTGTTGGATGAATTACCAATTTCAGATATTCAAAATAATCCGGGAACAATTTTACAAGTTATCAAAAAACAAGGTATTGTAATTGCTACCGGAGACAGCGCTTTATTAATAACTAAAGTACAGCCGGCGGGAAAAAAACCCATGTCAGCTCTGGATTATGCCAATGGTAGATCTTTAAAATCAGGTATGGTTTTTGGAAAATAGGCAACAGGTATGTTAGTTGTCCTTTGTATGAATAAAAGGGTGAATAGCAAAAAAAACTAAACTTTGAACCTTGAACTTTCAACTATTTATCATTGAACTTATTATTCAGTTTTAATTAAGGAGGTTATGAAGATGTATTTCGATTGGACATTTTTCTTACTAATTCCGGCTTTTATTTTAACGATTTATGCCCAGTTTAAAGTTCGTTCTACATTTAATAAATACCTGGAGGTACCGGCTGCGTCGGGAAGGACCGGCGCTCAAGTAGCCCGTGATCTTTTAGATCATAATAATCTACATGATGTACCGGTGGAATTAACTCCGGAGACCTTATCCGATCATTATGATCCTCGCTCCCGGGTATTGCGTCTTTCTCCCGAAGTTTATCACGGTCGTTCCTTGGCCTCATTAGGAGTAGCCGCCCATGAGACCGGGCATGCGGTGCAACATGCTCATGCTTATGTACCGCTAAACTTACGAAATAGTATTTTTCCCATTGCCAGCTTCGGCTCGAACCTTGGATATATTTTATTTTTTATCGGTTTTATCTTCGGCGGCAACATGTTTTTAATTGATTTGGGAATCATTTTATTTAGTTTCTTCGTATTTTTTACGGTTCTAACTCTACCGGTAGAATTTAACGCTAGTAGCCGGGCTTTAGTTATGTTAACCAATGGCGGGTATCTGATGCGTGGTCAAGAGGAATCGGGAGCCAGAAAAGTTTTGGGAGCCGCAGCTTTAACTTATTTAGCAGCCGCTGCAATGGCGATAATACAATTAATCCGGATGTTATTACTCCGGGGAAGCCGTGATGAATAAACCTAACGGACGGCAATTAGCCCAATTTGTATTGGACCGGATTGAACAACGGTCTTCATATATTAATCTGGCTTTGCCGGAAATATTCCGGGAATATGAGCAAACCGACCGGCGGGAGAGGGCTTTCTGTACCGAATTGGTGTATGGTGTATACCGTCATCTGATGAAAATAGATTATTTTTTAGGACGGCTACTTTGCCGTCCTTTAGCATCATTGAAAATTACGGTTAAGAATGTGTTGCGGATAGCTCTGTATCAATTAATCTGTTTACCGGAGATACCGGAACGGGCGGTAATATATACTGCGGTTGAACAGGTGAAGAATTCCCGGTATCAAGGGTTGGCCCCATTGGTTAATGGGGTTCTTCGGGCTTATTTGCGGAACAAAGACAGTTTAAAAGTTCCAGATGATATAAATTTCCTGGAGTATCTGGCCATAGAATACTCTCACCCTCAATGGCTGGTTGAACGATGGTTCCAACGTTTTGGCCCGGAAATAACCGAGGAGATTATAAAAACTAATAATCGACAACCACCATTAACATTGCGAGTAAATCAGCACTTGACCACTATCCCCATGGTATTAGCGGAATTGGAAAACCAAGAGGTACGGATTTCACCTGGGCTCATATTGCCGGAAGCTTTTAATATCGGAGCAATGCCTGGTCCGATAGAAGAGTTGCCCGCCTTCGCTGCCGGTAAGGTTTTTATTCAAGATGAAAGCTCCATGTTGGTGGCTCACTTATTAAATCCGGTACCGGGTGAAACCATAATAGATCTCTGTGCAGCGCCCGGTGGAAAAAGCACTCATATGGCCGAGTTGATGCAGAATAAAGGGAAGATTATCAGTGTAGATGATTATGACCATAAAATAAAGTTGATTAATGAAAACGCCAAAAGGCTGCAATTATCTTGTATCGAAGCCAGGTTAGGCGATGCCCGTAACTTTGAGCTTTCCAATAATGATGTTGTCGATGCGGTTTTAGTTGATGCTCCGTGCACTGGAACAGGTGTCTTAAGAAGAAGAGTTGATGCCCGCTACCGGCGGAAACCGGAAGATATCTCTAAATTAGTAGAGATTCAGCGAGAGATACTCCATCAGGCTGTGAAACTGGTTCGTCCCGGAGGACGATTGATCTATAGTACCTGTACCCTTGAACCGGAAGAAGATCAAGAACAAGTACAATGGTTTTTGGAGAATCATCCGGAATTTGAGTTAGCCGATTACCGGTCTTATTTGCCCAAAGAAGTTGAAAAATATGCAATTAATTCCGCTGAAAAGTGGCTGACGATATTGCCAATACCAAATGGTGGCGACGGCTTTTTTATGTGCCGGCTGGAGAAAACCCGATGAAGCGATCCATCAATTTATGCCCTTCCTCAATAAACAGCCCGTTTTTTTCGGCTGTTTTTTCATCAAATAATTTTTTATCCCCGGTTTGTGGATTTTTTGAATATTCATAAATGGCAAATGGAACCGGATCGGAAACGTGAGTCTTTTTTATTAATGGGGTTGGATGATCCGGTAACAGCATAATCTTAAATTCTGTGGTTAGTTTCGGTAATTCGGCCAGGAGAAAACCAAGGATCTCGGAGTCAATCTTTTCGATGGACAAAATTTTATTGTCGATTTCGCCGCGGTGTCCTGCTTCATCCGGAGCTTCAACATGCAGATAGACAAAGTCCTGTCCTGCTTGAAAAGCTTTTAAGGCAGCTTCCGCCTTACCCCTAAAGTTAGTATGAACATTGCCGGTAGCCCCTTCCACTTCAATAATTTTTAATCCGGCACAGATCCCCAAACCTTTAGCCAAATCAACCGCTGATATTACCGAACCCTTTAAATTATATTTCTCAGAAAAACTACGGATTGACGGTTTCTTTCCCTGACCCCACAACCAGATGGAATTGGCCGGATGAAGCCCTTTTTTAATCCGTTCCCGGTTAACCGGGTGATTTTCCAAAATAGCTGGACTGTTTTTCATTAAATTAAGCAACTCAATAGACCCGGAACCTTGAGGCAAATAGGAGGTAATTGCCTGGTCCGAGATATCATGAGGAGGAGTCAAGCGGCAGTCAGTGGGGCCGCCGTGCCAGACCATTAAATGCCGGTAACTAATCCCGGGAAAAAAGCTGAAATCGTTAGAATTATATTTAGCGGCTATTTCCCGAATTAAATCAGCCGCCTCTCCGGTGGAGATCTCATCGGAACTATAATCAACCATTATTTTATCTTCATAATTTAATTCATCCGATAAGGTAACCAAATTACAACGGAAAGCTACATCATGAGGTTTGAGGTCTACGCCGATACTGGCTGCTTCCAAAGGTGAACGGCCGGTGTAATACTGTTTAGGGTCATACCCCATAACCGATAAATTAGCCACGTCACTTCCGGGAGGTAGTCCAGGAGGAACTGTTTGGACTAATCCCAATTCTCCCTGGCCGGCTAAGAAATCCATATGGGGCTTTTTAGCGGATTGTAAAGGGGTTTTACCGTTCAATTGCGGGACCGGATAATCAGCCATTCCATCGGCTAAAACTACTAAATATTTCATTTAAATATCATCCTCCGTTTGAAAAAAACATTTGGGAAAAACTGGTTTTGTTTTTAAACTATAGATTATTATATCACCGGCAGTTTAACAGCTCAAGTATTGTCATAAGGAAATAAATGTTTATCTAATGTTGACCAAAAAACTATTCTAAACATAGAGGCACAGAGAAATTTTCTTTATATTTTTAAGTGTTTCCCTGCCTCTGTGTTAAAAGTTTTATCTTTAAATCTTTGTTACAATCGCAACTGAATTAATAAACCCATTGACAAGGTTTTGAAAAGCGTGTATATTTAAATACAATAAAATTCCAAATTAATAATGGATCCTCATCAAGAGAGGTGGAGGGACTGGCCCGGTGAAACCTCGGCAACCTTCGTGTAAAAACGAGTATGGTGCCAAATCCAGCAGGTATTCCTGAGAGATGAGAGGCCCTATTTGCAGCCTCTTGTTAAAGAGGTTTTTTTATTTGCCGAATTATATAGGGTGAAATTTCAAATTTTCCTCTTAAAGTTGAGATCCGGGGAATGGAGTGGAGGCTAATAAATGAAGACGTTGGCAGAGATTAATGAGAAGATTAAGCAAGGGAAAGCAGTAGTGGTCACTGCTGAAGAAATTATCGGGATTGTCAAAGAAAAAGGGGTGACCAAAGCGGCTGAAGAAGTAGATATTGTTACTACGGCTACCTTTGGGCCTATGTGTTCCACCGGTGCTTTTTTAAATTTTGGCCACTCGGACCCGCCGATTCGTATGAGCAAAGTATGGTTGAACGATGTACCGGCATATGCCGGAATCGCCGCAGTTGATGCTTATATTGGCGCTACCGAGCTTTCGGAGACCAAAGGTTTCAAATACGGTGGAGCCCATGTGATAGAGGATTTAATAAACGGCAAAAAAGTTGAGCTACGAGCCACCTCATATGGGACCGATTGTTATACTAAGAAAGAAATTACCACCAAGGTCGGTTTAAATGATCTGAACCAAGCTTATTTATTCAATCCACGGAACGCTTATCAAAACTATCCGGTGGCGGTCAATTCTTCGGCCCGGACAATATATACTTATATGGGAACCCTTTTACCGCATTTTGGAAATGCAACTTATTCCACATCGGGCGAATTAAGTCCGCTGTTAAACGACCCCTATTACCGGACTATTGGTATTGGAACCAGAATCTTTCTTGGAGGCGGGGTTGGTTATGTTGCCTGGGAAGGTACCCAACATAATCCGTTACAAAATCGAGCTGAAAATGGGATACCGACTTCAACTGCCGGTACATTGGCCTTAATCGGTGATCTAAAACAAATGAACCGGGAATTCTTACGGGCGGCGCTTTTTGATCGTTATGGTGTTACTATGTATGTGGGAATTGGTGTCCCTATCCCCATCCTGGATGAAGAGGTTTTAAAACATACGGCAGTCTCCAATCGGGAGATTCTGACTACAATCGTTGATTATAGCGTTGAAAAACGTTCCAAACCTAATTTTGGTAAAGTAAGTTATGAAGAGCTCCGTTCGGGAACTATTACGGTTGAGGGGAAGAAAATACCAACTTCACCGTTATCATCATTGATTCAAGCCCGAAAAATAGCTGGGATTTTAAAAGACTGGATAACCGCAAGCAAGTTTAACCTAACCGAACCGGTGCAACCATTACCGTCGGAAAATAAGGTTAATACGCTGGAAGTAAGATAAATCAATTAATTTAATTTCAAATTTCGAATTGCGGATTAAAAACCAATAGCCGAGTAAATATTGACTCAATAAACCGACAATTTGGACTAACGAACTAATGAACTAACGAACTAATGAACCAATAACTAATAACCAATAACTAATAACTAATAACTAAGGAATGGGGGGCTAAAAATGCCTAAGAAGAAATTAGTACTCACTTTTCCGCCTGATTTAACGGAAACTCCGTTAACATATCATCTAGTAAAGGATTATGATTTAGCCATTAATATTCTCAAGGCCAAAATCACCCCTGGTGAAGAGGGTAAACTGGTAATCGAAATTTCCAATGGTTCAATGGAGAACATTGACAAGGGAATTGAATACTTGCGAACCCAAGGAGTTCTCATCGAACCTGTAAGTAAAGAAATAGTGCTTAATGAATCCGAATGTATCAATTGTGGCAGTTGTACAGCTGTTTGTCAATCAAAAGCCTTAACCATTTCCGCTCCGGAATGGAAACTACAATTTGACAAGGAACAATGTATTGTTTGCGAAATGTGCGTCAAAGCCTGCCCCATGCAAATCATCCAGGTGAGTTTTTAATACAGTAAGAAAAATACATTAATATAGTATCTTCTGAAAATACAGCCAATGCACTAAGGATGTATTTTCAGAAGATGTAAATTCAAATTTTCTTACTGTAAATGGTAAGAAAAATACATTAATATAATATCTTCTGAAAATACAGCCAATGCACTAAGGATGTATTTTCAGAAGATGTAAATTTAAATTTTCTTACTGTAAATGGTAAGAAAAATACATTAATAAAATATCTTAAACCGTTCCTACAGTATAATGCTATTGTAGGATTATTCATGATTAGTTAAGGAGTTATTTAAAATGGGGCCTGATTTTAGTTACCAAAAGAGTAATTCGGTTGAACGTTTTTATAGAGCCTCGTCCGCTAAGGATTTAATTAAATCTCAAGTAAAAGTGGGAGAAAGCGATCTCTGGATTTTAAGCGACCGGGAAATAAGGGACCAGGTCGCAAAACTGCTTAAGATTTATCGACGGCAATTGAAAGAATATATATATAACCATCCTGATTTTGCCACAACTTTAAAACCTTTTCCTTCAGATCCGGAGGCGCCTGAGCTGGTACGAAAAATGATCGAAGTATCCGGCAAGGCAGGAGTTGGTCCGATGGCGGCAGTAGCTGGGACCATCGCCGGTTTTATTGGTAAAGATATTAGCAGTACTTGTAGTGAAGTCATTATTGAGAATGGCGGCGATATTTACTTACGGTCCGCTGTTGAAAGAGTCATTTCGATTTATGCCGGAAAATCAGAATTTTCCAAAAAAGTCGGAGTTTTATTACCGGCGAGTCCCGATGGAATCGGTATTTGTACTTCAGCAGGCACGGTTGGACCATCATTAAGCTTCGGTAGTGCGGATGCTGCCGTAATTATATCTCCGGACGTTGCTTTGGCCGACTCTATAGCAACTGCGACTGCCAATCGAATATTAAAAACATCGGATCTTCAAAAAGCCATTGATTTTGCCTCTTCAATATCAAAGATAACCGGAATTATAGTAATCAAAGATGATAAAATGGCTGCCTGGGGAGAAGTCAACCTAGTACCTATAGAATAGGGCGGCAATGTAATAGTTGACATTTGAAATCAGAGTATATTTATTTTTTCAATTTATATGGCATAATTGTTTTCTTTCTGGAACACAATATGATAGAACTATTTTTTATGTTGAACAGGAGGGAAACGGATTATGTCTAAGAATGCGTTGGCAGTTTCTGAAATTCCCAGCCCATCATTGCAAAAATCTAAACCACGTTATACTGAGGCTGAAAACAAAATATTATTTGATTCGTGGTGGAACCCTCAGAAACGAAGAGAGTTGGTTAAACATCTCGGCCGGAACATGAGTGCATTAAGAAGTCAGTTTTGCCGTCTCTTGAAAGAAAAGGGAATCACTAATCAAGAATATTATAACATGATGCAATCTAAGTACGCTAATGAAACCGGTTCCATAACCAGAAAAAGAAGCCGTGAAATTAAAGATATTGACCGTTTAATAATCGACACTTTTTCTAAACATCAGGCATTAGGCAATTCTCGGGCACAAGCGTGCGAAGAGCTCCAACAAAAATTAGGTGATTCTTTTACTTCAGCGGCTTTAAAGTTAAGGTTTTACCGTCTTATAAAAAGATTGCAATATGAAGAAACAGATCTTTTGAATATCGGTAAAGAATTATTAGGTGAAGCTACTCCATCACCGGCAGCTAAAATACAAGCTGTAAAATCGGAAAAAACTACTTTTGTAAAAGATAATTCCATAATTAAAACTGAAGAAATTCAAAATAAAAATCAAGATAATTTATTCTTTTTTCAACTTTCTTCACTTCCTAATACTATCCAAAATATTGAAGAACGTATTTCGGAAGTTGAAGAAAAACAGCGCCACCAACTGGATTTACGTGGATTCATTGAACATTTGCTGGCGGTAGAAAGGGACTTAAAGCGGGAAGATAAGCTAATGGAAGAAATCCAACGTTTAATTGATGAAAATGAAAGTCTCAAAAATATGATGGATAAAGAGCGTGAACGATTAAAAAAGAGAGAAGAAGAACTCTCAAGTCTCTTCAAAATGTTGGATACTATGTTGTCCGATTTTATGCGTTTGGAAAGCGTTTCTAAACTTGCGTCTTTGGGTGATTTTATGCATAGGTTGGAAATCACAGTCGATCAATTTGGTAATGTCTTAAAAAGCAGGCGAGTTAATGGGTAATGGTATAATAATAATTACTCACAAATAGATTCACTTGATCACTTGACTGCCTTAAGTTTAAATGGTACAATATCAGTTGTCATTAGCGGGCAGTAGCGCAGCTTGGTAGCGCACCACCTTGGGGTGGTGGGGGCCGTGGGTTCAAATCCCGCCTGCCCGACCAGATATTTTAATCGTAAAATTAAGTTTGTGTAATTAATTACGCAAACTTTTTTGTTTATAATATACCATTAATAGGATTATTATTATTTAAAATCCCTAAAAGAATAAAAAAGGAAATTTTCTAGTTAAAATTGAATTATAACAAATGTATATCTCTTAAAGGAGCGATGAGAATGAGACGGAATAAAATAAGAGGAAACATCCGCTTCTCTATATTCGGAATATTACTTATTGTAATTAGTTTATTTGGAAGCAATTTTTCATTAATTTCCGCGGATAATGATTGGCTTGTTAGTGTTAGTCATGGCCAATTTTTAGATTTAAACCCATTTACTACCAAGTGGCTGGTTATAAAGGAACATTTATCAGCCATTACGTTGATTGATGGTAAAATTGCCGTTTTTGAGCAATCGGCTGATCGTACCGGTTGGATAGAGGTGCAACGAATTGGACCTGCTGATGTAGTTATTACTACGTTTCAAGTTAAAGATATTAACGGTGATGGAGTTGGAGAAATTATTGCCGGAACCGTAGAACCCGGGTTTGTCTATTTATATAAACTCACCGATGGTAAATGGGAATTATTTAATTACGGGAAATACGTTTGGTCGGCTATAAGTAATATAATTGTAGGTAATTTCGGCCAAGAATCCGGTAATGATATTTTAGTTCAAAACCAGGAAGGTTATTTGTATTTATTAAAGATAACTGATAATTCACTTGATTTAATCTGGAAAAGTCCGGCTGCTTGGCGGCCAATTATATCGGGTTACGTAAAAGATATTGATAATGATTTAAAAGATGAAATTTTGGTTGTTTATAAAACAGGTGGAATTGGAGTTTTAAAAGTCGATAATAATTCGATTGTATCCGTATGGGAGAATTATTTATGGGGTAAGGTTTTAGGTGTGGCTGCCGGTGATTGGGATAATGACCATCAACCTGAATTTATGATTAGTACTTCACAGAAGATAGTATATTTTCTTGGTTGGGATCAGGAAAAACAGGTTTTTCACTTTGAAAAACAATGGTCGCAGTTTAATTGCATTTTAGAAGAGATGGCTTTTTTAAATAACAATGATATAAGTCAACTATTGGCTACCGATACCGCTGGAAAGCTTCATTTGTATCAATATGATCCGAAAAATACTGTTTGGAATGAATATTATGTTTGTCAAACCGGAAGAATTGCTCAAATCATTGATATAAAGCCTGAACATATCTTATTGTGGGGGCTTAATCGTAAATTAGTTACGGTGGAAACCTTATTAGCTAAAAATATCAAATTAAAATATCGGGGTCAACTTCAAGAGATCTCACCATCTTTTTCATATAATAATGATTATTTATATCTTGCTCCGAAAGCTTTGCAAACTATATCAGATTTAAACCTTGGGGTAAAGGACGATAAAACAAGTTTTACCATCACCACCGATAGTCAAATGATTAAAATATCAAAGAAAAACCTTGATGTTAAAGTTAATGGAAATTTGATAGTTATACCGCATCCGCCAATAATCATTAATCAAGACCTATATTTAACCTTGGATAGTTATCAAGAGTTATTAGATATATCGTTGGAGTTTGACCCTGTCGCTAAAGTAGTCGTTCTTAAGGATAGTAGTATAATTAACCCGGAAGCGACACCTTCACTTGAAGATATTGAAGAGGACGAAGCAGCAAACACTGATTCATTGCCAACTGATAATGATACTACTATGGATAACCAAACTGATCAAGTATATGAGGACTTATGACTTGACTGCAAGATAATTTTGTGATGTGAAAGTTGGATTAGTAATATTTATGGCTCAACCCCCATAAGTTTTAGTAGAGATTTATATATGGGGGTGATTTTTTTGCTGTCTGATAGAGAAGATGCGTTTTTTCCTACCGGTTCAATATTATATGGCGGTTTAGCGGTTATATTGATAGCATTATTTGTAGCGGTTTTACTTGGGGTTTTAACTGTTTTCGGTTGGACTGGTACAGTTACTTGGCCTAATAACAGCCTTTTTCTACTAGCGCTTTATGGGGTAATTGTTATTGCTTCAATCTTAGCCGGGTGGAGAAGCCGTCAAAAAGGATGGGCTGTAGGAATAGGAGTGGGCGTGGTAGGTTCTTTATTTTTCTTAATTTTGGCCTCAATAATTCATGAACCCATAATAATTGGTATTTTCTTAGTAAAAACTTTGATTAGTTGTTTTATTGGAGCATTTGGGGGTATTATCGGAGTTAATCTCTCAGGGAATAAAGGATAAAATCATAAAATTTTATTTTTCCTTAAAATCCAAATTGACAAAACAAAGTATATTAGCTATAATTTATAAGGTAACATTGCACAGGGGAGTGGCTCAATTGGTAGAGCGTCGGTCTCCAAAACCGGTGGTTGCGGGTTCGAGTCCTGTCTCCCCTGCCAAAATTATTATGGATTGCTAAAATGTAATTTCCACTATTATTTTTCTGAAATGCACATTAGTATTGCTCAAAAATAACTTCCACTAGATTTTAAAACATATATTAATTCATGAGTGTTTCACAAAAAAGTGTTAAGTAATTTTTGAGCTGTTCTTTAGAACATAAGTATTTCAAAAAAGTAGGAAGTAATATTTTAACTACGCCTTAAACGGTTAAAAGCCGGTTTTTTTATGCCCAAATATCAGGGTAGTAAAATAAGGAAACTCCAATGGAGGCGCATACTTAATGATTGATAACAAAATTTCGGTAGGAATATCCAATCGACATCTGCATCTTTCCCAAACAGACCTTGAGACATTATTCGGCAAAGGCCATCAATTAATACCCACTAAAGACCTTTCTCAACCGGGACAATTTGCCAGTGAGGAAACTGTTAATCTAATAGGACCTAAAGGAAAAATCAATAAAGTACGGGTTTTAGGGCCAGTTAGAGCTGCAACCCAGATTGAGATCTCCAAAACAGACAGTTTTGTATTGGGAATAAATCCTCCGGTAAGAGACTCCGGTTCAGTTACAGGTTCTGCGGCAATAATACTTGAAGGACCAAATGGAACGGTAGAACTTAAAGAAGGAGTAATTATTGCGCAACGTCACCTTCATTTGCATACTGATGAAGCCAAAGAATTAGGTTTACAGGATAAGGATTGGGTTGCTGTTCAATTTGACGGTGAAAGAAGTATAGTCTTTAACCGGGTTTTGGTCAGAGTCAATCCTAACTTTGCCAAAGATCTTCATCTTGATACCGATGAGGCAAATGCGGCCGGATTAAAGAACGGAGATTTGGGAATTATTATAAATGCTAATTCGGTGAATTCCAAATAAACTCGTTTAAAAATAATGCAAACGGTTTAATGTATTATTTTTATAACGTAAATTCCATTTAATGAAGTATATTAAGTAATGGTGATTATTGATGCCGATTTATGAATTTCAATGTTTAGAGTGTCGAAATGAATATGAAGAACTTTGTCCGATAGGGACGGAGTCGTTAAAATGTCCACTCTGTTCCTCTGAAAAAACCAAACGTAAGGTTTCAGTCTTTTCGGCTAGAAGTGCCGGAAATGAAGGAACAAAAGCTATCGGTTCCGGGCATTCTTGTAGTTCTTGCCATGGCGGAAGTTGTGGGACATGCCATTAATTAAATTTATAATTAACAATTGAGAATTGACAATTTAATTCAATTTTTGCGAGTAGGTTTGGATTATATCATTTTTTGTCATGTTAATTTATTTTAATTGTATTATTGTCTGATATAATTATCTGTGGTATATTATTTATTAATTATTAAGCGATTCTTTTTAATTTTGAGGAGGTATTTTGAATTATGGCAAAAATTAATTTTGGCGGGGTAGAAGAAACCGTCATCACGAGGGAAGAGTTTCCTCTTTCTAAAGCCCGGGAAGTTTTAAAAGACGAAGTTATTACCATTTTAGGATACGGAGTTCAAGGCCCGGCACAAGCTTTAAATTTAAAGGATAACGGATTTAATGTAATTATTGGTCAGTCTAAAGAATTCGCTAAAGACTGGGATCGCGCCGTAAAAGATGGTTTTGTTCCTGGTAAAGATCTTTTTGATCTTGAGGAAGCTACTCAAAAAGGTACTATTATTATGATGCTGGTATCCGATGCCGCTCAAAGACAAATTTGGCCTAAAGTTAAGCAGAACTTAAAACCGGGCGACGCTTTATATTTCTCCCATGGATTTTCTATCGTTTATAAGGATCAGACCGAAGTTATCCCTCCGGCTGATGTAGATGTTATTTTGGTTGCTCCGAAAGGCTCGGGAACTTCAGTCCGCCGCAACTTCCTCTCTGGAGCTGGTATTAATTCCAGTTATGCTGTTTTCCAAGATTACACCAAGAGGGCATTAGACAGATGTTTGGCTATTGGAATCGGTGTTGGTTCCGGGTATCTTTTCCCAACCTCTTTTGAACAAGAAGTATATAGCGATTTAACCGGCGAACGTGGTATTTTAATGGGTGCTTTAGCTGGAGTTATGGAAGCACAATATGATGTTTTAAGAGCTAATGGTCACTCTCCAAGTGAAGCTTTCAATGAAACTGTTGAAGAATTAACTCAAAGTTTAATCCGTTTGGTTGATGAAAAAGGTATGGATTGGATGTATTCTAACTGTTCTGCCACCGCTCAAAGAGGCGCTTTAGATTGGAAACCGCGTTTCAAAGAAGCCACTTTACCGGTATTTAAAGAATTATATCAACGGGTAAAAGATGGTAATGAAACCCGGAGAGTTATTAGCGCCTGTAGTCAACCGGATTATCAAGTGAAGCTAAACGAGGAATTGGCTGAGATTAGAAATTCCGAAATGTGGCAAGCCGGAGCTGCAGCAAGAAGCTTACGCCCGAAAGAACCGGAGAAGAAGATAACCGATGCTACCAAAGGGGTTCAAGGCCGGGGCGAAGCATAAACAATAATTGACAATTGACAATTATAATAATTTTATTAATTAAAGCTGTCTATACTATAGGCAGCTTTTTGTTTTAAGGGAATTTCATATATCATAATTAATTTTTAGATATATTAGAGAGTGCTTTGATGTTTGGTCTTTATATTGTTTATGTGAACTATATGTTAATTTAATTAAGAATAAATTAACCTAATATTAATGTGCTAAAATATTGATTATTAGGCAATAAACGTGCTATAATTCGTAGAAAAGTAAGATGGAGGAGGATTTGCAAAATTAATTATTTCCCCACATAGTAAAATCTTCGCATGATAAGGGTCGTCAATAAAAATATTACTGAAGACCTGAAAAGGTCTTTTTTTTGTTGGGCATTTCAACTTTCATTTTCTAAATATCAATATTTAATTATTTACATTCGGCAGTAAGAATGTAAACATATAAAAGGAATTTGCTTTATTCTATAAACTATATATTATATTCAAATTTCAAATTTTTATTATGAAAATCCTTCAAATAAAGTAATTAAGAGTTTTAAAACAGGCATTAATATTTATATAAAATACTTATAGGGAGTTGAAACAGATGAAGGTTAACATTACGGAGACGGTTTTACGGGATGCAAACCAGTCTTTAATTGCCACCAGATTACCGTTTACAGATTTCGAAGGTATTTTAGAAAAGATCGAACAGGCCGGGTATTATTCCATAGAATGCTGGGGTGGAGCTACTTTTGATTCCTGTCTCAGATATCTTAATGAAGATCCCTGGGAAAGATTACGCAAGATTAAGTCAAAAGTTAAAAAGACCAAGCTTCAAATGTTGCTTCGTGGTCAAAATATATTGGGTTACAAGCATTATCCGGATGATGTGGTTAGAATGTTTGTTAAAAAATCCGTCGAATCCGGTATGGATATTATCAGAATTTTCGATGCTCTAAATGATTTTCGCAATATTGAAATAGCTGTTGATGAAACATTAAAAAATAAAGCTCATGCTCAAGGCACTATTTGTTATACTATAAGTCCAATTCATAACCTGAAGAAATATGCCGAAATGGGTAAGCAACTTGAAGAAATGGGAGTTAATTCTATCTGTATTAAGGATATGGCTGGAATTATGGGTCCGAAAGAAGCTTACGATCTAATTTCCACTCTTAAATCTACCGTTAAAATTCCAATTTTCCTGCATACACATTCAACTACCGGTCTTGGCCCCATTACTTATCTTAAAGCTATCGAAGCCGGCTGCGACGGTGTTGATACAGCAATTTCCTCCTTTTCCGGCGGAACTTCCCAACCATCAACCGAGACTTTAGATTATGCTTTAAAACAAATGGGTTATAATACTGGATTGAATGAGAATGTTTTAAAAGAAATCAACGATTTCTTTAAACCGGTTAAAGATAAATTTATCCAATCGGGAGCCTTAAATCCATTTGTTCTCGGTACTGAAACCGATGCTTTGGTCTATCAAGTACCTGGAGGAATGCTCTCCAATCTTATCGCCCAACTGAAACAGCAAAATTCATTAGACAAATTGGATGATGTTTTAGCTGAAATTCCTAAGGTGAGGGAAGATCTTGGATACCCGCCGTTAGTTACTCCAATGAGTCAATTGGTTGGTACTCAAGCTGCGGCTAATGTACTTTCCGGTGAGCGATATAAAGTAGTTATAAAAGAGTTAAAAGCTTATCTAAAAGGTGAATATGGAAAAGCTCCCGGTCCGGTTAACGAAGAGTTGGTAAAAAAAGTTTTGGACGACGAAAAACCAATTACTACAAGATTTGCGGATACATTGGAACCGGTTATTGAAAAAACCAGGAAAGAAGTTGCCGAGTTTGCTAAGACCGACGAAGATGTATTGTCATATCTATTGTTCCCGCAAGTCGCCGAAGCTTTTCTTAAGAAAAAAATAGCTGGTCCAACACCACAAGAAAAGAAAATTTCATATACTATTGAATGTGTTGGATAAAACTTATGAAAAGGTGGGATAAGAAGTGACATTATCAGAACAGTTATTATTGGGAACCAATACTGCAATTATTGGGATGGGAATCGTTTTTTTGGTGTTAATTATATTAAGCATTATTATAACTATTCAATCTAAATTAGTGGCTGCTTTTTTCCCGGGTATTGCCGAAACAAACCAAAGCAATGAAGTAGTATGTTTAACTGAAACGGCTAAAACGGGAGTGACCTCTGGAGAAACTGTTATATCCGGTGTTGAAGATGATGAAACTGTGGCTCTAATTATGGCTATAGTAAGTAATCATGCTAATATTCCATTAAATGATTTAAAAATAAAATCAATAAAGGCTGTTTAAGACCGGAATATTAATACGGTAAAAATTTTGGGAGGAATATAACAATGAAATATTTTGTAACCGTAAATGGTAAAAGGTTTGAGGTTATTGTCGAGCAAGAATCCGGAACCAGTTCCGTTAAAAGTGTTGTTAATGAAACTGCTGCAACAAGTAGTCCGGTAGTTGCTTCCAATCCGGCCCCTGTATCAACCGGAGGCGGAGAAGCAGTTTCAGCCCCAATGCCCGGTACTATCCTAAAAATAAAAATAAAAGAGGGACAATCAGTTAAGAAAGGTGAAGTTTTATTTGTCTTGGAAGCCATGAAGATGGAGAATGAAATTATGGCTAACCGTGACGCTGTTGTTTCTAAAATTACGGTTTCCACCGGCGCATCAGTTAATACTGGTGCTCCTCTGGCTTTTCTTAAATAAGGTATTTTTTAATAAATAATTCTAGCTGCACCTTAAATAGCGCTCGGAAGGAGTTGCAAAAATGTCTTTAATCGATTTGATAATCAAAGCAATATCAGATGTCTGGAGTACTTCAGGTTTTATCAATTTTACCTGGGGTCAAGTAATAATGATTGGAGTTTCTTTTGTCCTGGTTTATCTGGCAATTGTTAAAAAGTTTGAACCTTTGTTACTATTGCCGATAGCTTTTGGTATGTTTTTAACCAATTTACCGTTGGCCGGATTGATGAATGCACCAAAAGACGGCGTGGTTGGTGGACTCTTATACTATTTATTCCAAGGTGTTCAACTTGAAATATTTCCGCCATTGATCTTCTTAGGTGTTGGAGCAATGACCGATTTTGGGCCGCTCATCGCTAGGCCATCCAGTTTACTTTTGGGGGCAGGCGCTCAATTCGGCGTATATTTTGCCTTTATAGTTGCAATTTTACTTGGTTTTACCCCGCAGGAAGCTGCATCAATCGGTATTATCGGTGGGGCTGACGGTCCGACTTCAATTTTTCTCTCTTCAAAATTGGCCCCTCATTTATTAGGGCCGATAGCGGTTGCCGCTTATTCATATATGGCTTTAGTTCCGTTGATTCAACCACCGATCATGAAATTGATGACCACCAAAGAACAACGTATGATTAAAATGGATCAACTACGAACCGTCTCCAAGCTTGAAAAAATCGTATTTCCTTTGATTGTAGCCGGTTTAGTTTCACTTTTGTTGCCATCAATTGCATCGTTAATTGGAATGTTAATGTTGGGAAATCTTTTCCGGGAGAGCGGAGTAGTTGAAAGACTTTCTGATACGGCTCAAAATGCCTTGATTAATATTGTTACAATATTTTTGGGGTTAACGGTTGGGGCTACCGCCAATGCAGAGATTTTTCTTAGAATTGATACTTTGAAGTTAATTGCTTTAGGTTTAATTGCCTTTGGTTTCAGTACCTTTGGCGGATTAATACTTGGACAAATAATGTATAAGGTCACTAAAGGCAAAGTAAATCCATTGATTGGTTCCGCTGGTGTTTCGGCGGTACCGATGGCAGCCAGAGTAAGTCAGGTGGTTGGACAGAAAGAAAATCCCTCAAACTTCCTGTTAATGCATGCTATGGGGCCTAATGTTGCCGGTGTTATTGGTACATCTGTGGCCGCCGGTGTGTTACTGACTTTATTTGGCCACTAATTCTTTCAATTATCAAAAAAGGTTTATTCAGGAACTTTATTTTATTAGAAAAAAATCTATGTCTCCGTGTCTCTGTGGCTCATAAAATTAGCTACAGAGGCACCAAGACACAGAGAATAAATATTTAAAATCAACCATTTTAAATATCTTAGCCCAATTTTTAATTAAAAATATCTCGTTTTTGTTACGAGTTATTTTTTTATTCCTATTTCCGTTCTTTTTCAAATTTCCATCCTTCATCCTGGAGTTCTTTTAAGGTACGGGTGACTGTCTCCCGGCAGGCTCCTACTTTTGATGCCAACTCTTGATGAGTTAACGACAATTTAATTACCCTTTTATTGCCTGAAGAATCACTTAATATTTTTTTCAAACGTTCTTTTACACGGACAAATGCTAGTTCTTCTAGTTTTTTATCTGTTTCACGCAACCTTTGACATAGGGTAGTGATGATTTTTATTGACAAATCCGGGTGTTCCAATAATAACTTATAAAAAGTCTCTTTAGAAATAATGGACAAATCTGTTTCAGAGCCGGCTGAAGCCCGGCAGGATCTTCCTTGATTATCGAAAAGAGACATTTCACCAAAAAAATCTCCACTCTCTAAAGTTGTTAATTCCAGCTCTTTACCGTCTGAATCCAATCTTTCCAGGACTACTTCTCCATTATCTATAAAATACATCAATTCCCCTATTTCATCCTGTTCAAATATAATTTCTCCTTTTTCATAATGGGCTTTTTTGCTTTTTTGTAATAATTCTTTTTTCTCTTCAGGTGAAAATTTTATAAAAAATGGTCCGGCAGTAAAACCAAGTATTTGATTTGAATGAACATTAGTATCCATTTTGCCCTCCTAAATCTATAAGTTCTTTTTTACAATTGAGGGATTTTCATAATAAAAAATTTGATATTTGAATTGATAGCCGCATCTGGATTATTCGCTATATGGTTGTTTACATCAATATCTTAATTAATAGATTTTTATTGATGTAAACAATAAACATCGATAGCATTGTCTGTCTAGTATATTCGGAAATTAATTATGGTAATTATGAAACTCCCTTAATTCAATAATTAAGAGAGGTTTAGTTGGATTTTTTAATTTGATTAATTTTATCAATCATTTATTAAAGTCGACATTTAATTTCTAAAACTTTAGATAACTGAGGGTTTTTATTATTAATATTTTTAACATTTAGATACAATATATCGATAGGCACATCTGGGTTGCTCACTATATATTGAAACTCCCTTATATAGTTAAATTGACAGAAAGAAGGAAGTTAATTATATTTATTATACTATACCCCCACTAGTATAAATGTTATTGTTTTTATTTTTGGCTATTCATGGCATAATTATTAAGAGGATTGTTTAATTTGGATAGTCACATTTCCATGCATTATGATTATTTTTGGCGCTACCGGAGATTTAACTCACCGTAAATTAATGCCGGCTTTGTATAACTTGGCAATTGAAGGTTTACTTCCTCAAAATTGATAATAATTATTTATGATTATATTTAGGACAAGCATATATAAGCTATTAATAAAAATTTAGGTGGACTTAAATGATTTATTCGGAATTATTAATCCTTATCTTATCAGTTGGCGCCGGTATATTCGGAGCTTTGCTTGGTTTAGGCGGCGGAATAATTATTATTCCCATTTTAACCTTGTTGCTGGGAGTCGATATTAAATATGCGATTGGTGCCAGTATTGTCTCGGTGATCGCCACTTCGAGCGGAGCAGCTATAACTTATGTCCGGGATAAGATTACTAATCTGCGAATCGGTATGTTCCTGGAAACGGCGACTACTTTAGGGGCTATTACCGGGGCTTTCGTTGCCGGTTATCTCAATCCGAAATTTTTGTTTATCCTTTTCGGATTGTTATTATTATACTCTGCTTTAGCCATGCTTAAAAAAGCAGCGTTTAAAAATGAAGAACTCCAAGAAATTTTAGCCGATCCACTTGCTGATAAATTAAAACTGAATGGGAATTATTACGATAAAACGTTAAAACAAACGATTGACTACAAAGTTAAAGGAATATATCCGGGCTTCGGAATGATGTACTTTGCCGGTATAGCTTCGGGATTGTTGGGGATAGGCAGTGGTATTTTTAAAGTAATCGCCATGGATGTTTTTATGAAGCTTCCATTAAAGGTATCATCGGCCACCAGTAATTTTATGATTGGGGTTACTGCGGCAGCCAGCGCCGGTATTTATTTAGCCAGGGGTGATATAAATCCCAAAATTGCCGCTCCGGTGGCATTGGGTGTATTGTTAGGCGCTTCTTTTGGAACAACTTTAATGCAGAAGTTACCCAGCGCTACCATTAGGAAAATATTTATCCCGGTTTTACTCTATGTAGCTTTTCAAATGTTGATTAAGGGGTTAGGATTACAGTGGTAAAGAAAACTTTTGTAGCTAAAAAACCGACTTCGTTCGAGAAATTAATCAGCAATTCATTGAGAATCGGCGTTTTCGCCAGCGCATTCGTTATTTTAATCGGATTTCTACTTTATATTCTTTTAGGAACCGGAGGGTATCCTCATGATTCGTTCCCTAATTCACTTGGGGCTATCTTCATCGGGTTATGGTTATTAAAACCTTATGCCATCATCCTTGCCGGATTATTTTTACTGATATTAACTCCTGTTTTTAGGGTCGGGATCTGTTTAGCGCTTTTTATTAAAGAAAAAGATCCCCTTTATGCTTTGATTTCCTTTATTGTACTTTCGATTTTGATTATTAGTTTCATATCCGGGAGAATTGGGTAGGATAGGCAGTAGGTATGAGGCAATAGGCAATGTGCAATAGGCAACAGGAAAGACTTTAAAACTTTTAATGATGTATAAATCGGTTTGCGTCAATCCTAATTTAAGGAAGCGCTGATTGATTGAATAAGTGACGATTTTGTGCTTCGCAAAATGCCTAATACCGCATATTTGCTCGCACAAAATCGGATTAATCAGCGCTTCCTTAGAAAAGAGATGAGTAATGGATAAATCCCAATTGGCTGAGTTGAAAGATAGGTTACCGAAAAAACCGGGGATCAATGGAATGGAAGAGTTTTTTAACTCGGCTGTTTTAGTCTTATTGACTTACCGGGAAAATGAATTTCATTTGGTTTTTGAAAAAAGGGCCTCCGGTATTAAGCAAGGGGATGAGATCTGTTTTCCCGGGGGAGGATTTGACCCGGAGAAGGACCTTGATTACCGGGAGACTGTGCTTAGGGAGACTTTTGAAGAGCTAGGACTTACTAAAGAAAAGATTGAAATTATCGGAAGATTGGACACGGTTATTGCCCCAATGGGAGCCACGGTGGACGTCTTTGTTGGATTGGTTGATTTTGAAGCTATTAAGGATTTGAATGTAAACCATCAGGAAGTGGCCGAAATCTTTACCATCCCGGTGGCTTTTTTTGCAGAGCATGAACCGGAAATTTTTGCGGTAGAGTTAAAAGTCTTTCCATATTCTCATAATAAAGCTGGCGAAGAAGTATTATTACTTCCCGCTAGGGAGTTGGGTTTACCGGAAAGGTATACCAAACCTTGGGGAAATGTCCGGCGAAAAATCTATCTTTATCGGCGGCCCGAAGGAGTGATATGGGGGATAACCGCCAGGATAATAGTGGATTTGATAAATAAAGTGAAAATCATAAAACAATATTATTAGACAGGATTCACACGGATTACCATAGATTGAGGCGAGAGTCGAGAGGCGAAAGGTGCGAGGTGGAAGGAAAAGGTAACAGGGAATAGGCAACAGGCAACAGGCAACAGGTTTAAGTCAAAATGATTTTTGGGAACCGCGAATGAACACTAATGGATATGAATAAGAAGAAGTGAAGTTATCTATTTTAATAATACGAAGTACTCGAAAGGCGCATGTTGGGATTTTATAAATATATTTGATTCATTGAGATGCTCTTCTTTTTAATTGGGAAGGGCTTTTTGTTGTGGTTTGAAAGGTGAAGAATAGAAGATTAATTTAAAAACTTTTGGTAATTTGAAGGAGGTTTATCAATAGTTGGATAATAATATGGGTGGTTTTTATGTTACAAGCCTCTGAGCGGATCAATTTTGTTCAATTTGTAGGTTCTATTCATCGCCCAGAGCAGAGGTTGAAAATTAATGTTTTGTCAAAACCTCTGGGCTGATGTCTACGAGCTTTCTCAACCCCCAATGGGCTGGGTAATTTATTTAAACTTGATAAAATATTTAGCTTTGATTTTTTAGTTATTAATACAACTTTCGCACTTTAATTTTAATGCAGTAAAATCAATAATTTAAGGTATCAACTTTTGAAAAAATCGTTAAAGCTTTCGATGTTTTCAAAAGTTAATTTTAATTGATATGACTTTACTGCAA
>JAEYRX010000039.1 GCA_023435225.1 Bacillota bacterium
TTGCAGTAAAGTCATATCAATTAAAATTAACTTTTGAAAACATCGAAAGCTTTAACGATTTTTTCAAAAGTTGATACCTTAAATTATTGATTTTACTGCATTAAAATTAAAGTGCGAAAGTTGTATAAATGATTTTTGAAAGGAAGTTTAAGCTATGAGTAAGTTTGGTAAAATCGTTTCAATTGCTTTGTTAACCCTCTTTTCCATAAGTATGAGCAATCACTATGTCGAGACTGGTTTAGTTAAAAGTTCTGATGATGAAAACTCCGCTATCTTAAATATAATACCGAAGCCGGTCTTTGCCGAACCTACCGGTGAACGTTTTTTTTTATTACGTACTACTAAGATTTATGTATATCCAGGAACTGCTGAATTAATTGATATTGGCAGGTATTTAGCGGATAGGCTTAATCCGGTTACCGGATTTGAGATTGTGGTGCTAGTATCCGCTAAACCGCCTACTAATGGTAATATTTATTTAACTATAGTAAACGACGATTTAGACTTAGGTGAAGAAGGCTACCAATTAACAGTTACTAAAGAATTAATAACATTAAATGCTTATAAACCAGCCGGTCTATTCAGAGGAATCCAGACTATCCGGCAACTGTTGCCACCTGCTATCGAAAAACCAACTTTACAATCAATTTCCTGGGAGATGGCCACCGGAATAATCCGGGATTATCCCCGCTTCGTCTGGCGTGGCGCTATGCTGGATGTGGCCCGGCATTTTTTTAGTGTGGAGGAGATTAAGCGGTTTATCGACAAGATGGCTTATTATAAAATGAACCGGTTTCATCTCCACTTAACGGATGATCAGGGTTGGCGGATTGCCGTCAATTCCTGGCCAAATCTCGCTATTTATGGTGGCAGCACTCAGGTTGGGGGAGGTAGCGGAGGATTCTATACTCAAGAACAATATTCCGGGATAGTGGCTTATGCTCAAGCTAGGTATATCACAGTGATTCCTGAGATTGACCTCCCGGGGCATACTAATGCGGCGTTGGCTTCATATGCATCTCTTAATGTTAATAATCAAGCTCCGCCGCTTTATACCGGGATTAAAACCGGTTTTACCTCTTTAATCATAAATAAAGCAATCACCAATCATTTTGTGGAAGACGTGATTAAGGAAATAGCAGCCTTAACTCCTGGACCATATCTTCATATTGGTGGAGACGAAGTTTCGACTGTTCCCAAGGCGGATTACGCAAAATTTATTGAGCGGGTCCAAAAAATTGTCCAATTTTATGGAAAGCAAATGATAGGTTGGGATGAGATTGCTACTAGTAAGCTTGATGATTCTACTATAGTGCAACATTGGAATAGTGCAACTTTGGCGGCTAAAGCGGTAAAAAAGGCTGCTAAAATCATTATGTCGCCGGCTTCCAAAGCTTATTTGGATATGAAGTATGACGAGAGAACGCCTTTAGGGCAAAAATGGGCGGGATATCTTAGTGTTTCAAAATCTTATAACTGGGATCCGGCATTGGAAGTGAACGGTGTAACTGAAAATGATATATTGGGAGTAGAAGCGCCTCTTTGGACTGAGAAAATAATTACTTATAAAGATATTGAATATATGGTCTTTCCCCGGTTAATCGGAATTGCTGAAATTGGTTGGTCCCCGGCTGCCGATAGAAATTGGGATGATTATCGCAGAAGATTGGGAATTCATGGGTTGAGGCTTGATGCTATGGGAGTTAACTTTTTTCGTTCACAGGAAGTACCGTGGGAGTAAAGATAAATTAAGCCGGTTATCGTATAGTTTCCGAATTAATTATGTTCTTCCAATTAATACTTACAAATATTGTCGTAAAACCCCTATTAATAGATGAAGATACAGTTTATACTATTGTTAGTAACAATTTAATTTATATTTAAAATAGAATAAAAGCTGGTACCAATATCATCATTTTGTTTTATTACTATTAAAAAAGAGGTTTAACTGATGAAACATTTTATGATTTTAATATTAATATTAATTTTTAGTATTAGTACATTATTGGCGGAAACAGCGGATAAAAATGTATCAACAGTAAACAAGGACTTTTCACAAACTAACCAAATCCGGATTGTACAACCGGCTGAAAATGCACATTTACCTGCTGTTTCAGCTACTTTTGTTATTGGATCGGTTCCGCCAAATGGAAAACTTAAAATAAACGGTAATCCTGTACCGGTTCATCCGGGAGGGGGCTTTTTAACTATGGTCAATTTGACTCCCGGTAATTTTCAGATCAAAGCTGAATTAATATTAGATAGTGTTTCTTATAATTTGACTCGCACGGTGATAGTTAGTGAGCCCGAAAAACCGGCTCCGGTATCGCCATTGACCATTGAGTGCGTAAAACCAAGCCAAGACAAAGAGTTACATCCGGGAGAAGATATTGAGGTTTTCTGCAAGGGAAGTCCCGGTATGAAGGCTTTCTTTAAAGTAAAAGGGGTACGTGGGGAATTTCCAATGGTAGAATCGGTGACTACCCCAGGTAATTACATGGGAGTCTATCGAATCGGGAATAGGGACCGGCTGAAAAGTTCTAAAATCAAGGTAACTTTAGAAAATGACAAACACCAAAAAGAATCCCGGGAATCTGATGGTACAATTTCACTATTCCCCAATAATTGGCCGATGATGGTTCAAGTGGCGGAACCAAATGTAATTTTACGGGCGGGACCGGCATTAGCTCCGGGAGATAAAGCGGGCTATGTAATGTTTCCACCGGAAGGTACTCTTTTACAGGTGACAGGGAGAATAGGGGATGAATACCGGATACGGTTAACCAAAAATAAAACGGTCTGGGTAAGCTCTAGCCAGATTAAGCCGCTTCCGGCAGGCGCTCTTCCGGCGCGTGTTGTAGTTGGTACAATTTCAACTGTCTCTAATGATAATTCCGTTAAAATATATTTGCCATTAAACCGGAAAATTCCGTTTAAAATAGATTCTGATATTGATGGGAAATATATTGATATATCCTTATTCGGAGCTTTTTCCAATACGGATTGGATTAATAATCCGGCTATAGGTATTATTAAAAATGTCAGTTGGTTTCAGGATGACGAAGAAACATACAGATTGCGGGTAGATACAATGTCTAATAGTTGGTGGGGGTATGATGCGCGTTATGAAGGCAATACATTAGTATTGGAATTGCGAACCCCTCCACCGGTTGCAGCTGGAAGTTCATCTCTAGCAGGACTTACCATCGTTCTTGATGCCGGTCATGGAGTTGAGGGTGGAGCCACAGGGCCAACCGGTTATCATGAAGGGGAGGCCAATCTTGCTCAAGTACTTGTACTCAAAAATAAACTATTGGCCAAAGGCGCTAAAGTAATCTTAACAAGAGAAGGAAATGATGATATTCCCTTAAATGAAAGACCTAAAATCGCTTGGCAAAAAAGGGCTGATATCTTAATAAGCATTCATAATAATGCGCTTGGATATGGCGGTAATCCATTAATTAGGCATGGTTTTGGCGTTTATTATTTTACGCCTATGAGTTTACCGCTGGCCAGAGAGATTCATGATGGCTATATTAAGAGGTTTTCATCCGGCGGAGAATACAATTTGCCTGATGATGGATTATTTTATGGAAATCTGGCGTTGACTCGTTCTCACCAAATGCCATGCGTCCTAATAGAATCGGCTTATATGATTGTCCCCGCAGAAGAGGCGTATCTAAAAACTGATGGTTTTCGATCAGCTTGCGCTGATGCCATAATCAGTGGGTTGGAACGTTATGCCGGCAGTATGCGCCGGATTATCGCCAAGTAGAGAAAATCTTTGTTAATAATAATAATAAAAGACCAAGAACTGTTTTCTTGGTCTCTTTTTATCAGCAAAAAATAGAGAAACAAAAAGCATTTAAGTAAAAATATTATTATTATTGAGCTAATTTAAATTAACAGGCTCAAATCAAAAATATTGGATTTGTAAAATTATCAGGATTTTAGTATTATTTAAGTTACGACAAATTTCAATTTAACAAAAACCCAAATTTACTATAACATAAAAGAAATAAAAAGTCAATATTTTTAACATCGAAGTAAGGAGGATTCAACCAAGTGGCGAAAGTTCAGGGAATAGGAGATAGTGATAAAAAAGCTATAGATATACGGGATAATATAGGGAATAGCACAGCTGTGTTTCCTGAAATTCCGGAAGAGATTGATTTAGAAGAACCAACTCCGGAAATAGAGGGAATTACTGATCGTAATACCGAGGATACTTTCTCCGATCCTGAATCCAAGGATTTTGAAACTTCCGATACTTTTGTTTCGGATAAAGATGTTGAGCTGGATTTATCTATACCTGACGGTGTAGCTCTTGATGATCCGGTTCGCTTGTACCTCAAAGAAATAGGCAGAGTATCATTATTAAGACCGGAGGAAGAGGTTAATTTGGCTAAGCGAGTGGTGGAAAACGACGAAGCCGCCAAGAGGGATTTGGCTGAAGCAAATTTACGGCTGGTGGTTAGTATTGCCAGACGTTATATCGGTCGTGGGATGCCCCTTTTAGACCTAATTCAAGAAGGTAATCTGGGTTTAATCAAAGCAGTGGAGAAATTCGATTATCTTAAAGGTTACAAATTCAGTACCTATGCAACCTGGTGGATCCGTCAGGCCATTTCCAGAGCAATTGCCGATCAAGCCCGCACCATAAGAATCCCCGTGCATATGGTAGAGACTATCAATAAATTGAACCGAGTATCCCGTCAACTGGTACAAAAACTTGGTAGGGAACCGGCTCCTCAAGAGATAGCATTGGAAATGAAAATTGATCTGGAGAAAGTAAGGGAAATAATTAAAATAGCTCAAGAACCGGTTTCACTTGAAACTCCCATTGGCGAAGAGGAAGATAGCCACCTGGGTGATTTTGTCGAAGACCGGGATGCGCTAGCGCCGGCTGAAGCAGCTTCGGCTAAGCTACTTAAGGAAAAATTGGCTGAAGTTTTAGATACTATGACTGAGCGGGAACGAAAAGTATTATCTTTGCGCTTTGGCTTGGAAGATGGAAAACCCCATACTCTGGAAGAGGTTGGGCAGCATTTTAAAGTTACCAGAGAAAGAATTCGCCAGATCGAGGCTAAAGCTCTTAGGAAACTTCGGCATCCTAGCAGAAGCAAACAGTTAAAGGGGTTTATATAAAGGAAGAGCATCATTCCAATACATTTCTAAGAAATGAGACACAGAAATACTCTGTGTCTCTGTGCCTTTATGGCAAATTGTTTTAGTATTACTTCACTAACTGATCTAATTCCGCCCTTACTTCCGCCTGAATATCAGCCAATGCCGCCTCCGAATCGGCTTCAAACCTCATTACCAATATTGGTTGGGTATTCGAGGCCCGGACTAGTCCCCAACCATGAGGGAAAATTATGCGGGCACCATCAATATCAATTACTTGGTATTTTTCCTTAAATTTTTTAATTAGCATTTTAACCAAGCCAAACTTTTTTTCATCAGGACAATCGAAACGGATCTCCGGGGTAGAGATAGTTTTGGGTAATTGGTCAACCATTTCGCATAGTGTTTGTTCTGATTGTGATAAAATCTCCAATAATCTGGCTCCGGCATATACGGCATCATCATAACCAAAATAACGATCGGCAAAGAAAAGATGGCCACTCATCTCCCCGGCCAAGAGAGCGCCTTCCTCTTTCATCTTAGCTTTAATGAGTGAATGACCTACTTTCCACATTATCGGATTGCCACCCATCGCCTTAATACTGTCATACATTGATTGCGAACATTTTACTTCACCGATTATTTTAGCCCCAGGGCTTTGTTTGATAATAACCCGGCTGTAAATAATCATTAACTGGTCACCCCAAAGAATACGCCCCTGAGCGTCGATAACTCCAAGCCGATCGGCGTCACCGTCAAGGGAGATGCCAAGATCAGCTTTGGTTTCTTTAACTTTGGCGGTCAATGCTTTTAAACTTTCGGGCAAAGTAGGATCAGGATGATGGTTTGGGAAATTTCCGTCCGGTTCCGAAAAAAGGTCGATTACTTCCCAGCCCAAGCTTTGATAAAGATGAATTGCGGTTAGGTTTCCGGTACCGTTCCCGGCGTCTACTACCACTTTAATTTTTTTTGGACCAGGTTTAATTATGGTTCTTAAGTAATCGACATAATCGGGGATAAGAGCTTTTGCGGTTAACTTACCTTCTCCGGCCCGGTAATCTTTAGTTTCCATAATCCGGCGTATCTCCTGAATATCCCGACCGTGAATAGTAGACTTGCCTAAGCAGATTTTAAAACCATTTTCATTAGGCGGGTTATGACTACCGGTAATCATAATTCCCCCATCAATTGGGAGGTTAAATAGAGAGTAGTAAACCAGCGGAGTCGGTCCCATACCCAGGTCAATTACATTAATCCCCGAACTTGTTAAACCAAGTGCCAGTAATTCTTTAAACCGGGGTGAACTAAGACGGGAGTCATAACCTATGCTAATAGTTTCTACTCCATGTCGGTAATAAAAAGTAGCTACAGCTTTACCGAGTTCCTGTACAAATTCCTCAGTTAAATCCGTTCCGACAACTCCCCGGATATCATTTTGCCTAAAAGCGTGCGACATAGGTTACCTCCACTTGAAAAGTAGAAATCAGTAGTTTAGGTGCCAGGAGCCATTAATGTGAGTGAGGTTTTTATGGTTTTTTGGTGTTTAAATTACGGCGCTAGGAGAAATTCTCCTGGCTGCTGACTCCTGTCTCCTGATTACTTATTGACTTCAGACTTTCGAGTTATTTATAGAAACCAGTTAACCAAATTGTAAAAAAAAACGAACTCCTTTATTCGGTGCTTTCTTTTCGACAATCATTCAAAAAACCCTTTCAAGTAATTGCGTTATTGGTAAAATTCATTTATAATTTAACAAATGATTTTTGAGTTGACTTTTTTAGTTATCTCCTTTATTATTTTGAATTAATAATTTTTGAACAATTTAATGGTAGAATGGTAGAATGGTAGGGGTGTATAAATGTTATTACAAGTAAGTAAATCACCGATAGGTGGCCAAGTCAAAATCCCCGGTTCGAAGTCTCATACTATTAGGGCTTTATTTATTGCCAGTCTGGCTAAAGGGACTTCAATAATCAACAACCCCCTCATCTCGAATGACGCACTTTCAGCAGTGGATGTTTGTAAGGCGTTGGGCGCAAAAATTGAGGCAACCGCCAATGGATACTCCGTTCAGGGTTTTAATGGAACTCCGCAAATACCGGAAGATGTTATTAATGTTGGCAACTCCGGGACTACTCTAAGGTTTGCTGTAATGACCGCCGCTTTATCTAACGGATATTCCGTCTTTACTGGAGATTATCAAATACGTCGCCGCCCTCTAGGACCTTTGATTGAAGCTATCAATAACCTGGGTGCAATGGCTATATCAACCAGAAATAACGGAATGGCGCCGGTTCTAGTTAAAGGAAAAGCTAAAGGCGGGCGAACTGATCTTGATGCGGTAACTTCGCAATATTTATCTTCATTGTTAGTTAACACGCCACTATTAGAGAAAGACACTGAAATCAAAATACTCCGGTTAAATGAAGCGCCATATGTTGAAATGACATTGTGGTGGCTGGATAAACAGGGTATCAGGTATCAAAACAACCATTTTAAAGAGTTTTCCATCAAGGGTGGTCAGTCCTATCAAGCTTTTAATATGGCTATACCGGGAGATTTTTCTTCGGCGACTTTTTTTATGGCGCTGGCAGCAATCTCCGGTGGTGAGATAGCTATGGAAAACTTAGATATGAGTGACCCCCAAGGAGATAAAGTAGTTTTGTCACTATTAGAAAATATGGGCGCCAAAGTTAGAATAGAAGATAAATTAATACGAATTAAAGGGGAGCGTTTAATCGGCCGGGAGATCGATATGAATGCGATTCCGGATGCTCTGCCGGCGATGGCGGTGGTTGGTTGTTTTGCCGCTGGAGAAACACGATTAGTTAATGTTCCGCAAGCTCGTCTTAAAGAAACCGATCGGATTCAAGTAATGTGTCAAGAATTAAAGAAAATGGGCGCTGATATTACTGAACTTCCGGATGGTTTGATTATTAAAGAAAGTAAGTTAAAAGAGGAAAGAGTTAGCGGACACGATGATCATCGAGTTGTTATGGCATTAGCTATAGCCGGTTTAAATATCCAGGGAGAAACAATTATTGATAATGCTGAAGCCATGAATGTTACTTTTCCGGAGTTTCCGGTTTTAATAGAAAATTGCGGTGGGAAAATTAAACTATATGAAGACAATTGTAGTTATTAAGGCGAGAGGCTAAAGGTCAAAGGTGAAAGTGAAAAGAAGTTAATATTGTTGGATTTGTATTAATACTGTTTTTTACTTTGACCTGTCGCCTCGCGCCTTTCGCCTGGTATAAAATTTTGTTTTTTAATTACAAAGAGGAGTTGATTAGGATGGTAGGAAATACGTTTGGCAGGTTTTTTAGAGTTACTACTTGTGGAGAATCTTATTCAGGAGGTTTCCGGAAGAACTTAAATGTTCCGAAGGAGTTGTACGGTGGGTTGATGACGATTATTGACGGAGTGCCGCCGGGAATTAAAATTACAGCGGAACTGGTTCAAAAAGAGCTGGATAAGAGAAAACCGGGGCAATCACCGCTTGATTCCCCTAGAAAAGAAATAGATAAAGTATATATCTTCTCGGGAGTAATGGAAGATGATTTGTCAACCGGCGCTCCGATTGGCTTGGTTATTCCCAATGTTGATATTGAAGATATTCATATTGATCAATACCGCAGTTATCAGGATGTAATACGGCCGGGACATGCCGAATACACCTTCTTTAAGAAATATGGTGAATTTGCCGATTGGGTTGGCGCTGGGCGGGCTTCCGGCCGGGAAACCGCCAGCCGGGTTGCCGGAGGCGCAATTGCCCAAGCGATTTTGGATACCATTGGCATTGATGTAGTTGGGTTCGTTTCCGAATCTCACGGGATAAAAGCCGGACCAATCACTTATGAAATGGCCAAGGCCAATTACAGAAAGAATGAGTTGAACTGTCCGGATCTAGATAAAGCTCCTGAAATGATCGCTGATATTTTGAAAATTAAGGAAGAAGGAGATACCTGCGGCGGAGTAGTCGAGATTATCGCCAGAGGGGTGCCGGCCGGGCTTGGTGAGCCGGTTTTTGATAAACTAAGCGCGACCATTGCCCACGGTATTATGTCAATTGGAGCAATAAAAGGATTGGAATTCGGTGGAGGCTTTGAACACTCTAACTTAAAAGGTTCGGAATCCAATGATGAACCGTATTATGATAAAGAATCGGGAAGAGTAAGATTTAAAACCAATATCTCCGGCGGGTTTTTAGGAGGAATTTCCAATGGAGAAGATCTGCGGATTAGAGTAGCTGTTAAAGCAACTCCGACAGTCTCGGTTCCCCAATCTACCGTGAATATGGCTAAGATGGAAAATGTAGTATTGGAACCGATTACCCGGAGAGATCCCTCTCTTTGTCCGCGGATTTATCCGGTTTGTGAAGCAATGGTTAGAATAGCTATTCTGGATGCTGTTTTTATAGCCAAAGGTTATCGGGCTCTCACTAACATTGATCCGAAATGGGATCGGGTTTAACGACTAATTGACAATTGAGAAGTGACAATTTACAATTATAAAAGATTCTTAAGTCCGAAAGTCATAAGTTAGAGTTGAAATTCTTATGACTTTTTGACTTATTGTTCAAAGTCTAAGTAACATGTATGAGGTAATGAGATGGAAGAAGTTAGAGTTAATTTAGCTGAGCGGAGTTATTCCATTTTAATCGGGCCGGGTTTGTTGGAGAAGACCGGGGAATTATTGCGGGCGCGACAGATTGACGGCCGGGTTTTGGTGGTAACCAACCCTACTGTTGCCGGATTATTTCTTGAGACTGTAATTGGATCTCTTGATAAGGCCGGATTTACGGCGCAGGTGGCTGAGGTTCCCGATGGTGAATCATATAAATCATTGGAACAGGCCGGTCGTCTATATGATTATCTGGTTGATGGCGCTTATGATCGGAAATCAATAATTATTACTCTTGGTGGAGGAGTAATCGGGGATTTAGGAGGATTTGTAGCCTCAACCTATATGAGGGGAGTTAGATTCGTTCAGATTCCGACTACTTTGTTAGCTCAGGTTGATTCCAGTATCGGGGGTAAGGTTGCCGTAAACCACCCAAAAGGGAAAAACTTGATCGGGGCTTTTTATCAACCAAATCTGGTTATCACGGATGTAAATACCTTAAAAACCCTTCCAAAACCGGAGTTTAATTCGGGGATGGCTGAAGTAATCAAACATGGCATTATTTTAGATGAAAATTATTTCCGTTTTATTCACGGAGAGATGGCGCTCATACAACAACAAGACCCTGGATTACTAAATTGGGTTGTTTCCGGCTCTTGCCGAATTAAAGGCCAAGTAGTGGAAGAAGATGAGAAAGAATCCGGTCTGCGTGCTATTTTGAATTTTGGCCACACGATCGGGCATGCTATTGAAAGTGTAACTAATTATTCCCGGTATAAACATGGAGAAGCAGTAGCTTTGGGGATGTTGGCTGCTAGTCGAATCGCCGCCAAAGTTGGCTTTCTTACCCAACCGGAGCTAACCACTATTTTGACAGAGGTTTTCCAGAGGTTGGAATTGCCAATTGTGCTGCCTGGGTTACCGGTTAAAGATTTGATGCAAACAATTACCTTGGATAAAAAGGTTGAATTTAATAAAATCCGCTGGATAATGCCGCGTAAGATTGGTGAAGTCTTTATTACCAGCGATGTGCCGGTTGAAACTATCACCTCGACCTTGATTGAAATGGGGGGATTGGGATGAAGATTTTGGTTTTGCATGGTCCCAACTTAAACTGGCTTGGAAAACGGGAACCGACAGTTTACGGTTCCCGGACTCTGGATGATTTGAATAAAATATTAACGGAATATGCCGTTAGTTTGGGTTTGGAATTGAAAATTTTCCAAAGCAACTCCGAAGGGTTATTAATTGACACTATTCAATCCGAATCTGATTGGGCGGATGCAATCTTAATTAACCCCGGCGCTTACACCCATTACAGTTATGCATTAAGGGATGCTTTGGCCGGAGTTGGGTTGCCGGTAGTAGAGGTCCACTTAAGCAATATTCATAGGCGCGAAGAATTCCGGCAACATTCGGTGATTGCTCCGATAGCGGTTGGACAGATATGCGGTTTCGGGTTTGATAGCTATCTTTTAGGACTAAAGGCGTTGACAAGCAAATTAAGACAATAAATATCAAGTCAAAGGTCAAAAGTCTAAAGTCTTAATGCCATAAGCTCTCATATAAAGTTAATGATTTTCTAAACCTTCTAGCTTTTAGACTTTTCGACTTCTGACTTTGGACTTTTGACAGTTTTATAGGAGTTCTACATGAGCAGGTTGCAGGTTTTGCAAAAAAATATAACTACAATGAATCTGGATGGGATAATAATTACCAATCCGGAAAATCGGCGTTATCTTAGTGGATTTTCCGGTTCTGCGGGAGTTTTATTAATCTCCGGTAATGAAAGCTATATTGTTACCGATTTTCGTTATTGGGAGCAAGTTTCTCAAGAGGTTTCCGAATTCGAACTGAAAAAGCAAGGCCCCAGTTTGTGGCCAACAATTGTAGATATAATTAACTCATTGAAGTGGAAAAAAGTCGGATTTGAGGCCGGAAATATTACATATAATGATTTTCAGACATTTACCCCTTTGTTTTCAACAGATATTGATTTAACCCCAACCACTGATTTAGTTGAAAAACAGCGTTGGATTAAAGAAGAAATAGAAGTGACAATTATAGCCAAAGCGGCTAAAATAACGGATGAAGCTCTGAAAAAAACTTTAGCTATCATTAAACCTGGGATAAAAGAGCGGGAGATCGCTTTGGAGTTTGACTACCAGTTACGCTTATTAGGGGCTGACGGCTCGGCTTTTAAAACAATCGTCATTTCCGGGAAAAAATCCGCCTTGCCGCATGGCGCCCCTTCCGATAAAGAGGTAGTATCCGGTGAATTGGTGCTCATAGATGGAGGGGCTTTATATCAGGGTTATCATGCCGATATGACTCGGACCTTTGTTTTAGGTTCAGCAACCACTGAACAAAAGCGTATATACAAGATAGTCCTAGAAGCCCAAAAAAAAGTCTTAAACTATTTAAAAGCGGGTTTAATCGGTAGTGAAGTAGACAAAATTGCCCGGGATTACCTTGCTGAACAGGGATTTAAAGAGAACTTCGGCCATGGTTTAGGACATAGTGTCGGTTTGAATATTCATGAATCCCCACGGTTATCACCAACTGAAGCCAATATAATACCTAAAGGTGCAGTCATTACTGTTGAACCTGGAGTTTATCTACCGGACTGGGGCGGTATCCGGATAGAAGATCTAGTAGTAGTTAATGACAAAGGAATTACTAATCTAACATCCAGCCCGAAAGATCAATTAATGGAATTATGAAACTACGGAGATTTTATCTCAGTGCCTCCGTGTCTCAATGTTTAAAACAGGTTTTACCGGATTTTTCTCGACAAAAACTATCTTTATGTGATAAAATATTTCCGGACAAATTGGACAAGAGTGTTCTTAAGGAGGATTTCAATGATTTCTGTGACCGATTTTAAGACCGGATTGACTGTCGAGATTGATGGTCAACTTTACACGGTAGTAGATTTTATGCATGTTAAACCAGGTAAAGGTGCTGCCTTTGTTAGAACAAAGTTAAAAAACATTAAAACCGGGTTTACGGTTGAACGTACCTTCAACTCTAATGAAAAAGTAGAGCCTGCCCGTATTGATTTCCGGGAGATGCAATATCTGTATAAAGCTGATGATGAATACACCTTTATGGATATGGAGACCTTTGAACAATTGACTCTTCATGTTTCTAAAATAGGCGATGCGCCGAAATACTTAAAAGAGAATATGATAGTAGAGATTCAGTTATACCAGAACGAGGTTTTAGGAGTACAGTTACCGAATACGGTTGAACTTGAAGTAGTGGAAACAGATCCTTCGTTCAAAGGTGACACCGCTACCGGAGGTTCCAAACCGGCTACTCTGGAAACGGGAGTAGTGGTCAATGTTCCCTTCTTTGTTGTTCAGGGAGATATTTTGCAAGTGGATACCAGAACCAATCAATATTTAAAACGGGTTAATAAATAATCCTGATAGAAAATAGCCGCCGTCAAATTAGCGCGGCTTTTTTTATTTTCTCTGTGCTTCTGTGTCTCTGTGGCTAATTATATAGGCCATAGAGACACAGAGGCACAGAGTTTTTGTATATTTAGTTGGTATTACCATGAATTATGAAAGGTATGGTAAAAATCCCATGTAATTATTTCACCGGCCCCAAGAAATAATAATTTTGAAAGGGGAGTAAAAAAATGCATGAGATTAAAGGAAAGACCGCTTATCTCCGCGGATTGATTGAAGGAGCCGATTTTCCAAAAGATGAAAAACAAAAATTAATTTGGGAAGGTTTAATTGACTTTTGCGATGAAGTGGCTGATGAGCTGAGTGAACTTACTGATTCTCAAAATGAAGTTGAAGATTATATTGAAGCTATAGATGAAGACTTAGGCTCGCTGGAAAAATATTTTTATCATAATGAAGATGATGTTGATGAAACTGAATTAATCTTCTCCAAAGATAACCATCAGGGAGTGACGGAATTAACTTGCCCTTATTGTAATGAAAATATTTATTTTGAGGAAGAGGATGGCAATTATGAAGTAATTTGTCCCGAATGCGGTAAAGTAGTCTGGGAAAGCTCAATAATGGAGAATAAGCCACATCAATCAGACGTAATTTGATAAATGATTCAAACTTTAAAAGAGTAGCATACGTTTTTAATCAATAGATTCTTAAAAGTTAATTCTAATTGTTATGACTTTACTGTAAGATATTTTTGTGTGAAAAGTTGAATTAGTCATAAAATAAAGCCCGTCTCAATAGATATGTAGAGGACGGGCTATTTTATTTGTTTATTGCCTGTTGCCTAATGTCCAGCCAAAAAAGACAGGGGAAATTTTATAGCTAATGGATTTATTTGACGACCGTAAAGATAAAGTTCGGCCAAACAGAAAATGGGAAGAAATTATCCAATTTTTTCCTGCGGAGATCAGACAGATACTGTCAAGAGTACCGTTAAGCCTTCAAAATAAGGTAATTGAAATTAGAATTAGACAAAATCAACCATTGGAATTGAATTTAGAAAACTATTCAGCCCTTTTATCCAATACCGGCGAATTGGTGGAAGAACCGCCAAAAGCTGTTCTATGCCGTCAGGAAGATTTGAAAAAGATATTGACTTCATTAACAGCCGGTTCTTTATATGCACTGGAAGAGGAATTAGTCCAGGGTTACCTGACTTTGCCGGGAGGACACCGGGTTGGTTTTACGGGGCATGCGGTCCAAGATTCCGGAGTGATTAGATTAATCCGTAATATATCAAGCATTAATTTTAGAATCGCTAAATCGGTTAAAGGAATTGCTAAATCGGTCCTTCCATTACTTTGGAGGGATGGCCGTTTTTTAAAAACTTTGATAATATCACCCCCGGCTGCCGGTAAAACCACTTTATTACGTGATATTATCCGAACCGTTAGTTATGGTGACGCCGAATTACATATCTCCGGCTTACATGTTGGAGTAGTCGATGAACGATCGGAAATTGCCGGCAGTTATCAGGGTGTTCCGCAATTGGATGTTGGTCCCCGAACTGATGTACTTGACGGAGCGCCGAAAAAGGAAGGAGTTTATCTATTGTTGCGGGGGATGAACCCCCAAGTTATAGCTACTGATGAAATCGGTACGGAAGAAGATATAAGAGTAATCGGTGATGTAATAAATGCCGGAGTTAGTTTTATAGCGACGGCTCATGCTCGGAACCTGACTGAAGCAATGCTCCGGAAAGGACTAAAAAGAATTTTGGAAACCGGCTCAGTAGAAAGGTTTATAACTTTAAGTAGTCGTTTGGGAACCGGAACTGTTGAAAGTATAAAAGCTGGGATAGGAGCGCCGGAACTTTTACCGGAGCCAATACGTCCTGGAGGAATCGATGATTAAAGTAATAGGCGCTTTATTAATTATTGGGACCAGTACAATAGCAGGATTCTTTTATGCTCAAAAATTTGGTGAGCGGTGTCGGCTGATTAAATTATGGCTTAGAATTTTGGATATATTTCGGACCGAGATATATTTTCAGGCTAATCCATTACGGGAGGTATTTTTAAAAACAGCAACCTTGATTGATGACCGTTATTTTTCCAATGCTTTTAACTGGTTGGCAACTTCGTTGGTATTTGGATCGGATCAAGATCTTGAAGAGGCTTGGAACCGTTTTTTAACTGAGACCGGTTCCGGAATTTTAGAAAAAAATGATATCTTAATCTTGCGAGAACTAGGAAGTTATTTGGGAACCACTGATAGGGATGATCAACTGGAAAAGATTAAAAATTGCCGGGCTAATTTGGAAATCAACTTACAGTCGGCAGAGGCTGAACGGAATAAACGAACCGGACTATATAGATATTTGGGTTTTGCTATGGGGGCTTTGCTGGTGTTGTGGTTGATATAGTAGGCAAGAGAGAATAGATAACAAGTGACATGATTATAGTAAGCTACTTTAAATTTTATCATAATTTGGGGCTGAGATAGAAGAGGTGGTTAAATGGATATTAATTTAATCTTTAGAATTGCCGGGATCGGGATCTTAATATCAGTATTAAATATGGTTTTAAAACAGGCAGGGAAGGAAGAACAAGCCCAAATGTTAACATTGGCTGGTGTAGTGATTGTCTTATTTATGGTAATCCAGCTAATCCAACGCTTATTCAATGATGTACGGGCTGTTTTCGGATTTTAAGAATGGAATTTATACCTATTTTAGGTTTTTCTTTAATAGTGACTGTGTTACTAATTATCATTAGGAAAGAAAGACCCGAAATGGCTGTTTTATTGGGATTGGCAGCAGCCGGATTAATTTTAACCGCTCTTTTAAAAAGCGTTTTTCAAATAATAACGGTCTTTGAATCTCTGGCAATAAAATCGCAGATGAACTTGGTTTATTTAAAATTAATCATTAAAATTGTAGGTTTGGCTTATCTGGCCGGTTTTGGTTCACAGATCTGCAAGGATGCCGGTGAAGGTAGTATGGGAGCTAAAATTGAGTTAGCCGGAAAAATATTTATTCTTTCTTTAGGAATTCCAATAATGGTGGGTTTGCTTGATTTGATTTTGAAAATCTTTTAAAGAGTTGCCTAAGTTCGACCCTTTCCCTTAAAGGGTACTAGTTTAGCTTTGCAGATTTTAATTTCACTGCGGAGGTGATGGTTTCCCTTTTAAAAGGGCAAGGGATCAGGTTTGAATTAGGAGGAAGAACACTGGATTCCATGCAAGTAAAAAAAATTATCATAACAATACTATATTTAGCATTTTTCTTTTTAATAGTGAATCCTGTAAAGGCTCAAGAAGCGTTACCTGATGCGGCGGTAATCGATTCGCTTGATCTGAGCCAATTAAATAGTTTTTTGAATGCTTTGGATGAAGAAACTCTGAAGCTTTTACCAAGCTTCGATCCAAAGTCCTGGGGGTTAACCGGGCCGGAATGGGACTTTAAGAAGATTGCCAAAGGCATTGCCGGATATTTTTTGCGTGAATTGATTTTTAATTTCAGATTATTAGGGGAGTTATTGTTATTAGCTATGGCCTTAGCGATCCTTCAAAATATCCGGAGCTCCTTTGAAGGAGAAACCGTCAGTCAAATAGCCTTTAGTATTTGTTTTTTAGCTGTTATGGGTTTGGTGGTCAATAGTTTTCGATTGACCTTTTTGACCGCCCGGGATGCATTGAACGAGATGACTAATTTTATGTATGCAATTATCCCTTTACTGTTTACTTTAATAACTGCCGGTGGCGGAATGGCTACAACTGCAATAGTTCATCCTATATTGATCACTACTATTGGGTTAATTGGGGGATTAATGAAAAATATTATTTTTCCATTAATTATCTTTGCTGGAGTATTAGGTATAGTCGGTTATTTAGTTGAAGGTTTTCAAACTAATAAATTGTCAAATCTCTTTAAATCAGCCGCCTTGGGCATTATGGGACTGGCGATGGCAATATTTATCGGAATTATTACTATCAGAGGTTTTGCAGCTTCGGTGGCGGATAGTACTGCGCTTAGAACGGCTAAATATCTGACCAATACCTTTTTGCCGGTAGTTGGTGGGGCTATCTCCGATACTATGGAGATGGCTGCCGGGTGTTCCCAGGTATTAAAGAGTGGCATTGGGATTTTCGGATTGGGTCTAATTATTTTAATAATAGTGTTTCCGTTAATGAAGATACTGGCTATTGCGGTTATTTACCAGCTTACCGGCGCTATAGTACAACCATTGGGGAATAACCGCTTGGCTGATGCCTTACAAGGGGTTGGGGGGATTTTTTTAAATTTATTTGGAGCAATAGCAATAGTTGGGTTGATGTTTTTTATTTCATTGGCGATCTTAGTTGGAGTCGCCAATTTTAAAACCGGGTGAGACTATGAATCAGATAGCGGAATGGTTACAGCGGATAATTACCGTTATTATTTTGGCCGGTTTCCTGGAAATGCTTCTGCCCCAGAATGAATTGAAAAATGTAACTAAGATGATAATGGGATTGATAATTATGGCCATCTTAATACAACCGGTAATAAAAATATTGGATTTACCGCAAAATATAGTTTCTTCCTTACCGACAGTTAATGAGGAAAAGAATACTTTAGCTACTGATGAACTGATCCAAAATGGGCTAAAGTTACGTGAAGATTGGAATAAAAAGTTTAAACAACAAGACAAGATAAATACGGAACGGAAGATTAAAAATCTATTGGTATTAATTGATGAGATCCGGCTCCGGGATATTAATCTTAATTATGAGGATAGCAATTTGAATAAGGTTAGCTTAATAATTCAACCGGTTGCTCAAACTAATTTAAATAACAAGGCAAAACAAAAAACAGTTATTAAGATCATTAATTCAGTACAATTAATAACCAATTTACCGGAAGAACGAATCGAGGTGCTATGGAATGACTGACCAGAATTATCAATCTTTATGGAAGGAACTTTTGCGGAACTTCCAAAAAAAACCGGGTTCATTATGGGTGTTTTTAGGTCTTATCGGCTTGGGTTTGGTTTTGATTATTAGTAGCGGGGAAAAAACTATAAACATTTCTCAATATCAAAATAAAAATAAATTTACAAATGCGGAAAGAGTTGAAAGTTCAGCAGTGTCAACCCAGCGACAAATAGAAGCGGAATTAGCAAAAACCTTGGCAACAATTACCGGGGTTGGTGAGGTTCAGGTTAAAGTTAATTTAAAATCCGATCACCGGAAAGTATGGGAGCGGCAATCTCGGATCAATAAAAGAATTATTCAGGAACAAGGGACGGTTGTAAATACCGAGGAGGATAGTAGTGAAGAATTAGTAATGGCTAAAGGTTTGGACGGAAGAGATCTTCCCGTTTTAAAGGAAGATTTGGCGCCGGAGATTCAAGGAGTGATTGTGGTAGCTTCCGGAGCAGGCAATGCCAATATCAAGGAACTACTTACTAATACTATTATGACAATACTGGATTTGCCGGCTCACCGGGTGATGGTTATTCCGGGAGAACCGGTCAGGAGGGAAATAAAATGAGTAATAATGTTTTCATTATCCATCAGAATAAAATTTGGTTTTTAATCATTGTTTTTGTGGTTACCGGATTATTTTGTTATGGATATAATCTAGTAAAACCGGTAGAAACCTCACCGGAACCACCCATAAAAGAACCGGCTCCCTTAAACATTCCCAGGGAATACAGTCCCAATGATTCACTCCTGGACTTGAAAATTGAGCGTGATCGGGAAAGAAGCCGGGAAATTGAAAATATTCAGGAATTATTAGATAAAATAGGTCTCTCCGATGAAGTGCGAAAGCAAGCCGAAGAAGAATTATGGCGTTTGACTCAAGCTGCCGCCAAAGAGCACGAACTGGAAAACCTATTAAAAGCTAAAGGGTTTACCGAATCTTTGGTAACTATAAGTCAAAGACTGGTTTCCATAGTTATTGCCCAAAAGCTTCAGCCGGCGCAAGTAGAAAATATCGGAGAACTGGCAGCTGAAGTCACTGCTTTTAATTTGGAACAAATTCAAATTATTGAACGTTAGATACGTTGGTTTCTTTTATTTAATTAGCTACAGAGGTTACAGAGTATTGGAATTTTTAAATTTAATACATTATTAATTTCCTCCGGGTTCTCTGTGCCTTTTTTGTATAAATTCAGTTTGGAAAATAATCCCGTAATTTTGCATATTTGTTAATATAAAAGTTTAAATTAAATAAGGGGTTTGTATAATCCTTATTTCGTCTTCATCTCACAATATATTGATAGATTAATCCGGGCTTATCACTATATATTGTGATCGAAGGGAATAAAATGAAATTATACAACTCCTTGAATAAAAAGAAGGAAAAATTACCTCTCTGGTGAATAAATATTTGGATTATTTTTTCTCATTCCCTCAAAGGAGGATATTTAATGAATATTAAGGAAATCAAGGAACTGGTAAAAATGTTGGATGGTACCGATATAACCGAATTTATCTTAGAAAACGAGGGTAATAAGGTTAGTATTAAAAAGGGAGTCGGTGGCCAGATGGCTATGGTCCCTCAAATGGGACAAGCTGTTCAATTTCCGGTGATGAACCAGTTGCCAGCTCTAAATCAAGCACCAAATACCTCGCAGGCTTCTCCAGTTGAAGAAAAGACAGAGGGACTTGGGCCAAACCAAGTCTTAATTGTTGCTCCAATGGTTGGGACATTTTATCGCGCTCCAAGCCCGGATGCCGATCCTTACGTACAAGTTAATCAGATGGTTGAAGTCGGACAAGTTGTCTGTATCATTGAAGCCATGAAGTTGATGAACGAAATTGAAAGTGAATGGAGAGGGAGGATTGTCGAAATTTTAGTAGAAAACGCTCATCCGGTTGAGTATGGCCAGCCCTTAATGGTATTAGAGAAAGCCTAACAAGTCAAAAGTAATAAGTCAAAATTTAGAAGCCAAAAATTAGGAAAACAATAAACCTTAGATTTTGGACTTTAAGACTTTAGACTTTCGACTGATTTTAGATGTTGGCCTTTGTATCAACTCGAAACCGGAGGATGAAATATGTTTAAAAAGATCTTAATCGCTAATCGAGGCGAGATTGCATTACGGATTATTCGGGCCTGTAAAGAGTTGGGGATTGGCACAGTAGCCATTTATTCCGAGGCGGATCGTGATTCTCTGCATGTTCATCATGCTGATGAAGCTTTTTGTGTCGGACCTGCTCCAGGGAATCGCAGTTACTTAAATATTCCCAATATTATCAGTACGGCTACGATAGCCGGAGTAGATGCAATCCATCCCGGGTACGGCTTTTTGGCGGAAAATGCCCGGTTTGCTGAGATTTGTGAAACTCATCATATAAAATTTATTGGGCCGCCGGCTAGCGCTATTGAAAAAATGGGTGACAAAGCGATAGCCAAACAAAGTATGAAAGATGCCGGTGTACCTGTGGTCCCTGGGACACAGGGAGTCATTAAAGATGATAAAGAATTACTACGGAAAGCCGAAGAAATTGGGTTTCCGGTCATTATTAAAGCCTCAGCCGGAGGTGGCGGCCGTGGTATAAGGATAGTTAACAATTATGATGAATTAGTTAATGCTTATCGGACCGCCCAGACTGAAGCGGATGCAGCTTTCGGTAATCCCGAAGTTTATATGGAGAAATTCATAGAAATATCAAGACATATTGAAGTTCAACTATTGTTGGACGAGCACGGAAATGGGATTTATTTGGGAGAGCGGGATTGTTCGGTACAACGCCGCCGTCAGAAAGTAATTGAAGAAGCTCCTTCGCCGGTAATAACCCCGGAGATGCGGCGTAAAATTGGAGAAGCTGCATTAGCCGGCGCTAAATCGGTGGGATATGCAAATGCCGGTACAGTCGAGTTTTTGTTGGACCAAAATGGAAAATTTTACTTTATGGAGATGAATACCAGGATTCAGGTTGAACATCCAGTAACCGAAATGATTACAGGATTTGACTTAATCAGGGAACAGATTCGGGTTGCAGCTGGTGAAAAACTTAATTATACCCAAAATGATGTGGTGCTCCGGGGTCATGCCATCGAATGCCGTATTAATGCCGAAGATCCTTTGAAAAACTTTATGCCTTCCCCAGGCCGGGTAACGTTGTATCGCGCTCCCGGAGGTCCTGGAATCCGGATTGACAGTTGTGCCTATGAAGGTTTTTTAATTCCTCCTTATTATGATTCAATGGTCGCTAAATTAATCGCCTGGGATGATACGCGAGATAAGGCAATTGACAGGATGATTAGGGCTTTGGAGGAATTTGAAATAGAAGGAGTAAAGACCACGATTCCTTTCCAGTTGAAGGTGCTTAATAATCCTTATTTTAGAAAAGGTGAGGTTTATACGAACTTTATCCAGACCAGAATTTTTAATTCAGAGCCAGACATATCTGACGGTCACTCCGACTAAAATGTGATAAAGGACTATTTTAATTTCGGATTTCCAATTGCGGATTGCGAATTAAAAATACGAAGACTTTTCTATAATTATGCTTGTGGGTTTTAAATCCGAAATTCGAAATCTGCAATCCGCAATAAATAATAGTCCCGTAATGGAATAAGCAGGGGGGTGTTCTCGTTTGGAAAGTGTTGAACGGTATGAATCGGGAAGTATCCGCATCGCTAACGAAGTGGTTAGAATTATTGCCGGACTCGCTGCCTCCGAGGTTAAAGGGGTAGTTGGAATGAGTGGTGGCGTAGCTGATGGTTTTGCAGAGCTGCTTAAAAAGAAAAATCTGGCTAAAGGCGTTAAGGTTGAGGTTGGTGAGAAACAAGCGGCAATAGATTTATTTGTAGTGATAGAATATGGGGCCAAAATACCTGAAGTTGCTTATACGGTCCAAGAGAATGTCAAACGGGCTATTGAAAGTATGACAGGGCTTGAAGTAATTGAGGTAAATGTTCATATACAGGGCGTGGAATTTAAGCCAGACGATACAAATGAAGTAAAAGTTCTGTAAGAACTAATAGATTAATGTAATTTTCTGGGAAGGAAAGGGGTTTTTGTAACCGATGAAAGTCTGGGAACGGCTGGTCAGTTTATTAGCGGGAATAGTTTTAGCTGTAATTGGAATTGTTTTCTTATTATTTGCTCTAGGACAGGCCACAATCATTATGGAACGATTAGCTTCGTTAACTCCGGAGGAGAAGTTATGGACTCTTGGAGTTTCGCTGGTTTCATTATTCTTAGCTTTTTTTACATTCAAGATGGCTCTTCGGATGCGTCGAGAGGAAAAAACCATTATCAACCAGACTCAATTCGGTGAAATTCGAATTGCCGTTTCAGCCATTGAGAGTTTGGCATTACGGGCAGCCAAAAAAATCAAGGGAGTCAAAGATGCCCATGTTGGAGTAAGGGCGGATTTAACCGGTTTGGATATTTTTATTGAAATTACCGTTAATCCGGACCTTAATATTCCTCAAGTTACTGAAGAGATCCGGATTAAGGTTGATGAATATATCTTCGAAACGGTTGGAATCAGAGTTAATTCTGTTAAAGTTCTGGTGACCAAAGTTGCCGGAGAAGTAAGAACCAGGGTGGAATAGTAATATGTTGAATTGAAAAACTAATTCGACCTATTTCCTTAGTTCATAAAATGGAGAACGAACCATGGTTAATAATTTACATCCGTAATTTAGGATGTGAAATTTGGTTGGCAATTTTCTTCATTTTATATAGAAAGGGGTACCTTAGGTGGAGGAATTTTTACGTGAATACGTTCCAAGACTGCTTGAATATAGAGGGCGTATCTTTGGAAGCCTTATTGGATTGATAGCCGGTTTATTATGGGCTTTTTTGGGTTTCTGGAAAGCGGTAGCTTTTTTAATCTGTATTTTTGCCGGATTTTACCTTGGCAAGAAAATTGATCAACGGGGCTCAATTAAGGATATATTACAACGGATATTACCGCCGAATGAATGAAAGGTGATTAAATGAGCCGTCATGTTGCCCGGGAATTAGCTTTTCAAATTATATTCCAAACCGATGTGGGTCGAAATTCTTGGCAAGAGATATTACCGCGAACAATAGCTGACAATAATCTGCCCGAGAAAACCCGTCTTTTTTTGGAACAATTAGTTACCGGGACTATTAAGAATTTAACAGATATTGATAATGAAATAACTAAATTTGCTCAGGAATGGAAATTAGAGCGAATGGCTAGTACTGACCGGAACATATTACGGGTAGCCGTCTATGAAATCAAGTACCTAGATGATATACCACCCGGAGTTACCGTCAATGAAGCGGTAGAACTTGCTAAACGTTATGGTGATGATGAATCCGGAAAATTTGTTAATGGGATTTTGGGCAATATTATTCGAACGACTAATAAAAAAGAAGAACTTAATAAAACTGAAATAATAATGGAGGATTAACCTCTATTTTTTTTAGAAGAGAGTATAGATGATTATTGGAATTGATACAAGTTGTTATACAACATCATTGGCGGTTATTGAGAAGACTACCGAAGAGATTTTATTTGACCGTCGGCGTTTACTTCAAATCAAGTTGGGCGAGCGAGGGTTAAGACAGTCGGAAGCGGTATTTCAACATTTAAAGAACCTCCCTGAATTATTGAATATGGATACCGGATTGCAAGTTAGTCTAGTATCTGCGGCGGTCTCTCCTCGGCCTGTTGCCGGCTCTTATCTTCCTGTTTTTAAAGTAGGTGAATCTTTTGGAGAAAGTATCGCCGGATTATTAGGCGTCCCTTTTTTATCAACCAGTCATCAGGAAGGGCATATCCGGGCCGGTCTAACCGGATATCAAGGCCAAATGACTCAAACCTTTTTGGCCTGGCATGTATCCGGCGGGACTACTGAATTGTTGAAAGTAGCTCCAAAAGATTTCGGCTATGACATTACGAAAATCGGTGGTTCAACCGATCTCCAGGTTGGCCAATTCATTGATCGGGTTGGAGTTGCTTTGGGAGGCGGGTTCCCAGCTGGAGTTTTTTTAGAAAAACTGGCGTTACAATCTTTTACCTCAGAAACATTGCCGGTGGTAACCAAGGACCTGACAGTCAGTTTCTCTGGTCCGGCATCTGCGGCCGAACGGTTGATCAAATCAGGGGCGGATCAGCCGGAAATTGCCAAGAAGGTTTTTAATTGTATTGCCAAATCTTTATTTAAAGTTACCATGGAAGCAATAAACCGCTTTCAAATCAATCAAGTTTTAATAGTCGGCGGAGTAGCCTCCAATCAGTTAATAAGAGAGTTCTTACTAAATAATGGTTCTTCGGAAGAGATTGAATTTATTTTTGGAGCTAAAGAGCTTTCTAGTGATAATGCGGTTGGAGTCGGACTGATTGGGTTTGACTACTATCGAACTTTGGAGGAATCTAATGAGTAAAAAGCTGGTTTTATTAGATGGATTCAGTTTGGCTAACCGGGCTTTTTTTGCTTTGCCACCCTTATCTACCAGTTCCGGACAGCCGACTAACGCAGTGTACGGAATGGCGATGATGTTACTTAAACTATTAGATGAATCAAAACCCAACTATATTATTACCGCTTTTGACGTTGCCGCTCCGACTTTTAGACATCAACAGTTTGAAGCATATAAAGGACATCGTTTAAAGATGGAAGATTCATTAAAGATCCAATTTCCGATTATCCGGAAGCTGCTGGAAATTTTGAAAATTCCAATTATTGAAGAACCGGGATTTGAGGCTGACGACATAATCGGAACCTTAGCCAAACAAGTAGCCGGTCAAGGAATAACAGTGGAGATCGTTACCGGAGATCGTGATTCTTTTCAGTTGGTTGAAGCCAATATCAAAGTATTATATACAAGGAAGGGAATTACGGATGTGGACCGGGTGGATGAAACCTATATTTTCAACCGTTATCAATTAAAGCCCGAGCAATTAATTGATTTAAAATCATTAATGGGCGATGCTTCGGATAATATTCCGGGAATACCCGGCTTTGGAGAGAAAACAGCCTTAAAATATTTACACCAATTCCATTCCTTGGACGGAATCTATGAAAACTTAGGCCAAGTCTCCAAACAAAGGGACCGGGAGTTGTTGGAGAAATACCGGGATCAGGCCTACTTAAGCAGGCAGTTGGCGGAGATTGTTACTGATGTAGAAATTATTTTTGAACCTTCAAAGTGTTGTAAACATCAAGACTATTCGAAAGCGGAATTAATTGATTTCTGCAAGGAATATGAGTTTAACTCACTGGCGAAAAAGCTATCCGATAATCCTGAACTGGAGAACTTTACACAACTTCAACCACTGGATTTCGAAGTTAAAATATTGGAAGACCAATTCTTGGATTCGGTTTTAAACAAAATCCGGCAAGAAAAATATTGTTATCTACAATTAATAACTACGGTAGCTAATTGGGAACAGACTGAGTTGTTAGGGGTAGGACTGGGTACAAGTCATGAAAATTGGTTTCTCCCTATGACTTCAAATCAGGAGCTACCGGATACTTTAAGAAAAATGTTAGCAGATGAAGGAATTGCAAAATATGGGCATGATCTAAAAAAACAAATGCAAATAGCTTTTAAGGCAGGTTTCTCTATCAAGGGTCAGTTGGAAGATACCCTTATTGCATCATATTTAGTAAATGCTGGTGTTGGCAACCTAGAGCTGGAGGAACTGGGATCTTCTTATTTGCAGAAATTAGTTCCAGCCTGGAAGAATGACCGGGGTAAGATTTTTTCCGTTTTTTTACTACCGGAAGGACTTCCCGAAAAAGTATTGGCCGACATTACCGGAGGCAGGCTTGAAGCTATCCGGCAATTAAAAAACAGATTATCGGAGATGCTTGGTGATATCACCTTAGAGAAATTATATAGAGAAATAGAATTGCCATTAATTAAAGTACTCTTTAGCATGGAAAAAGAAGGTATTAAGTTAAACCCGGATACCCTCAGAGAGTTTGGTCGAGAGTTAAAAAAGCGGCAAAATCAATTGGAGAAGGAAATTTATTCACTGGTAAATGAGGAATTTAACATCAGTTCTCCGAAGCAATTGGGAAAAATTTTGTTTGAGAAACTGGGGTTAAAAGCTCCCAAAAAGACCAAAACCGGATATTCAACCGATGCCGAAGTACTTGAAACCTTAAGTGATGAGCATCCTGTTATCCCTAAAATATTAGAATACCGGCAGAATTTGAAATTACAAACTACTTATATCGATGCTTTGATTAATTTAATTAATTCGCAAACCGGAAGGGTTCATACCACCTTTAACCAGGCGGTGACCACTACCGGTCGGCTCAGCAGTACTGAGCCGAATCTGCAAAACATTCCAATTCGCAGTGAAGAAGGTCGAATTATCCGAAGCGCTTTTATTCCTGAAAGTGAAGAATACCGGTTACTGGCAGCCGATTACTCGCAAATTGAATTAAGGGTGATGGCCCATTTTTCAGATGATCAAGCTTACCGGGAAGCATTTTTGAAAGGAGAAGACATTCATAGGTTCACCGCCGCCGCTGTTTATGGCCTTCCTGTAGCTGAAGTTACTAAAGAAATGCGGGATAAAGCTAAGGCTGTGAATTTTGGTATTATTTACGGAATTAGCGGTTTCGGTTTAGCCAAAAATATTCGAGTTAGCCGGAAAGAAGCAGATACGTTTATTGAAACTTACTTTCAAAAATATCCCGGAGTTAAAGATTATGTCGAAAAGTTGATTGAAGAAGCCAGGAAAACCGGAGAGGCCAAAACCATGATGGGACGGGTTCGCAAATTACCGGATTTACATTCTCGTAATTTTACTCTACGATCTTTTGCGGAACGGATGGCTAGAAATACACCGGTTCAAGGTACGGCAGCCGATATAATTAAAATAGCTATGGTAAAAATTGCTGAACAATTGAACCGTAAGCCTGAATTGGGAAAGATGTTGCTCCAGGTACATGATGAATTAGTTTTTGAAGTGCCGGAATCAAAGTGGCGCGATCTAGCTATAATAGTCAAGAATGAAATGGAAAATGCGGTTAAGTTAAATGTTCCATTAGTGGTTGATTTAAAAATGGGGACCAATTGGGGTGAGATGATCCATATAGACCTAGCTGGCTTTAGGGACGAAAGTGTTTAGAAGTTAATAAAATTTGATTCAACTTATATAAATTGGAGGCTTAAAATATGCCGGAGTTACCGGAAGTTGAAACAATCTGTTTGACGCTAAAACCAAAACTAATCGGACGGACCATTATCTCCGGAGAAGTCCTTTTACCGAAAATGCTTCAAAATATTATAGTTGAAGAATTTTTGCAACAAATCTCCTCCAAAAAAGTAGTTGATCTTAGCCGGCGGGGTAAATATTTAAAGATTCATTTAAGTGAAAAATTGATTATAGCTTTTCATCTTCGGATGACCGGACAGTTGATTGTGGAATCTGCCGAAAAGGAAGCCGGAAAAGCAACTTATTTAAAGATTAGACTTGATGACGGTAATGAACTTCGTTTTCTGGATCAACGGAAATTTGGCCGAGTATTTCTATTTCCGGAGACGGACTATCCGGTTAATTTAAAAAAGCTGGGACCGGAACCGTTAGGTTCTGAATTTTCAATGGCTACCTTTAAAAAGCAAATAGCCAATAAAAAAATTGCTATTAAAAAAGTTTTATTGGATCAAGAAATTATTGCCGGGATCGGTAATATTTATGCTGATGAATCATTATTTTTAGCGGGGATTCACCCGGCTCGTTTAGTAGATTCTTTAACCGAAGATGAGTTGGAAAAGTTATATCATGCTATCCGTAAAGTACTGAATGAGGGGATACAATACCGGGGTACAACTAAACGTGATTACCGGGATGGTGATGGTAAAGCCGGTTCTTATCAAGAACAACTTCGAGTCTACGGACGAAAGGGGTTGCAATGTCCTCAATGTCAAAATATGATTGTAAAAATGAATTTTGCTGGACGAGGGACTCATTTTTGCCCGATATGCCAGAAATAGTAGGGAAGTGATTACCATAAAAACAATTGGTTTGACCGGGGGTATTGCTTGCGGGAAAAGCACAGTAGCACAAATATTAAATAAACATGGGTTAAAAACGCTTAATGCCGATAAAATTGCCCATGAAGTAATAGGGCCTAGTAAACCTGCTTTTTCAGCAATTTTGGAAGAGTTTGGGCAGGGTATTTTGGATCAAAGCGGGGTTATTGATCGCATTAAGCTTGGAAAAGTTGTTTTTAAGGATACCGAAGCCCGAAAAAAGTTGGAGTCTATTATACATCCGCTGGTTATTGAGGAAATTAAACAGGAAATAAAGTCTAGTCAAGAAAAAGGGATTAATATATTAATAGTAGAAATTCCTTTATTATATGAAACGGGTTTGGAAAATCTATTCGACCAAGTTTGGGTGGTTAGTTCTTCTGAAGAAGAGCAGATTAAGAGGCTAAAAAGTAGGGGACATTTAAATGAAGCTGCTATCAAAGAACGACTTGATTCGCAATTACCGATAAGTTTTAAAGAAGATAAGGCTGATCGAGTTATTTATAACAATAAGGGTCTAGGAGAGCTGGAGAGAGAAATTATTCAAGCCTTAAGAGCGTTGGAGTGAGTTTTATTGGCTAAGACCAGAATGTTTCATCGGGGATGGTTTCTATTTATTATCTTTTTATTGGTTGTTTGGCATAAACCGATTTTAAAGATTTATTTTGTTTTAGACTACAAAGACCAAATAAATATTTATAGTCGAGTTCATAGGATTAGTCCTTCGATGGTAAGCGCTATTGTCTTTGTTGAAAGCCGTTTTAATGCAACTGCCAGATCACATAAAGGCGCACTAGGATTGATGCAAATAATGCCGTCCACTGGTGAGTGGGTGGCTGAACAGATGCAGTGGGAGAAATTCTCGGTTAGTGATTTGTATGTACCGGAAAAAAATTTAGCAGTTGGTATTTGGTATTTAGCATATTTAAAAAAAAATTTTAATCACAACGAATATTTGGCATTAGCTTCATATAATGCAGGTTTTCGTTATGTTTCCCAATGGCTGAAAGAAGGTACCTGGGATGGGAATAAGATTAAAATTGAACAAATTCCTTTTCCGGAAACTAAAAAATATATAATGCGGATTATAGTGTTGAGAAAGATTTATCATTATCTTTATAAGTTAAGTTAAATTTATTATCTACATGAAGTAAATTTTTACCTCAGCATTTGCATTTTTTGAAGCTAGGTGGACAACTCTATGGCATAATTAATATATTATAAAAATTTTAGTAAGGTTTTTAAAATTTTATTCCGATAAAATGATTAAGGATTATTTTAGATAAAATATGATTGGGGGGATGATGTTGAAATTGGCTTCTGTAGTGAAGGAAGATCCAAATCAGGTCTATGCAAGAGCAAATGGCTACTTGGCAAAAGGTTGTATGGATTTAGCAGAAAACTTATATTTTAAATTGCTTAACTCACGAGATAATGGAAGTCATTTAGATGTAGAAATACAAGCGGATATCCTCCATAACTTGGGAATGATTGCTGAAAGAAGACAAAATCTTGATTTGGCTATTGAATATTATCAACAAGCAGTATCGGTTAATCAAAACCGGAGTATGACTTGGTTATTCCTAGCAAAATCATATTTAACCCGGTTTGAACATAAAGGTAATAATAAGGATCTTAAAGCAGGCTTTGATGCTATCCATCAAGCTGAATCCGATAACCCTAATTATCCGGTGATCAGGTTTTTAAAACAAAAATTTGCAGTGGTATAAAACAGGCAAGGAAAGAGGAACAGGCAATAGTTTAATTTTTTTATACCCAATATAAAAAATTAAAAGTATTGGGAAAATTCCGATGACGGTTTGTCCGTAAACGGAATTTTTTCATTCTAGATAAGATGAATTAAATTTCCTATGTATCATGCTATAATAACCAATGAGAGATTTTTAAATCTTATATAACTTGAGGTAATCATGAAAAGATTAGCGGTAGTATCTTTAGGTTGCGCCAAGAATTTGGTTGATACCGAGATAATGTTAGGACAATTATTGGGAGATGGCTGGGAAATGACTGATGACTTTTCTCAAGCTGAATTAATTTTAGTTAATACTTGTGGTTTTATTGAAAAGGCTAAAAAAGAATCTATCGACCAAATATTAGAATTAGCCGAGTATAAAACACCTATTAAGGGAAGATGTGAAAGACTTGTAGTTTCCGGCTGTTTAGTTCAAAGATATTCTTCAGAACTAGCAGCCGAAATTCCCGAAGTTGATTTCTGGATTAATTTAGGAGAAATTGGGGAGATTGCTAAAATAATTAAAAATAAAAGACAACCTCAAGTGAAGCATACTCAAAAGCAGCCCTTTTTAAATGAACTGAATTTACCCCGTTTTCAAGCAACCTTAAGACATACTGCTTACGTTAAAATTGCCGAAGGTTGTAATCATTGTTGTTCATATTGTGCCATACCGATTATTAAGGGAAAGTTTCGGAGCAGGAGTTTGGAGTCTATCGTTAAGGAAATTCATAGTTTAGTTCAGGCTGGTGTTAAAGAGATAAATCTGATTGCGCAAGATATTACTAAATACGGTGAAGATCTAACTCCCAAAATTAATCTCCGAATTTTATTGGAAGAGATAATTACCCGCGCTAACCCTGTTTGGCTTAGATTACTCTATGCTTATCCATCAGGTATAGACGAAGACTTACTCCAATTAATAAATACTCAAACTAGTATTTGTAAGTACATAGATTTACCTTTACAACACATCAGTTCCCGGATATTAAAGTTAATGAACCGCCCGGAAGAACCGAAATCAATTAAAGAAAAATTATGGTTAATTCGAGAAAAGGTACCGGATATTACACTTCGGACTACTTTTCTGGTGGGTTTTCCATCAGAAACTGATAAGGAATTTAATGAACTGTTAGAATTCGTCGCGGCCGGTTATTTTAATCATATAGGAGTTTTTGAATACAGCCGGGAAGAAGGTACTAAATCATTCAATTTAGAACCTCAAGTTCCCAATTCTATAAAAGAAAAAAGAAAAGAGTTATTGCTCAGGGAACAACAGCGGGTTTCTTTTAATTATTTGGCTCGCCAAGTCGAACAGGAAAAATTGGTTTTAGTGGATAAAGTATTAGCGGATGGGAGTAGTATCGGACGTTCTCAGTATATGGCGCCCGAGGTTGATGGTGTCGTTTATCTTAATAACTATGCAGGAAAAGCAGGTCAATTTACTAAAGCTATAATTACAGGAAACGATAATTATAATCTATTTGCTAAAGTGAATTAAAAATATTATGTTTTCCAGGAAAAAGTGGGAAGTAATATTTTTTAGTTATCTTTAACAGGAATTTTTTAAAACGTGTTGAATGGATAGGAATATAAGTTAAACTAAATTCTTATGATAATTTCAGATTTAATTTAACTTATTGCAGCTGCAATAGAATGAAGCAATAACTAATTAAATGTTATTTGCATTCGGGTTTAGGAATGCAAATTTTATATTAGGAAATTATTTCATTCTATTTTGGAGGAAACTAAAATGAACCTCGCTAATTTAATAACTTCTTGTAGAATATTACTGGCCTTGGTTTGTGTGGGAATTCTTTTTTGGGATATCCCGGGGCGTGATCTATTGGCTGCATTAATTTTTATTATTGCGGGTCTTACTGATGGGTTGGATGGATATGCTGCTCGAATTCGTAAGGAAATAACCGCTTTTGGAAAAGCCTTTGACCCCTTTGCAGATAAGGTCTTAATAATTTTGACCTTAGTTGTCCTGGCCAATATTGATCGGGTTCCTTGGTTGGCTGTATGGATAATTATTTGCCGGGAAGTTTTAATAACGGTTTTAAGACATTTTGCCGGTAGGAAAGGTTTAACAATTGCCGCAAGTCCATGGGGAAAATTAAAAACTTTTTCACAAATAACTGCTATAGCCATAATTATTTTAGATAAAATATGGCATATTACTTTTAGTTTATGGATTTTATGGTTAGCAGTAATTTTGACTGTCTGGTCCGGTATAGATTATTTATGGCGTTGGCGGAGCGTGTTTTTTAATGCTAAATCTAAAGAGGGGCTAAAAACAGTTGACAATTGAGAATTAGTTAGTTTCAAATTTCGGATTAAAATATTGAACAACACTAGAAACTAGGAACCAATGAACTATAACTAACAAACTAATAGCTTATGAACTAATTCTTGCAGAGATTCAACCAATAAGTCAATTTCCGACAATTTATTGTAACAACCAAAACTAATTCGAACCATTCCCGGGAGATGATACCCGGGATTATTAATATATTTTTCTTGCAGTAACTGTAATTGGTATGAGTCCAGTTTTAACAAACTTTGGACATACCCCCGGGCGCAGAAACAACCATTTCTTACTCCTATTCCACTATTATCCGCTAAATATTCCGCTACTTGGTAATGATCTAATCCCTTAATGTTAAAGCTAACTACGCCGACTCTATTTTGCAAGTTGGTATTATAAAGTAATAAATTAGGGACTTCCATTAGTTTTTTTAAAGCATAAGCTATTATTGAGTTTTCGTGCTCAGTGATTTTATCCCAACTAAGAGAACTAATAATCTGACAGGCTTTAGCTATTGCTAAAGCCCCTAATACATTTGGTGAACCAGCTTCTTCAACTTCCGGCGGTTCCACCCAGATTATACCATTTGGACCGAGGCCTCTAATTGTTCCTCCTCCAACCTGGCTTGGAGTCTTTTTTGAAAAAAGATTTTTTGGGCCAATTAATACTCCACTACCAAAAGGTGCATACATTTTATGACCGGAAAAAGCCAAAAAATCAATATGCCGGGGGTCAGAAACCGGGTAAAGTTTTATTTGACGGTGGGGAACCAATTGGGCTCCATCGACTAAAATTTTGGTTCCGGCGTTATGAGCCATCTCGGCTATTGTATAAATCGGAGGAGTATAACCGGTAACGTTTGAACCTCCACAAACAGCTAAAAGCTTGATTTTACCACGGTTTAATTGTAAAACAGCCTCTAATTGATTTAAATCGATTTCATCATTATTTAAACCAATACAGGTAGTTTTAGTTTTTAACCAAGGCAACTCATTTGAATGATGCTCGATTTTAGTATAAATAACCATATCTCCCGGTATAATATCCAAGTAATGGCTGACTTTGTTTATGGAATCAGTAGTATTTTTGGTAAAAATAACTATCTGATCCTGGGAATCAGCTCCTACAAATTCAGCAATTATTTGCCTTGCTTCTTCATATTTTTCCGTAGAATAGCGGGATTTATATCCATTGCCACGATGAACACCTGAGTACCAGGCAGCTTCTTTATTAATATAATTCATTACTTCTTTAAAAGGCGGGGTGCTCGCAGCGTTATCAAAGTTAATATACCTTTTATATCCGGACAAAGTAGATATTTTTTTTTGGTATCCATGAATTAAACAGCTAAAATCGGTCACTATCGTCACCTCTTTTTATTTTATGAATCTTTGGGACTTTTGGCCACTTGAGGTCTTATTAGAATTAGGCGAATTTTAAATTTCTAAATTGGTATATTGGTATTATATTTGAAAGATTACCAGACTTTTTGTGGTTTTTTCCTTCTGTAGCTGGGTAAATTAAAAACAGCATTTAATGAAAGGGGGGAAACGAAATGGGTACTGGGCAAAGAAGTAATACTTATGTTGTTAAAGAAGCAGCCAAAGCTCTTCATAATATGAAGTACGAAATGGCAAAGGATCTGAGTTCGGCAAATATCATTGATACTTCGCCAATTCAGGGTGACTACTGGGGCTATATGACCGCCAGGGATTGCGGCCATGTAGGAGGCCAGATGGTTAAAAATATGATTGATGCCGCAGAGCGTTCCCTTGCTGAGCAGGCGCTGGCTAATGTTCAAACCGGATTCCAGGCTGGACTTAGCCAAAAGAATGATACCGTTCAAAATATCCCGAACTTTAATCTCAATAATTTGAATCAAAAATATTAATAGTGGAAAAGGGTGGGAAATTCCCGCCCTTTTTAATTTAAATATGAAACTCCCTTAATTAAATAATCAATTGGTAAATATACTTCCTCTTTGCAGGAATTCTTCTTAAAAAGGAGAACAATACATATCGCAACTAAGCTGTAACTGAAGAAATGTTGCTGCGATTATTTAATATACAATATCTTGGTAAAAAGTTTGTATAATTAAACTTCTTGCCAAGAATATTAAAAGAGGAGGTATTTATAGATGAAAGAAGCTAATATTGGGATATTCGGAGGTTCCGGGTTTTATTCATTACTTGAAAATGTTGAAGAAGTAACAGTAGAAACCCCTTATGGGGCTCCTAGCGATAGAATAGCCATTGCTGAAGTTGCCGGTAAAAAAGTCGCTTTTTTACCAAGACACGGGAAACATCACCAACTTCCCCCTCATTTGATTAATTACCGGGCCAACCTTTGGGCGATGAAATCTCTAGGAGTTAAACAAATCATTGGACCTTGTGCTGCCGGTAGTTTGCAAGCTCATGTTAAACCGGGTGATTTTGTAGTTGTTGATCAGTTTGTTAATCGGACTTGGGGCCGAAAAGACACTTTTTTCGAAGGACCGATAGTAAATCACCTGCCGGCTGCCGATCCCTATTGTTCCAGGTTAAGACAGTGTGCAATTAATAATGCCAAAAAGCTTAATATACCTACTCATGAAAGAGGGACAGTGGTTGTCATTCAAGGTCCGCGTTTTTCAACTAGAGCTGAAAGCAAGGAATATAGCAGTAACGGTTGGGAAGTAATTAATATGACCCAATACCCCGAGGGATGGTTAGCCCGGGAATTAGGAATTTGTTATACTAATGTCGCTTTAATAACCGATTATGATGTAGGACTTGAAGGAAATCCGAATATTAAACCGGTTACTCATGAAGAAGTTTTAAAAGTTTTCAGTGACAATAATGATAAATTACGAAATCTCTTATTTGCCATGATCGAAGATTTATCAAAAGAACCTAAGTGTTCTTGCCAGGAAGTGCTTAATCAAGGACATTAAGCATCATAGCAAACAGGTAATACATTTTATTAAGGAAATCGGCGGGAGCCGGTTTTTCTTATAAATAAATCCAAGTGTCCTTTAGGGAAGCGCTGATTAATTGAATAAGTGACGATTTTGTGCTTCGCAAAATGCCTAATACCGTATATTTGCTTGCACAAAATCGGATAATCAGCGCTTCCTTATATTTGATTTTAGAAAATATGAAACAGACGACTTAAAATTCCCTTAATTAATTGACAACACAAAATCCAAGCGGTATTCTAATAACTAATAACTAATAACTAATAACTAATAACTAATAACTAATAACTAATAACTAATAACTAATAACTAATAACTAATAACTAAGGAAGCGCTGATTAATTGAATAAGTGACGATTTTGTGCTTCGCAAAATGCCTAATGCCGCATATTTGCTCGCACAAAATCGGATTAATCAGCGCTTCCCTAATAACTAATTAATGCCTGGGGTTATTTATGGAAAAAATACTCGATTTTTTATTTCACTTCTATGAACCGGAATTTATAAAACGGTATATTGAATATTTATTATTAATAGTTCTTTTGGCAAGTTTCTTGGAAGTAATTTTTCCACCGATCCCAGGAGATACGGTGTTAATTATCAGCGGATCTTTGGCTGGTGTTGCCGGCATAAATCCGGTTTTCATTATTCTCTTGGCAAGCATTGGAAGTTTTAGCGCTTCAGCGTTACTTTATTTTTTGGGATTAAAATTGGAACGTAAAATGTTGGATTCTCCTAGATTTTCTTGGTTTCTTGACTCCAAAGCATTTACAAAAATCGAATTATGGTTTAGAAAATATGGTTTTTATACGGTTCTGATAAGCCGTTTTCTTCCGGTTTGGCGTTCAGGAGTAATTCTAGCTGCTGGTATGGTGTATATGAAAAAACGTTTGGCATTAATTGCAGTTGGTTTGAGCACGATTTTGTCAACCACTTTTTTTGTAGTAGGCGGAATTATTATGGGGCGTCGTTGGTCTTTATTTTTAAAGATATGGGACTCCCATGCCAGAAATATTGTATTGATTTTAATAGGAATTTTAGTTGTGTATATTATTTTCACTAAATTGAAGAAAAAATTTGGAAATCGAAGTGAGAATAAATGAGTAAAAAAGCTAAAAAGGTTTATTATTGTGAAAATTGCGGCCATCAGGAGCTAAAATGGGTAGGGAAATGTCCTGCTTGTAATCAGTGGGGTTCACTTCACGAAGAAATCGAGGATGAAACCGATCAGGAATTAACCAGCTTAAGTAGTTTTCAAAAACCGCAAGTATTAAACCAGGTAGTAGTAGATAATTCCTACCGGATTAGTACGGGAACTGGTGAATTTGACCGGTTGTTGGGCGGAGGAATAGTTACTGGCTCGGTGCTTTTATTAGTAGGCGATCCCGGAATCGGAAAAAGTACACTTAGTTTAATTAATGCCGGATATATTGCCAGGTATGGAGTCGTCCTCTATGTTAGCGGCGAAGAATCCGCGGAACAGACCAAGATTAGGGCGAACCGCTTGGGTAATTTTCCGGACACTTTATATGTAGTTTCCGAAACTAATTTGGAACAGATTCAAAAACACATTCAAGAACTACAGCCTAAATTGGTTATTATTGATTCAATCCAAGCGGTTTTTTTAAGCACAGTTAGAACTACACCCGGCTCGCCTTCACAAATTAAAGAGAGTACTCTTTTTTTAACAAAGATTGCCAAACAATCTAATATTCCAATTATTCTGGTTGGGCAGGTTACTAAGGAATCGCAGTTGGCTGGGCCAAGAGTATTGGAACATTTAGTTGATACAGTAATATATTTAGAAGGAGATCGTAATTATAGTTTAAGAGTAGCCAGGGTCGTCAAGAATAGATATGGGTCCACCGAAGAAGTAGCCTTATTTGAAATGACCGGTAGCGGTCTTACCGAAGTTAATAATCCTTCGGAATATTTATTGGAGAACCGTAGTACATTGGTGTCAGGCTCGGTTATTGTCGCAACTGCTAGAGGAACCCGGCCTATTTTCACTGAGATTCAAGCTTTGGTAACGGAAACCCCTGAAGGAATACCGCCAAGGCAAATTGCTATTGGAGTTGATAGAAATCGGCTTCTTCTGGTAACTGCAGTCTTGCAACGCTGGATCGGTGAACGTTTAAGCAATAAAAACATTTTCGTGTCAATTGCCGGTGGAATTCAATCGGATGATCCTGCTTTGGATTTAGGTATTGCTGCTTCCCTAATCTCATCGGAGCGGGGGATTGTTTTTAATTCCAAAGTATTCTGGGTAGGTGAATTGACTCTATCGGGAGAGATCAGGCCGACTCCTGAGATTTCCAGATTGCTTGGTGAGGGGAAACGTTTGGGTTTTGAAGAGTGTGTCCTCTCTAACAAAGCATTGGCAAAGAATAAACAAATTTCTGAGATTCAATTGTTTGGCATTGATCATCTCCGGAATTTATTAAAAATCTTACCGGCGCTAAGTAAGGGCAATTGACAATTTACAATTAAGGATTGTCAATTAATAACTTTAGGCCAGGATATGGACTAATAAAAAGCCAAAGATAATTTTTATCTTTTTCCGGGAATAAAAATAGAGAACAAAGGTTAATTTTTTTGCCTAATGCCTTATTCCTAATAAAATAAGAATTGGTGGTTTCAATGGCTCGGGAAGAACAAAAATTAGAGTTAGAAAAAGTCTTAAAGATGGTGGCCCCTGGTACCAGGTTATATGAGGGGTTAGAGAATATTATCCGGGCTAAAACCGGTGCCTTAATCATGGTTTCTGATGCGGAAGCCGGCATGAAATTAGTGGATGGAGGATTTCGGATTAATACCGAATTAGAACCGGCTTATCTCTACGAATTGGCTAAAATGGATGGGGCTATTGTTCTTTCATCCGATGCCAAAAAAATATTAGTCGCTAATGCTCATTTAACTCCTGACCATTTAATTCCTACTTCGGAGACGGGAACTCGTCATCGGACCGCGGAAAGAACCGCGATTCAAACCGGAGAATTGGTAATCGCTATCTCACAACGGCGAAATGTAATTACGCTATACAAAGGTAATATTCGTTATGTAATTAGAGAGGTAGGTACGGTATTAGCCAAAGCAAATCAGGCTTTACAGACTCTTCAGAAGTATAAAAGTGTTTTGGAACAAGCTTTACTTAACTTATCAGCTTTAGAGTTTGAAAATTTAGTTACTTTGTCGGATGTTTGTGCTGTTACCCAACGCTCGGAGATGGTCGAGCGAATTGCCGCTGAGATTCGTCAATATATTAATGAACTGGGAACTGAAGGGCGTTTAGTAAATATGCAACTTGAAGAGCTGCTGGTAGATGTGGAAGATGAAGGCCATCTTGTTATCAGGGATTATATGAATGAGGGAAGTTCTGTTGACTCAATAAAAAAAGAACTTTCAACCTGGGAAGATGATGAATTATTAGATTTAACCGGGATAAGCCGTGTTTTAGGATTTTCAAGCGGAGTAAGTCTTGATTTATCAATCACAGCCAGAGGATTACGGTTATTAAGAAAAATACCTCGATTACCTTTCCCGGTGGTGGAAAACCTGGTTAAAGTTTTTCAAAACCTTCAGCGGATTTTAAATGCTTCCGCTGAAGAATTGGATGACGTTGATGGAATAGGTGAGGTTAGGGCCAGAACTATCAAGGATGGTTTACGTAGGCTAAGGGAACAAATATTGCTTGATAGGCGGTATTAATAGATACTAAAAATTAAAAAAAAATATAACACGGAGATACTGAGATACAAAGTAAAAACTCGGCGAAAAATAAAAACATTCGCCGAGCCTTTGTGTCTCAGTGTTTAAAAATCTTTTTTATTTCTTAATTTCAGCAATTTATGCCAATAGCTCAAGCTTAAAGTAAGTTAAAAATTGTTGACAGAAATTTTAAAACCTGTTAAAATAGAATACCTTGACATTGAGAGGCTATAGCTGTAAAATAAAGATGTAATATCTTTATGGAGGGAAACTATGTTCAACATCGGTGATAAAGTAGTCTACCCAATGCATGGGGCTGGGGTTATAGAGGATATTGAAGAGAGAGAAATTTCCGGCGAAAAGTTACGGTACTATATTATAAAGTTACCGATGGGTGAAATGAAAGCTATGGTTCCGATGCATAAAGTTAAAGAGGTCGGACTTCGCCAGGTTATTGAGGAAGAAGAAGTTTTAAAAGTTTTCGAGGTTTTAAAATCTGATTCTTCGAATATGCCTATGAACTGGAATCATCGGTACCGTGCTAATCTTGAAAAGATAAAAAGCGGTAGTATATATGAGGTTGCCGAAGTAGTACGGAACCTCTCTTTAAGGGACCGTCAAAAAGGGCTTTCAACCGGCGAAAAGAAAATGTTGGAAAATGCCAGGCGAATTCTCCTTAGTGAATTAGTATTGGCGAAGAATGTTGCGGAGAATAATATGGCGGAAATTTTAGAAGGGTATTTAAGTTAATTTAAAAATAAAAGTAAACCAACTTAGGACAGGTTATTGACCTGTCCTTTTTTATTTGGGTTTTTAACTTTCAATTACAATACTCTGGATAATCCTGTCATTAGCCGTCAATAATATCTTATTAGAGCACGTTTCATAACTACTTTATTTATCATTTTTTCATAATATTTTAATCCAGGTTGGTGGCTATATATTGCGTTAACATTTTATAAAATAATGTTTAGAAACGGCTTATATTAGGAAGGAGGAGTGATGATTTGTCAGGACGGTGGAGGACTATTAATTGGTTAATATGTAGTGCTTTATTTCTCAATTTGATTGGGCAGATTTTATTTCCAATAACTAATTTTAATGGTATTGTAATTATTACTTTTATTGGAGCAATGTTTGGTTGGATGTTTAACAAATTGTTGGTAACCAGATTGACAAGTTTGCTGAGTAAATTATCAGCCCAAAAAATTTCTCTTTATGGCATGGTGGTCTTATACGGATTAATCATTCTAGCCTTAATAATTTATATTGTTAAACCCTGGTTAGTTTTTCTGCCCACCCCAAGAAACTTTTTCTTAATAATTACCTTATTATTGATGATTGTTGGCGGGATAGGAATAATGATATCGGTTAAATTTAATGATTTTAATATGATTTTTTTTAATTTTTCCAGAACGCCAACTTCTAAAATAACTCCGGTTCAAAACCAGTTTAAAATTTTAGATACCAGTTCCATTATTGACGGGCGGATTGCTGATCTTTGCAAAACAGGGTTTTTGGAAGGGATTCTTATTATTCCAAGCTTTGTCCTGAATGAATTGCAGAAAATTGCTGATTCTGCCGATTCATTAAGACGTAATAGAGGCCGGCGCGGTTTGGATCTCTTAAATAAAATTCAAAAAGAAAACCAGGTATCCATCCGTATTTTTGACCGGGATTATGAGGAAATCAACGAGGTTGATACCAAACTATTAAAATTAGCCAGGGAATTAGAGGCTAAGGTTATTACTAATGATTTTAATTTGAATAAAGTTGCTGAACTTTATGGAGTACAGGTTTTAAATATTAATGAATTATCTAATGCCATTAAACCAATAGTCTTGCCTGGTGAAGAAATGTTGGTCCGTATCTTACGGGATGGCAAGGAGTACGGTCAAGGAATCGGATATTTGGAAGATGGGACCATGATAGTGGTTGAAGGCGGTAAAAATTATATTGGTGTAGAGTTGGAGATATTGGTTACTAGTGTCTTACAGACTTCCGCCGGCAGGATGATTTTTGCCAAACCTAAGGAGTATTTGATATCTAAGTTGATGTCATAATAGGCGTAAGGCAAGAGGCGGGCGGCGTGAGGAAAAGCACTAGGTATGTGAGATGATAATAACAGATACTAAGACTAAAATAATGAAGTTTCTCTGTGTCTTTGTGTCTGTGTGGTAATTTATTATTTAGATCAAACATTAAGTTTAAATTGATGCCCTTTCCGGGCATTTTTTATTGATTAGAAGGCAATGTTAGTATACAATTATTAATTGGTGAGGATTATGAAAGATTTTGAAGTTGCGGTGATTATTCCGGCGGCAGGGACCGGACAAAGGATGAAATCCGGTCAGAATAAAATATGGTTCTCTTTAAACGGCCGGAGTTTACTAAATATAGTTTTGGACGTTTTTTTAAGTTGGGAGAATTTCAGCAAAATTGTACTGGCGGTAAATGAAAAAGAGCTGTCGGAAGTGGAATTATTTATTAAAAACAATTATCCTAAATCAATGGAAAAACTCTCTATTATTAAAGGTGGTAAGGATAGGCAGGAGTCTGTAGCTAATGGGTTGATTTTTTTGGCGGATTGGAAAGGCTGGAGTAAACAACAAAGAATTGTAGCCATTCATGACGCTGCCAGAGCTTTATTAACCAAAGATATAATAGATAGGGCTATTGAGGCTTGTTTGGAGTTTCGAGCAGTTGGAGTGGCGGTCCCGGTTAAGGATACTATTAAGTTGATTGACCGGGAAGGATTTGTGGCGAATACTCCTGAGCGGGCAACCTTATGGGCGGTTCAAACACCTCAAGTATTTGATTTTGATTTGATAAATAGTTGTCACCGGAAAGTAGCCGATTTAGATAAACGATTTACCGATGATTGTTCCATAGCTGAATATTGCGGTTATAAGGTTAAGTTGGTTGAGGGCTCTTATGAAAACATTAAGATTACCACCCCGGAGGATTTAAGTTTAGCGGAAGCCATTATAAGGAGAAGAGTGAATGAGGATTGGACAGGGATTTGATGTTCACCGGTTAGTTCCCAACCGGAGATTAGTGTTGGGAGGAGTGGAAATCCCTTACGAGATGGGACTGCTGGGACATTCCGATGCTGATGTATTGGTTCATGCCATTATGGATGCCCTATTGGGAGCTATTGGAGCAGGGGATATCGGGCGACACTTTCCGGATACGGATCCAAATTTCAAAGATGCCGATAGTATGGGATTATTAAGGAATGTTTTAGATAAAGTTAATAAAGCCGGATATCAGGTTGGTAATATTGATGCTACAATTATAGCTCAAAAACCAAAATTAGCGGGCTATATACCGTTAATGCGGAAGAATATTGCTGACTTGATTCGGATCGAAGAGGCGGCAATCAATGTTAAAGCCACTACTACCGAAGGATTGGGGTTTACCGGAAGGGGAGAAGGGATTGGAGCAATGGCAGTGGTATTGATAAATAAATGTATATGAGTATTAAGTAAAATAACAGGGTTTGTTATTAATTTAATATAGTTAAGTCATAGATTAGGTTTAAACAATCTAATCTTTTTTTATTTGTAACTTGTTTTATTTAAGACTTAATAGTAAATAAATGAAATTTTATTTATTAACGGAACTTTTTTACTAAAATTCGTTTTATATGAAAAATCTTATTATTAAAAAAATAAAATCATTTATTAAATTAAAATTTTTCCTTTATTATACTAAAACAGGTAAAAGGAATTCAATTTTCCCTGTCGAAGTATACCAAAAAGTCCATACTTTATTAGGGGGCGGGAAGATGTGGCATTTTTTTATTAAAGGCGGATTAGTAATGATCCCGCTGGGGTTTTGTTCCATTTTAGCAATGGCCATTGTTATTGAAAGAATTATTTTCTACAGTTTACAAAATAAAAATGATGAGCGAGAATTTAATCTACTCAAACTTTATTTACACCAGGGTAAATTGGTTGAAGCGAAAGACTTGGCTACCAGTTGGCGTTCCCCTATGGGGCGAATTTCCGGAGAGGTTCTAACTCAATCTGAACTTGACCGGAACTTGCTTGAGCAGTCAGCCCAAAGAGCCGGCGAAGCAGAATTAAAAGGTATGCAGCGTGGTTTGGGTTTGCTTGATACTATTGTAACGGCTAGTCCGTTGTTAGGTCTTTTCGGTACGGTTACAGGAATTATTCAAGCATTCACGGCAATGGCTTCCACCGGAGGAAATCAGGCGGCTCAATTAAGCGATGGTATTGCCAAAGCCCTTTATACAACGGCCTTTGGTCTGGCTATTGCCATTCCGGCTTTATTCTTTGTTAATTACTTTTATAGCATAGTTGATAGAAAAGCCAGGGAATTAACAGCAATGGGTCAAGAAATTTTAACAATCCTCCGTAAAGGTTAGGTGATTCAGATGAATCTGCAATTAAACCGGAGGCGTTCCCGGATCGACATGATCCCGATGATTGATGTGATGTTTTTTATGCTGGTATTTTTTATGCTCTTTTCCACTATAAATGGAGCCCAGACCGGTGTGCCGGTTAATTTGCCGAAAGTATTTCATTTGGGAAATATCGTCGAGAACACTATGGTTATCAGTATTACCGATGATTCCCGAATTTATCTTGGGAAACAGTTATTAGAACTTAATGAATTAAAAGAACAAATAAGTAAACAACTCCTGAATGATCCGGCTACCCGGATTATTATCAGACCGGACGCTACCGTAACTTACCGGGAAATTGTCAGAGTAATGGATACACTGGCCAGCGCCGGCCTGGAGCGGCCGCTTTTAGGCGTGGACAGGCAGCAGATACCGAATAATCAATTGAGAATTGAGAATTGAAATCCGTGTTAATCTGTGTAAATCCTGTTAAAAAAAGTTTTATAGATTTTAATAGACGGGATTAACAGGATTAACGGGATTGATTAACCCATTTTTATTGGTGGGGAGTGCGATATGACTCTATATGAACGAGGTAATTACTTTGTAGCGGTAGCTATCTCTTTACTTTTGCATTTAATATTGCTATTAATTTATATCCCTGGATTTTTGGCTAAATCGGAATTAGTTACTGCCTATCCGATTGGTATGGTTGAATTTGCCGCAAGTTCCGAATTGCAGAATGAATCTACCGGAGTTACTTCAGCTATGCCTGATTCGGTTTCCATTTCTAATGATAAAATACCGGAACAACAAAGCAAAAAAGCTGAAGAAGTTAAAGATAAAAAAACAGTAACTAATCCGGTTCTTAAAACAAAACCTAAAGAAGAGACAGCTATTATTCCAAAGAAAGAGGGTATTGCAGTCACTGAAGCTATAGGAAAAGCCGGTTCTGTCGGAGGGAATAAACCGGAGGCTGATGGGTTAGGTGTTAAAGGAGATGGAGCTGCTGGGAAACCATTAGGCTTTGGGACCGGAGAAGGAATGGTTACAGTATTGGGACCGAAGCCGAACTATCCTAAAAATGCACAGAATGAAGAGATAGAAGGAAAAGTAGCAGTTCGAGTTTTGGTTAAGAAAGATGGTAGTTTAGAAAAGGTGAATCTAACCAAATCTTCCGGAGATTATCGTTTAGATAAAGTGGCGATTTCGTCAATTGAACGAAACTGGAAATTTAAAGCAGCAAGCAGAGATTATTTTATTGATCTGATCTTTAATTTTAATATGGAAACTAATGTTACTTTTAAGTTTTTATATTCGGAAAGCAGAGAATAAGATAATTGACAATCGAGAAATTTAAAAGATTTGTATGATAGAGAAAGTTGAGAAAATAAATTAATCAAGTAGATCGGTTTTGACAATTAATTGGCATTTTGCTTGATCTACATATATATGTTTAATCCGCTGGAGGCGGAGGTGATGGGGAATATGAAATTTAGGATCTTAGGTTTTTTATTAGTAACAAGTTTTTTAATTTGTTTAGGTGCAGTGTGGGCCGGGGATGAGCAATTGCTTTCCCTGGAGAATAAATATATCAAAATTTTTATTAATAATACTGACCAAGAGACGGGACGTTTTGCGGTTGACGTTACCGGAGGAGATCCGGGACGAATTGATGATAATGGGAAACCGTTAATTTATGGTCATCCAAAACCTTGGACATCCTTTTCAACCATTCAAATCGGAGGAAAGAATTATGTTTTTGGGAAGTCCACTATTAAGCGTCCTGGAGCCGGATTACCTGGCGGTGAAATAATTGAACTGCCGAAAATAAATAATGATCAAATAACTATGAAATGCAAATATGATACGGTGGAAGTGGAACAACTGCTGGATATTACCCGCAGTCCCAGTACCGGAGCTTTGGATACGGCCAGGATTAAATACATATTTAAAAATACCGGAGTCAGTCCGGTAGCAGTCGGATTAAGAACTATTTTAGATACAATGGTGGGAGATAATGACGGGGCTCCATTTCGAATCGGTGGCAAAGAGGTTCTAACCGATTATAGTTGTGCTTCAACTGAATATCCTGATTTTTGGCAAGCTTTTGATTCTCTTTCCAAACCGGCGGTTATAGCCCAAGGCACTCTAAAAGGCGGGGATGTAACCACTCCAGATAAGTTATTATTTACTAATTGGGGTAAAGCGGCCGATTATCCGTGGGAGATCCCGATTGAGGCAGGACAAGACTTTACCCGGTTAGGCGAATATGAACTTGATAGTGCAGTGGCGATGTATTGGTATCCACGCTCTATTCAACCCGGAGGCCTTGTTCATGTTACTATATATTATGGTTTAGGCGGGATTACCTTCTCACCGGGCACTACATTCCTGGGAATTTCCGCTCCGGCTGAAATACAATATAGTTTTAACGCTTCCCGTAAGTATACAATTGTAATGTACATGGAGCACCGGGGGGAAGCAAAAGCTGAGAATGTAAAAATCAATCTGAAGTTACCCACCGGACTTGAATGTGTAAATGGAGACTCAAACATCACTTTGCCGGAATTAATGCCGGGAGTTACCAAGCAGTTCTTATGGGAGATCCGGCCGAATGGGCTTTACCAAGGTGAAACCGGATTCGAGGTAAAGGTATCCGGAGAGCATCTGGAAGCTAATGAAGTATCCCGGAAGATAAAAATAGTCGGCCCTCCGGTTCTTAATGTTTCCGTAAGTGTCCCGGTTATAAAGATAAGCGCTAACCATTGGGAACCTTATCCGGCGGAGATAATAGCTAAAGTCACAAATACCGGTCAGTCTTCCGCTTACAATCTGAAAGCAACCTTTATTTGTGAAGCCGGAGTTAATTTAGCCGAAGGCGAACGTAGTGATAAATACTTAATAAATCTTGATAATCAGGCTGAAACAATCGTTTCTTGGCAGGTGGTTCCAACCGGAGCTTTGGAAACCGGCCGGTTTAAGGTAGTGATTACTGGTGATGGATTGAAACCGGTTACTATTCCCGGAGAATTGATTATACCTCCATTATCGACTAAACTAAGCTTTGTTGCTCCGGAGGTTGATAAGCTAAGGGTAGGGCAGATTTTTAACCTGGATTTATTTGCTTATAATCTTCAGGATGTTATAAAATTTACTGCCGATGTTAAATATGACTCCGGTAAATTACGGTTGGTTTATATCTCCCGGGGGACTTTTTTAATCGAAGGGGATGACTTTTCGGAATGGAAGAGCGGCGAAATTGACAATAAAAATGGGATTGCCCGCAATATAAATGGTTCCAGAAGAAAAGCCTATAGTGGAAATGAAGTCACTTTCATTCGGTTAAATTTCATTGTTACCGCTGCCGGCGCCAGTGAAGTGACTTTGGAAAATATCAAGCTTTTGGATGCTAACGGAAATGAAGTTAATTGTGGTTACACACCATTAAAATTACAAATTGAGGAGGCGAAGTAATGAAAAATAATTTAAAAATATTATTGAGTATGATGATGATAATGGTTATACTTCTGGCTGGAACACAACTGGTAATGGCTGAAGTTAATCCGAGTGACGTTCCATCATCCCATTGGGCTTATAAAGCGGTAAAAACATTAATTGACAAAGGATATTTGCAATTATATCAAGATCAAACTTTTCAAGGGGATAAATCGGTTGACCGTTATACTTTAGCGGTAATTGTTGCCAAAATTTTGAATGAAATCTCTGCCGGTCAAGTTGGCACCAGCAAAGAAGATGTTACTCTTTTAAAAAGTTTGACAAATGAATTCCGGGATGAACTGGTGGGGGCTAATACCAAACTGAATACTACCGACAAAAAGATAGAGTTTTTGGCAAGGCAGGATTTAATAGTAAAAGAAGATTTAACCCGAACCAATCTGGCGGTTCAAAACCTTACCGATGAACAGAAAGAGCTTCAAAAAGAAGTTCAACAAATGCTGACGGATATTAATAGTTTGCAAGAACAAAATACCAGGTTAAAGGCTGATCTTGAAAGATTAAGAGTTGAACTGGCAGAGACCAAGAAAAAACAGAATTTATACATACTGGCGGCGTTAATTCTGGGTCTTATTGGGGCAACTAAATAATTAAAACTATTAATTACTTTGAAACCTGCTCAATTTGGGCAGGTTTTTATTTTTTTTTAATTGAATAGAAAAAGAGGTTGATATATAATTAATAAATATGTTAATCAGAGTATTGTAGAAAAATAAAAAATCAGGTTAAAATAAGTATTAAAAATCAGAATATGAGGTTGTAAAGAGTGCTCAATTGGATCCAATCTATAGATGAAAGAATATTATCTTTCATTAACCAAAGATATAAATCTAAATCCCTATGGAAGATCATGCGCTTTTTTTCGCATCTTCCTTATTGGCGTCAGTTTGTATTGGTTTTGGTAATACTGTTATTAATTTTCGGGACGGTTCAAATAAGATGGCAAATAGCGTTCACTTTATTAGCAGTATTTTTAAGTGATCAAACCTGTAATGCTATTAAAGCAATAGTAAAGAGAAATCGGCCGGACCGAAAAGGAAACCCCAAAGGAAATTTTTGGAAAAGATTGGGTTTTTATTCATTTCCTTCTTCTCATGCTGCAAATATGTTCACAGTGGCAATTTTACTTTCACATTGGTATTCATATTTAATAGTACCGCTTTTTTTATTAGCCGGGTTGGTATCTTTCTCACGAATTTATCTTAATAATCACTATCCTTCAGATATAATAATTGGAGGTATAATAGGGTTAACTTACGGGTATCTGATAATACAATTTGTTTAATACTATTTAAATGTGCCAAAAGGCACTTTTTTTAAGCTTAGCAGGATTCTTATAAAATATTGGGAAATATAAGAAATAATTAGTATATTCTAGAATCATCGGAGGTTAAACCGGAATATATGGCAAAGAAGAAAGCTAAAAAGAAAGCAAAATTAAATCTTTGGTTTGAGTATATATTTTTTAAGGGCTTGTTTTTCTTGGCAAAAATCACCCCCTTTTCATTTAACCGATGGGTTTGGGGCAAATTAGGCCTATTATTTTTTTCTACTCTAAAATCACGTCGTTTGTTGACTTTGGAAAATATTTATAACGCCAAAGAACGAGGCTTTTTAAAGCACGATATCAATGAATTCCAATTGGCGAAACAAGCATGGAAACACATGGGTGTTGTAGGAAGTGAGTTTTTATATTTTAATACCCGAACTCCGGAACAGCTTAAAAAGATAGTTGAACTTAAAGGAGAAGAAAACTTAAAGCAAGTGTTGGCAAAGGGAAAAGGCGCCATTATGGTAATGGCCCATATTGGCAATTGGGAGTTACTAGGTATGTACCTTTCGTTTATCGGCTATAAGTTAAGTCCGTTGGTTAAAACCCAATCCAATGAGTTACTGGATAAAGTCATTCAAGATAAAAGACAATCAGTAGGAATGAAAACAATTCCCCGTTCCGGTTTTCTCCGACCGATCATTGCAGCCTTTAAGAATAACGAAATTGTACCATTTTTAGTAGACCAGGATGCCCGAAAACGCGGTATTAAAGTAAATTTCTTCGGAAGAGAGGCTTCTATTCCCAGAGGTCCGGCCGAATTCGCCCTTCGAACTGGAACGCCGGTAATATTTGCCTACATTGTGAAGCAAGCTCCAACACGTTACTCATTGGTAATATCTGAAGAGTTGCCGGTGAAAAATACCGGTGATTATGAAAAGGATTTAGTAGAGAACACGATTTTATTTATAGATTTAATTCAAAAAATCATTGCTGAACATCCTACTCAATGGTTATGGATGCATTCATTATGGCCTTCAAAAATCAGGGTTTAATTCATTAAAATTGTATCGAACCTTTTGTTTATGATTTCTATTGTTTTAGCTGTAGGTTCCCGCCAGCTTCCTTTAATATAATATTCATCCAGATATGACAGAAAACTATTTTTAAGATTATTATCAAAGTTCCATGTTTGAACTTTCTTAATGCACTCAATCAGTTCCTGAAAATTATCGGCATGTAATACTAATCCTTCAATATTATAAAATGCTTGTCCCAAAGTAATTACTTTCTTCCCTAATAGTAAAGATTCAATCCCTACTGATGAGTTTATTGTGATGACACCTTGACTGTTTTCGATTAACTCCTGGGTGGAATTGCCGTTAGCAAATAAAACATTAGGAGATTTTAGCCTTTTTTTAAAAACGGAATAATCATTTTTACAAGTAGGATGTTCTTTGAAGACAAGCCATAAATTTTGTCCTGCTTCATCTCTAGCTCGAATAACTAATTCAGTAAGCAACTCCATTTTATCAATCCAAGGTGAAAATAAAATTATTTGGGAATCTCCAAAAACTTGAAAAGGTATAAACAGATAGTTATCTGGTAATTTAACTGGTGTGTCCTTAATTATCTTTTTAGATTCTCGTTTTATAAGTTGGGATTTAGGCTCGTTATAATTATGAGGGACGGAAAGACTCAGGTAAAAATCAGGATCTCTCGGTACAGAGTTTTGAAAGTTAATCCCTTTTGTATCCATGGCAGTTGTATTTGGTAAGGCGCCATTTTCAAAGAAAACGGTTTTAATATTAGTTCTTCTGGCGGCTACAATTGCAGCAGCTAAAGGAATAGCATTACCACTCCAAACACCGATACAATCAATTTTTTTATTCTCAAAATACCGACAATAGTTATTAAAATAATTTTTGGCAACAAACATTAAATAATGACGAAAAATATGACGAAGAAATTTAATCCATCGTAATAGAGTAGTTCGACTAATTTTCTTTTTATAGTAATAATTTACAACTTTTTCAAGCTCTGGATTTGTTGGTTTATAATTATTAGTAGTATACTTATGGAACTCAGCTGTTTCAATAATTTCAACATTATTATGTTTAGTTAATGTAGGCGATATTTCATTGAAAAAAAATGAATGATGTTTACGATCTACTAAGAGCAATATATTAGGTTTTTTCATATGAATTTCCCCTTACTGATAAGTTTTCTAATCCGTATGTAGAACTGTATTTTTAAATTTCTAAAAAAATAAAGCATTACTTGGTTAGACTTTTAATTAGCATTATGATAGAATTATATCATTGTCAGTGCGATAAATCTATAGTTAACAAGTGTTTGCGTAATTATACCAATCAATAGAGGTTAAATGACATGGAACAATGGGATTTTACTTCAGTCTCAGTATTAATTATCGGCGATATAATTTTAGATAAATATTATTATGGTAAAGTTAACCGAATTTCCCCGGAGGCACCCATACCAATTGTTAAGGTAACAGGTAGTAGGTTTTCACTGGGTGGCGCGGCTAATGTGGCCAAAAATATTACTAATTTGAAAGCTAACGCTTATTTAGTAGGAGTTACCGGTCAGGATGAGAACAAAGATATTTTAGCCAACTTGTTAGCTGAATCAAACATAAACTTTTATTTAACTGAGACTAATCAGCCGACCATCACCAAGATGAGGGTAATTGGAGAACATCAACAAATAGTCAGACTTGACTTTGAAGAAATCAGAGAGTATGAAGGAAAAATTACCGAACAAATTAAAGAAAATATTCTAAATAGAATTGATAAAGTAGACATAGTTGTAATTTCAGATTATGCTAAAGGAATGTGTACTTCCGAGATATGTCAGTTTGTTGTCAAAGAAGCGGCGCAAAAAAATATTCCAGTAGTTGTCGATCCTAAAGGCAAAGATTGGGAGAAGTATATTGGAGCTACAATCATCACTCCTAATTTGAAAGAACTGGGTGAAGTCGCAGGATTGGATTTGAAAAATGATGATCAAGAAGTGGCAAGTAAAGGCTCGGTTGTTTTAAATAATTTTTACATCGATAATTTACTAGTTACTCGGTCTGAAAAAGGAATGACGCTGATCACTAAAGATCATACTTTTCACATGTCAACCCAAGCAAAGGAAGTGTATGATGTAACAGGAGCCGGCGATACGGTGATCGCAACCTTAGCAGTAGGATTAGCTAGTGGAATGTCTTTGAAGGACGCTACTCAACTTTCCAATAAAGCCGCCGGGATAGTGGTAAGCAAGTTTGGCTCCGAACCAATTTATTATGAGGAACTCACTGATTCCTTAGTATCTAATAATAATAAAAAGTTAGTATCTCGGGATTATTTAATAAGAGTTGTTAATGATATAAGGCATAAACAAAAAAAAGTAGTTTTTACCAATGGATGTTTTGATATTCTGCATCGTGGCCATGTGTCATATTTAAATGAAGCTAAAAAACTAGGCGATATCTTAATCGTTGGGCTAAATAGTGATAACTCGGTTAAGCTCTTAAAAGGTAATGACCGACCAGTTAACAATGAAAACGATCGGGCTTTTATGTTAGCCAATTTGGAAGCGGTAGATTATATAACAATATTTAATGACGAAACTCCTTATAATTTGATTAAGGAGATTAAACCGGATATTTTGGTTAAGGGTGGCGACTATAAAAAAGAAGATGTAGTGGGTAGTGAATTTACCGGTGAAACTATTATTTTGCCATTTGTAGAAGGATATTCAACAACTCAATTAATAAATAAAATGAGTGATTCGCATAATTCCTGATTTTAGCTCGTTTTGAAATGTTTCGATAGATTTCTAGGGTATATTACCATATATTGCGGTTGAAGACTAAAAAATATAATTATGCAACTCCCGTAAGTTAAAGATCATAGAAAAGTTGTGGTGTTGTTTTATGGATAAAATCGTTGATGGATTGAATCGTTCTATTGAAGTTAAACAGAAAGTTCTTCAGAATAAAGAACTTTTAGAGGTTATTAACCAAGTAGCGGTAGAAATTATTAATGCTTTTCATAAGGATAATAAGGTACTTTTCTGTGGTAACGGCGGTAGCGCTTCCGACGCCCAACATTTAGCCGCTGAGTTGTCCGGACGTTTTTATTTAGATCGTGACCCATTGTTTGCGGAAGCTTTACATGTTAATACCTCTTATTTAACTGCGATTGCCAATGATTATTCATTTGAAGAGACTTATCCCCGTTTAGTCAAGGCGTTTGGTAAAACAGGAGATATATTAGTAAGTCTTTCAACATCAGGTAATTCAAAAAATATCGTTAAAGCGATTGAAGTTGCCAATCAATTAGGTATGGTTTCGGTAGGGTTTACCGGTGAGAATGGCGGTCGCGCAAAAGATATTTGCAAATACTTAATTAACGTGCCTTCTACAGATACTCCCAGGATACAGGAAGCTCATATAACGATCGGTCATATCATATGCGAGATAGTTGAACAGAAGATTTTCGGCAATAGCTAAGAAGCATCTATTGATGATAAAAATAAACCACAGAGGCACAGAGAACACAGAGGATACCATATAAAAATTTTGATTGGAATCTCTGTGACCTTTGTGTACTCTGTGGTTAAATTACAATATTTTGGTTCCGGCTGCACCGGGATAGGTTTAATATTTTTTATTATTACAAAAAGGTGATTTCAGCGATGCGTAAAGCGGTATTTTTAGATCGAGACGGAACAGTAATCGAAGAATGCCATTATTTGAAGGAACCGGGACAGGTTAAATTATTACCTGGAGTTATTAGGGGAATTAATTTGTTAAAAGCGAATGTTTTTTTAATAGTGATTGTTACTAATCAATCAGGAATTGCCAGAGGAATATTTGATTTGGAATCCTTAGAGCAAGTTAATAAAGAGGTGACCAAACAACTGGCTGCAGACGGGGTAATAATTGATGGGCTTTATTTTTGTCCCCATCATCCTGAAGGTATTGTACCACCTTTTAATACATACTGCCAATGTCGCAAACCGGAAACTGCAATGGCCTTACAAGCGGAAAAAGAATTAAATATTAGTTTGAGAGATAGTTATATGATTGGCGATAAGGAAATTGATATCAGTTTCGGTAATAAATTTGGCGCTAAAGCTTCTATCTTGGTTGCCACTGGCTATGGTAAAGAAATTTCCGATACAAAGGCGGATTACCGAGCCGTAAATTTTTGGGATGCGGCAACCTGGATACTGAAGAACGAGTCGCAAAAAATAGATTATTAAAGCAGCTCATTCCAACATTAAGCCAATTAATAATGGCAATAATATTTCGTGGTAACCGATAAAATAATATCCTTTACCACCACCAAGCGTTGGACGGTTTTGGACATTTTCGGTTGGCCGATAATGTCGGTTCATATCAAAAACTGCAGTATGGAAATTATAAGCCGGAAACTGTAAATTTCTCACAATTGTGAGGGCTTTTAAGAATACTTCCGGTAAAATAACTGCTGAGCCTACGTTCAGCACAATACTTCCGCTTTTTAGTTTCGCAATGGAGTTAGCAAAGACTTGGAAATCAAGTAAAGCTTTTTCTCCAAATGATGGCCCATCTAAGCTGGGATGTTGTTGAATAATTTCCGATCCTAGAGCTGGATGTATTGATAATGGCACTCCATGTTGGACACAATTAGCAATTATACTCAAATCTCCATTAGGAGCTTTACTTTTAAGTAATTTTTCCCCAATAACTTCGCCGTAACCTAAATCGTTCTTAAAATTATCTTTCAAACCGAAGTTTATAAATTCAGCGGTATCTTGGCACATACCGAATGAACCATCTTGAAGTCCTTTGGCCACATCTTCACTGGTATTTCCCCACATAGCGATCTCAACATCATGTATTGCTCCGGCGCCATTTAGAGCAATATGGGAAATATACTTACGTTTAATCAATGAGATAATTAAAGGGCTTAGTCCACATTTGATAACATGGGCTCCCATCATCCAAATAATAGTGTTTTTTTCTTGAATAGCCGTCCGAAGGAGAGAAATAAACTCTCTAAAGTTGGCGCCCATGAGGATCTCCGGCAAAGCATCTAAATATTCATCAAGAGTTGAATTCCTATTGATAGTTGCGGCAAAGCCGGATTTATTAACTTTATTTTCCCGTTCGCTGATATGATATGTTTTAACTTTATCGAATTTCAACTTTTCAAATTTTGACATCATGACTCCTTAAGCTAAAAGTGCTATAGTGGTCTAAGATTTATTATTCGCTTTTTTTATTTTTTTTCCTCTAACGGTTAAGAACTCCTGAAGAATGTGTTTTTTAGGGGATTTTTGGAAAGTATAAAAATTGCAGGCTATTCACTGCAAATTATTAAGTTTTAAGAAGGATATTTAATGCAATATAGAGAAAAAATGTTTAGCTTTTATTTCATATAAATCTGAATCAATTCATTAAGTATGCTTAATTTTATTAAGGATATTAATTTATTCTATACTTAGTGAAGAAAAATTTTAGTTAGTAGAAAAACTTGTTTCAAATATTTAGGGAAGCGCTGATTAATTGAATAAGTGACGATTTTGTGCTTCGTAAAATGCCTAATACCGCATATTTGCTCGCACAAAATCGGATTAATCAGCGCTTCCTTAGTTAAAATAAAAAGAAAGGCTAAAAATGAATCTTGATAATGCTCGGATTCTAATAATCAGGTTAAGCGCCATTGGAGATGTAATTCAAACTCTTCCGGCAATACATGCTTTGAGAAAATCGTTTCCTAACTCTCATTTAACATGGATTTTGGAAGAACCTTCTTTTTCATTGTTACAGGGACACCCGGAAGTTGATGAAGTTATTATATTCCCTAAAAAAGAGTTGGGGAAAACTCTAAAAGATAAAGGAATCATTGCTGCTTTATGTTATTTAAAAGAATTTGCCAATCAATTAAAGTCTCGCCATTTTGACCTGGTGATTGATTTTCAAAATCTATTAAAAAGCGGTGTAATTTCTTATCTATCCGGCGCTCGAGAAAAAGTGGGTTTTGGACCGGGTAGAGAAGGAAACCGCTTTTTTTTAACCAAGGTCTTTCCAGCTCCGACATCAATAGCTCATTATGTTGATCAAGAATTAGAACTGGTCCATCTATTGGGAGCGGATACCGAGGAAGTAAGTTTTGTTTTACCGGATTATGCAAACGAAGAAAAGACTATTGATGCCTTTTTAGCCGAAAATTCAATTACAGGAAAGTATTTTTGTATAGCCACCGGAACTACTTGGCCCAGTAAATGTTGGACCCCTGAAGGTATGGCTAAACTAGCCGATCGATTACAGGATTATGGAAAAGTAATCATGATCGGTTCAGGGCAGGACAGTATTATTGCTGAGCAAACAATCAATAAGATGTCTACTATACCTATTAAGGCAATCGGCCGTTTTAATCTAAGAGAATTAGCGGTATTAATAAGACGGGCGGCTGTTTTTTTCGGGCCGGATACCGGGCCGATGCATCTGGCAGTTGCAGTCAACACTAAAACAGTAGTGTGGATGGGGCCAACTGACCCCAACCTAAAAGGGCCGTATCCGGGGAGAGGCTTTGTAGTTTCGCTTAATTTACCATGTCATCCTTGCCGTAACAAAGGATGTCAACCTAATAGGTGTTTAACTGATTTACCGTTTGAAATGGTCTGGGAAGCAGTTAAAAAATATCTTTAATTTGGATGGTGCTTGTTTTGATTAAACAAAGTTTTGATTATTTAACCCATCATTTTAAAAACAAGATTGTAATGACTATATTAGTGAAAAATGAAGCTGATATCATTGAAAATAATATTAAGGTTCATCATGCTTTGGGCGTCGATGCTTTTGTGGTAATGGATAATGATTCCACCGATGGAACCAGGGAGATTCTTGAAAAACTTAAGCAAGATATTGAGATTGAAGTTATTGAAGAAAAAGGATTATATAGTCAAAAAAAATGGATGACCGGGCTTGCCGAAATTGCCAAGAAAAAACTTGGTGCTGACTGGGTAATTAGTAATGATGCCGATGAATTTTGGTTGCCTACTGGAAATAGAAGCATTAAAGAGGTACTTTCTTTCAAAGGTAACATTTTAGTCTGCCATAGGTACAATATGATTCTAACTAATGAAATTGAAAATCATTACTTTAATTCAATTTATAAAGTTGAGAATCCTATTTTTTATGATAAAGATAGACAGTTACAGAAGGAGAAAATATCTATTGTTTTAACCAAAATTGCTCCTAAAGTTATTGTTAACCCCCATGGTTTATTCCAAATTAGCGGAGGCAATCATTCGGCTGTTCATATAAGAAATATGAAAGACGCTTTTGGAAGAAAATCCGATAGGAGGCCAAAATTTAAAGATATTATTGTTTATCATTATCCTATTCGAAGTTATGAACAATTTGAGAAAAATATTAAAAATCGAAAAATGTTACTGGAATCAGGCCAAGACATAAGAATGGGTTACCATTACAAACGTTGGGTAAGAATTTATAATTCCGGAAGCCTAAAAGAAGAATATGAACGAAATATTGTATTTAATAAGAATGACATTGAAGTCTTAAAAAAATTCGAGATTATTTGTGAGGATAATTATCCTAAAGAAAGAATTTTTAGTATTTTGACCAAAGTGTGAGTTTTATTGAAGCCTCGGTAAATATAGTTTTCATTTATTATTTTTAAAATATTTTTGAAAAAATTCTTGCTCTGTAATTGAAGGGAGTATATTTTTTTTCGCAATTGGATGATTGGCTATTTCCGATATTTCATTAAAACACTTGGGTATAAAAATATTAGGAAACAACTTAAGAAAGCGTTGTAGAGGCTTAATTAAATTTCGGATTTTTTTGAGATTGATCAGTTTAAATAATAATACATGGGGGACATCAGGGAACATAACGGCTGAGTTAATTACAATTGTAGAGGCAATAGATAATATAAGTTTCGGTTGACAGTTTTTAAAATAAATCTCATTTGGAAAATGATTATTGGATATCACCTGAATATTTTCAAAATCATTAAACTTATCGGCACTATCCCTGGGATGGAGAAAAACCAGGATTTTTTTTTCAGGAAACATTTGAAAGATTCTTTGATAAAAGTTTTGTTCTTGTTCTATAGAAATCTGTTTTAGTTCCGACCAAGGTTGACTATATAAAATAATATCAAACCTGGAAAAATCAAAGTAATTGGTATCTGGTAATTTTAATAGATTGATATTGGAGTCGGTAATCAAATAAGGCATCTCTTTGACTTTGGGGTGTTTTAAAAGGTCTTTTCCAATATGGGTGAAGAAATAGTCGAAATTATAACGACCTTCGATCTTTCCAATAAGCATATGGAGACTTTTCCGGAAATAATCTACCGTTGTTGATAGTCCTTCAGGGAAAATATATATCTTTTTTATCCCCTTATAATTATCCATAATGATTTGATTAACGGGTACATGTAAAGACCATAAGCATATAAAATCAAAATCATCAACAATAGAGCAAATTTCATTTCTTTTTTCGATTGAGTAATCTTTTTTCTGTAGTTCCAAACCTCTTATATCTAAAAAATAGTACCTCTCCCAATTTTCCTGTATAAACGGATGTTGTAAATCCATTCGGTTACGACCATCCTCCAAAGATAATAATGTGGTAAAGGTATTTAACTTTTTCATTAAGATAGTAGCAAACAATAATTGAAAAGGGGTATGGACAACATAACAAACTTTCATCTTATCACCTTTTAATCACTTTTTTAATTTACTTGCTAAATTAATCATAAAAAATGTAACATTAGATTTATTATTTTCTTTATATTTATTCAACTAAAACTTTTTATGAAAATTGCTTCAAGTTCTTTTAAGTCTTTTGGAAAACGAGTTCCCGACTTTATTAGAATTTTGGAAGTTAATGAGTCCACTTGGTCTTTACCATACAGATTAGCAATCGCTATTGTAGTAATTTGCCTTTGGGCAAATAGATCGGCATAAAGAAGACCGGAAGAACTATGAGCTATAACCATACTGAGATTTCCATGGAGATAATAGATAACCTCTATTGGATCTGATATATTTAAAAATTGAATATCTGGTAAATTTCGTTGATAGTAATTTAACTTTTCCAGCTTTTCAGCACGATGAGGTTTATAAATAAGCTTCATATTGAAACGAACGCATAGTTTATGGATCTGTTCAAGCAGGGCAAGCTCATCATTAATGGTAGTTTTTCTTCTTTCAAAGATAGTACTTCCCAACAGTAACAATAGATTATCATCGGAGAAATTCGAATACTGATTCATTCCTTGTGCTAATTTAGCCATAGCCTTTTGAATATCATTTCGGCTAATGGTGACGGGTTTAGGAGATGGTCTTTCAAGTAAGAATGGTTTAAAAAGATAATCGGCGGAGGCAGATTGCCCTCTTCCGGTACCATTAAAATTAAACTTTATTAAAGGACGAATACCTGCTAATTTTCGAAACAAACCCATCCGTAACCTTTCAAGGCCTTTACTTAATAAATGCCGATCGGGACTAAAGTATGACCATATTCCGTCTTCAGTTCGGGTATAACTTGAATTACCGGTTAGCTCAACCAGAAATTGCAGAGGAGTGTATTTATCAGTCCCTAGAAAAACTTGATTGATTTGGCCAATACTTTTTAATGTTGTTTGCATCGAAATAATCTCTGTTTTGAGAGATGAAAATTTTGATTTGCGCCCTAACCAATTATGAAAAATGAATATTTGCTTCCAGGTTGAATTATCAGAAGCCATTTTTTTTAGACTTTCAAAATTTTCCCACTTATTGCTTCCTAATAATAAAAGAAAGTTTTCTTCTCTTTCATGGATTGAATTGGCAATAATGTAACAAGACAAGAGTTGTAAGGGAGAAGTAGCGACAAAAAGGTTATTCATAGTATTCTCCAATTAGATAATTCATATATAGTATAGATAATCAATATTTACTCTTATTATACTGTTATTGTATCCTGTTTACTTGAGGTAATCTCTGATTGCTGGATTTTTTCTTTATATATATTGACAACTACGATATTTAAAATGATAATAAACCAGAAAAAGTGTATTGAATCGCCTAGATTGGCACCTCCTCCGTAATTAACATTTGTTAATCCTTGAATGTTAAACATTATTATACTACATAAAGCGGCCAGAGGGAACAAACGCCATTGGGAATTAGTTATTTGCTTGTAGTTTCTATAAAACAAAATAATAATTGAAGCCATCAGCCAAATAAAAGCGATTAAACCGACTGTTCCAGTTTCTGCCATAAATTTAAACAAATTACTATGGGGGTGGGCGTATACAGGACAAGAGGGTTGCTTATAATTTGTCATATATTCTTCTTTAAATCTGTTTAAACCAACTCCGGTAATAAAATGATCACGATACATTAATAGAGCACTCTTCCATAAGGCAATTCTTTCTAAGTTAGAGGTCATTGTTTTAGTATCTACGATAGTTTTGAACCTGGTAACATACGTTTGCGGTAAAAATATAAATAAGAGAAGGCAAGATATTAATAGAAAAGCTAATACTCTTTTATCCTTTTTTAGCCAAGCAAGGGTAAAAATTCCGCCTAAAAAACCTAACCAAGCTCCCCTCGCTCCGGTTATCAAGAGATTCATCCCTAGATAAGCTGTTCCGATAAAGATAGTAATGCGGTAGATGGGCTTGGTTTTACCCCATAATCCATATGTAATTAAGAAAATAGTAAAAATTGCCAAAAAACCACCAAAAGATAAAGAATTGAAAAAACCTGGAGCTCGACCCATACCTAAAATAAAATGCTGGTAAGTTCCAAAGATTGCTGCTAAAAATATTGAAATCGAAGCGATGGCTATCATTCTTTTTATTTGATTAAGATTGTTGAGGTTGGAAACTACAATATAATAAAATAGAAACACGAGCAAATGTTGTAATATTTTAACACCGCTAGATAATTCTACATTATAAGGGTGCATAATGAATGATAGACTTAAAGCAAAGGCAAAAAACAGGATCGGTAAATTTAAGGGATTATCCTTAAACTTTTTAAAAGGATTTTCTTTCATAATTATTAATTGGAATGTTAATTGAATTAAGCCAAAAAGGCAGATAAAATTAGTACTGTTATGAACAAGTTTTCTAGAAATGAAAAGACCAAAAGCAAAAAGATATAACAAAAAAACAATAGCTTTAGTGAGGAAATTGTAAATTTCTAATTTCCAGTTATTATCCATGGTATTGTCCTTTCAGATACTTTGTATAATTTTTTATAAAATATAGAATTAAATAATTTGAAAAAGATAAAACATTAACCCTTTTATAGGGCCATTATATTATAACATAAATATTCCAAAAAGTAAGATGGGAACATATTTCAATAATTAATCCCAGTATTAGTTTCAGATAGAAAAAATATTCATTTTTTGATCCAAGTACTTATGTTATAATAAATTTGTTTTAAAAACTTACCTAGAAGTTCATTAAATAAAGTAAAGTTTGATACATATTAATATAGTTTAACTTTTTAGTAAATCGGAAGTTAAGGGGTTTTCATAATCAGCTTTAAGGAAGCGTTGATTAATTGAATAAGTGACGATTTTGTGCTTCGCAAAATGCCTAATACCGCATATTTACTTGCACAAAATCGGATTAATCAGCGCTTCCCTAATTAAATATTGGATATTGTATATGATGCTATCGTATTATTTAGTTAACTTATTTTTTTATAAAATCCTTCAGTTCTAGAATAATGTATTTTTGGAGGTTTAAAACAGTGGATAATATTTTGGTCACCGGTGGCGCCGGTTTTATTGGAAGTCATTTGGTAGAACGGTTGTTAAATAATACAGAGACAAAGGTAATAATTGTTGATAGTTTTAACGATTATTACGACCCTTATTTAAAACGGCAAAATATCAAAGAAGTCTTAACTAACCCCAGATGTGTTTTATATGAAGGAGATATTCGCGATTTAGTTTTTCTCGAAAAACTATTTGAACAACACCATATCAACCAGGTAGTTCATTTAGCAGCCATGGCCGGTGTTCGGGCCTCGTTGGAAAATCCTGCTGTTTATGTAGATGTGGACATTAAAGGAACAGTCCATTTATTGGAATTAGCGCGCCGCCATGCGGTTAAAAATTTTGTTTTTGCTTCATCATCTTCAGTATATGGTATGAATTCCAAAGTTCCCTTTGCCGAAACAGATCCAGTTGATGCCCAGATTTCACCATATGCAGTGGCCAAAAGAGCAGGGGAATTATATTGTGAAACTTACGGCAGGCTTTATAATTTTCCAATTGTTTCATTGCGATTCTTTACGGTATATGGTCCTCGGCAGCGGCCGGAAATGGCGATTCGTAAATTTACGGACTTAATTTTCCATGGTAAACCTATTCCTTTCTTTGGTGATGGTTCTTCACGAAGGGATTATACTTATATTGATGATATTATTGATGGTATTGTCGCCGCTATGAGGATAGATCTACCAGGTCACCATATTTATAATTTAGGGAATTCAAATACAATTTCACTTACTGAAATGGTGGATATTATTGAGAAAAATTTAGGTAAAAAAGCAAATTTGGAAAGACTTCCTAATCAAGCTGGGGATGTTCCGATAACTTATGCTGATCTGACTAAATCCAAGGCAGATTTGAATTTTCAACCAAAAGTCAATATTGAGGTTGGAATAAAAAAATTTATCCACTGGTATAAAGAAAACTGTTTATAATATAGATTATGAATTTTAATGGAGGGTAAAAAGATGTCTCTTCAAATTGCGGTAATAGGAACCGGATATGTCGGATTGGTAAGTGGCGTTGGTCTGGCTGATTTCGGCAATAATGTAACTTGCTGTGATATTGACCATAAGAAAATAGAACATTTAAAAAATGGGATAATACCAATTTTTGAAACAGGTTTGCAAACATATTTCGATAAAAATGTTAAAGCTAAGAGACTTAGTTTCACTTCCGATATAGACAAAGCTATTCAGGAAAATGAAGTAGTATTTATTGGGGTTGGAACTCCGCCAAAAGAGAATGGGGAAGCGGATCTGTCGCAGATTGAAGCAGTAGCACAGGTTATTAGTAGGAATTTAAATGATTATAAAGTTATTGTAACTAAGAGTACTGTTCCTGTAGGAACCAACCGTTGGTTAAAAGAGTATATTAAAAACAAATCCGGTAAAAATTGCTTTGATGTAGTCTCTAATCCGGAATTTTTACGGGAGGGGAAAGCTGTTCAAGATTTTTTCCACCCTGACAGAATTGTAATTGGTTGTGAGTCCGAGCGGGCTAAGGAAGTTATGAACGACATTTATCGAAGTTTATATTTAATTGAAACTCCACTGTTATTTTGTTCGCTGGAAACCGCCGAGTTAATTAAATATGCCAGTAACGCCTTTTTAGCAACCAAAATTACTTTTATGAATCAGATTGCTAATCTTTGTGAAGCGGTCGGCGCTGATGTTCATCAAGTAGCTAAAGCCATGGGGAAAGATGGCCGGATCGGTTCCAAATTTTTACATCCGGGACCTGGTTACGGCGGAAGTTGTTTCCCCAAAGATACTATGGCTTTAGTAGAAATCGGTAAGAAATACAAAGTTGATATGTCTTTAGTGAAAGAAGTAATTGCTTCAAACGACGCACAAAAGATACGTATGGTACAAAAACTGGAAAACAATTTAGGTAATTTAGAGAATAAAACTATAGCTATCCTAGGACTTGCTTTTAAAGCAGAGACTGATGATATTAGGGAGTCACCTGCTACAGTAATTATTGATACATTGTTAACCAAAAAAGCTAGAATAAAAGCCCATGACCCGCAAGCCATAGAGAATGCCAAGAAAATATACGGAGGAAAAATTGAATTTTTTGGCAATGAATATGAAGCGGTAAAAAATGCTGATGCGTTAATGGTTCTAACTGAATGGAATGAATATCGTAACCTTGACCTTGAATTAGTAAAAAAAGCTATGAATGGTAAAATCATTATCGATACCCGTAATATCCTTGAACCAAGCAAAGTAAAGGAAATGGGATTTATATATCAAGGTGTGGGACGTTAAACTATTAAAATATTAGAAGACAATTATTTCCCTATCTTGCGATCCACATGTACCAGGTGTATTATTAATATATACCATTATAGAAGAGCTTTTGCGCTTATTGTGGGTTTACGATACTATATGTTGATAGTTTAAAGAGCATATCACTACATGTATTATCGCCAAATTAAGGGTACAACACAAATAGCTTAAAAGGAAGAGGTACATGATTGAAATTGATGATGCCGGCGGTGGATGTTTTATCGGGCCGGAGGTTTTGGTAATCCATAAGTTGGAGACCGGTAAAACCCAATATTTATTGATTCCTCCGAACGTCCAGGAACGCATTAAATATGCGGCCAAAGTGCTAAAAAAAGCATTTCAGGAGTTGGCGATATCTAAAGAGGAACCTATCCGTCTCTGCCGGGGCGAGATCTTTGATAACTTTCAATTATACTTGCAGGAACAGGGTTACAAGGTAATTAGGGAGAAAGTAAGTTCGGAAACGGATTCTCTAGCTGAAGCCAAGTTTATGGAGATTTTATATTCTTATGGATTTCCCCGTAATTTGGCTTTAAAGGACCGTAATTATCAACAGTTTTATCAATTAGTTAGTTGTTGGTATTATAGCCGGGATGAAAAAGAAGCTAAAAAACTCCATAAAACCAGACTGCATCCGCCTTATCAGATTAGACGTTTTGCCCGAAATTATCCAAATCTTTTGCAGATGGTTTTACGGGATGAAGCAGCCGTTTAAGCAGCTAAATAATCGGTTTGATTTGTGCAAACCTATGGGAATTCCGGCTAATAAATTTATTCGAGTCATAGTTCACAAGATTTGTATATTGATCGAGCACTTAATCTATGCTTTTTGCATAACATACCCCGGAAGGGGGTTTTTTATTTTGTGTAATAATAGTTATGCCTTAAAAGAGCTAAGGTTCTGGTTACAGATAATGGGGGATCATGCCAGGTTTATTAAAAACTCCTTAGACCCGTGCCAAGTTAACCTGGTTAAGGTGGCGGATAATTTTATTGAAGTTTATGACCGCTGGTGGAAGAAAGTTACCGGAAACGACCAATTGAAAGAATCATCAATTAGTGAGATTTTACGGCTTACTTTAAGCATCAGGGATTTTAAACGGGAATTATTAGCGGAAAGACTAAAAAATAAGCCGATAACCTCCCTATCTCCAACCTTTTATAATCATATGCTTAATGAATTGGAGGATTTTTTGAGAGTATTAGCAGATTTGGAGGTGGGAAGGGCTAATTCGGCAAGTATCTTGGGGCAGCATTTATTATGGAGTTTGGATGGGGCAGGTCATGCAGCTATTATTGGGAGTTATTTGGATAAGGTTGAATATCAACTAAAAGAGCAAATGAAAAAATTTGAAAAACGATTCGACCATCTCTATTTAAAAGCAGTAGAGCTTGCCGGCTATTTTCGGAGTTTGCCGCCTTCAGCCCAATCGGCCTTAGAAGCATATAACATTCAAATGGCTGAGGAAATGAAATGCTTTATGATTTTATTAGAGGAATTAAAGGTTGGAATAATGAAGCAAAAAATTACGGGAAGCTTACTTCCATTGGATCCGGACCATATGTACCGGGAGGAATGTTATTATTTGCATAAAATTGCGGAGTTCCAAGCCGACGTTTCAATTCCTGATTGTGATCCGGGAAGATCGAGGATATAGCGGCCATCTTATTTTCAATTAATCTAGCCTTAATGAAGAGCCACATAACGTTTTTATTGTGCGGCTCTTCATATAAAACCAGACAGTAGATAAATCTTCAGAGACTAACTGAAAAGCTGCATACTCCAAAGTTCATCGTCAAATACATATAAAAATTAAGATTATAAACTGCGAAGTTCTTCTAATAATCGTTGCTGCTCATTTATGAGTTCTTCTATTCTCTTAATAATTGCGGTTTTTCGTTGGGTGTCGGATTTTGACTGTTCCATATTTGCGGGAATCATAACTTGATTGTCCACCGAAGTTCTAAAAGATACCCCGCTTAAAGCTTCAGCTACCGTGTCACCCAATAAGACTTGGTTTTGATATACCATTACCACCTTTTTTAACTCGGCTTGTTGCCCTTGTTGAGATTCGATAAACAACGGTTTGATATAGAGAAGCGTATCATCAATGGGAACGAGTAATAAACTACCCCAAACCACTCTGGATTGCTGTTGATTCCATAAAGTCAATAACTGGGAAATTACTTGATCCTGATTGATCCGGCTATCGATCTGGGCCGGCCCATAAATATTCTTATCTTTAGGAAGAATATACAAAGTTAATTCGCCATAATTAGGATGATCGCAACGGGCTATTAACCAGGAGATTAGATTCTGTTTTCCGCGGGGGGAAAATGGTTGCATTAATACAAATTCCGCATTTTTCTCCTGGGGCAATTTAAGAGTAACATAATAAGGTTCAAAAATTTCTCCCTGGTTATGAGTGGGTACTTCCCAATAATCCTCCTGAGCATAGAATGTTTTCGGATTTGTCATATGGTATTGCGCTAAAATATCCCGCTGTACGGATAATAAATATTCCGGGTATCTAAAATGATTGATTAGATCGGGAGAAAGACTATCCAATGATTTGAAAAGGTCGGGAAAAATCTTTTGCCAAACCTGGATGATTGGATCGTTCCGATCGATAATATAATAATTTACCTCTCCACTATAAGCATCCACAATGACTTTAACTGAATTGCGGATATAGTTTATTCCGGATTGATGATGTTTGGTGTATGGAAAGTAGGAACTGGTGGTATAAGCGTCAATAATCCAGAATAATTTTCCGGCGGAGGCTACCAGGTAAGGGTCATCATCAAATTTTAGGAATGGAGCCAGCTTTTGAATACGGGTCATTACGTTTCTATGCATTAATAAACTACTTTCGGAAGTCAATTGACTGGAAAGGACAAAATTAGGTTCTTTAAGACAAACTGCCATTAAAAGCTTACGGAATATGGAATTTAACGAAATTCCTTTAGGACCTTCGTAATTGGCAAACATATTCTGATCGCCGAGCGGATAATCAAACTCCGGGGTTCTGGTATTAACGATGATGTAGTGATTAGTTGCCTCCCCAAAATAAATCTCGGGACGGGTTAGTTTCAAACTCGGAAAAGCGGGCTCTGATTTGGGAGGCAAATCCCTTGCGATAAAAATAGGTTGTCCCTGGCTGGAAAATTCGGTAACTTGATTGGCAGCCATTCCATAACCATGAGTATAAGTGAGATGGAGGTTGATCCAAGTTTTCGCCTGTTCGGCCAATTTTTCGGGTTTGAGTTCCCGGGCGGTTATCATTACTTGTTTTTGTCCTTTAATTGATTGGTAACGGTCAAGATCAATATCGTTAAACTGGTAATAAGGGCGAATGGACTGCAGTTGATTGTATGAATTTAATAACGGCTTGTAATCCCATAAACGTAAATCGGTTAAAGACTGATTATTGGGATTTAATGATATCTGTTTATCTTCTGCTTGAGGATTAAAGGCTTGAATTCTAATTCGTTCGAGATCATAAGCCTTACGAGTAAGCTCAATATGGTTTTTTAAATAAGGGGCTTCCAATTCATATTCATTTGGAGTTACAACAAAAGATTGAATAGCATTTGGATAAAGAGCGGTCAAAATGAAAGAAGATGCTATCCATAAGATGAGACCGCCTAAGAGCAGCTTGATCCCCCGGCTCACCATGTTAATTAGCAATAAAGCAATAATACCGGCGACTAAAATTGTAAGAACGGTTAATCCCAATAAACGGGCGTGTTCGGCCGTATAATTGATCCCGGTTAGCCGGGCTGTTTCATGGTATAAGAGCCCGTACTTTCCAAGAGTATAACCCCAGATCTTGGTGAGCAGGAACAGGATTGCCAAAATGGATACATGAATTTTAGCGGGTTTCCATAGCTCCCAGGAACGTCCTTGTTGCCAAAACGCTTTTGCTAAAAAATATATGAATCCGATACCCGCTAAAGCTAAAAAAGTAATAATTTGAAATAGTGAGTTCAATTGATGATAAAAAGGAAATGAGAATAAGTAAAAACCAATATCTTGTTTAAAGATTGGATCGACGCTGTTAATATTTATCCGGTGCAGAAACTGTTGTATGATTGACCAGTCCAAGGTTAATCCGGCAGCTAGAAAAAATGACAATATAGCTGAGGCGATTAAACCGGGGAACAATATGGTCGATTTGGATACATTGGCCCAAAAACTATCTACGGTTTTGATACGGTCAAAAGCCTTTAAGGCGAATAAAAAGTTAAGTAAGAAGAAGACGAAGACCAGTATACCAAATATTAGTTTTACTAACGGTCCGGTAAGAAAAGTCACCCAAAAAACATCAGTGGAACCTATGCTTTTAAACCAAAGCCAATCAAGATATTTGCCGGAGATTGCAAAGAACAAGAACACTACTAAAATAACGGCTCCAATAATAATTTGCCTAAGATTAATCATTTATTTCACTCCTTTTCTTCATGATGTAGTTCTCTTTTTAGTAAAAAAAATCCTGCCGGGAGGAAGTCTAAAATGAAAAGCGAATCTTTTAAAATCAATTGAGAATTGAAAATGGAGAATTGAGAATTAACAAATAAAACTAATATAGCGAGGAGAATGACATTGGGCAGTTTTATGGAGTTATTAGGGTTGCGTTGGGAGCAGGGGCATTTTTTATGTGTTGGACTTGATTCCGACTATTCAAAGATTCCTGCCGGACTTAAAAAGGGTTCAATCGCTGATTCCCTCTATCAATTTAATAGAGGAATTGTGGAAGCAACAGCGGAATTTTGTTGCGCTTATAAACCAAACATTGCATTTTACGAGGGTTACGGATTAGAAGGATTTGATGCTTTAATCAAGACTGATCGATTTATCCGGGAGAATTATCCGGAGATCCCGATCATTCTGGATGCCAAACGGGCGGATATTGGGAACACTAATGCCGGATATGTCAAAGCTGCATTTGATATTTTTCAAGCACAGGCGATTACTGTTCATCCATACTTGGGAGAAGAAGCGCTTCGACCTTTTTTAGAACAAAAAGATTATGGGGTGATTATACTTTGCCATACTTCCAATCCCGGCGCCGGTGAGTTTCAGGAACTTAAAACAGAGGGACGGGAGTTGTATAAAGTTGTTGCCTCACAGGTTAGCCAAAAATGGAATTATAACAAAAACTGCGGACTGGTGATGGGAGCCACTTATCCGGAACAATTAAGTGAAGTCAGGGAAATTGCCGGTGATATTCCATTTTTGATACCAGGTATAGGAGCCCAGGGTGGCGATTTACAGAAGACAATAACCAATGGGTTAAATTCTAAAGGAACCGGGATTATTATAAATTCTTCCCGTGGTATAATATTTGCTTCATCTAATTCCGATTTTAGCCGGGCTGCTGCTGATGAGGCTGCGAGAATTGATGAAGAAATCCGTCAAATGGTAAAAGAAATTCTAAATGAAAAGGAATGAGAAAAAACATTTCTTTATTGAGGTTGTTTTGTAACAGTAAAGAATTTTAACAGCGTATTCAATATACAATCTAAAAAAATATTGCAAATTTGTTGGTTTTAAGTCATAATATTTATTTAAATACCAGCGACTTCTTGTATTGCTATTAACTTAATATTATGGAAATGAGGTATTATTATGACTGAAAAACATATTGAAGATAAGCTTAATAAACTTTTGGAACATATCGGAGACCCGGATCAAAAGGAACACTATTTCCGGCTAATCTCAACCTTACTGGAGAAAGGATATTTTCCGGGATTAGCCGAGGTGCCGGTGGTTAAATCATCTATTAGTCATATCGATGGAGAACGGGGCCTATTGATGTATCGTGGTTATCCAATTGAAGAATTGGCGGAGAATTGCAGTTTCGAACAAGTCTGTTTTCTCATTTTAAACGGAGACCTCCCGATGGCCGCCGAAGAAGACGAATTGCGGGAAAAATTACTCTCCCAGATTTATCTTTCGAAAGATGTAAAAAAAACTATTTTAGGCTATAATCATAATTTGCATCCGATGAATATGCTTAGCGCATCGGTTTTAACTCTTGAAGCTCATGACAAGGAATCGATCCAAGTTGATAATCATAAGGAAAATCTGGAACGTTCAATTGCCCTAATCGCTAAATTTCCAACTATTATTGGAACCTTTTTAACCAAAAATCCGGATTTCAACTTAAATCGCAACTTTAGTTCTTTTGCCGAATATTGTTTGTTTTGTTTTAATCCCGGATTGGCCGAAGATCCTGCTTATGTTAAAATGTTTGAGGAATCGCTTATTTTACATATGGATCATACTATGAATAATAGTACATTTTCAGCTAGAGCGGTCGGTTCGTCTCAGGCCGGTATTTATGCATTGATTTCTTCAGCGATAAATTCTCTTTCCGGACCTTTACATGGCGGAGCTAATGAACGGGTTGTCAATACCTTAGAGAAAATCGGTTCGGCTGCTGCGGTACCCAAACATGTAGAAAATTCTTTGGATCATCATCAAAAAATAATGGGTATTGGTCACCGGATATATAAAACTTATGACCCACGAGCCAAATATTTTAAAGATCGGATTCTTCCGCAAATTTTCAGTGACCAGGAAAAAGTGAAACAAGAAAATCCTTATTTATGGAATTTATATGAGACTGCTATAACCATGGAAAAATATGTTCAAGATAAATTAGGTAAGAAAAGCTTATATCCTAATGTTGACTTTTGGTCCGGTATTTTTTATAAAGCCGTTGGAGCGCCTACCGAGTTTTTCACTACTATTTTTGCCATGGCTAGGGTAGCCGGTTGGGCCGCTCACTGGATTGAACAACAAGCTTCGGTTAGTAAAATCTATCGTCCGTTCCAGCTTTATGTAGGCTTTGATACCAGACACATAGTTAAGTAAATTAATATAAAAGGAGTTGTCCCTAGTGCGAGTATTATCTGGAATCCAACCGTCCGGTAGTTTACACATCGGCAATTATTTTGGAATGATGAAGCGTATGATTGAATATCAGGAGAACCATGAATTATTTTGCTTTGTAGTAAATATGCATGCGTTGACCTCAACTTTTGATGCTGAAAGATTAAGGCAACAGACTTATGAAGCTTTGGGTGATTTTTTAGCTTTAGGACTTGACCCTAACAAATCAATCTTTTGGGTGCAGTCAGATGTTCCGGAGGTAACCGAGCTCACTTGGTACTTGAGTAATATTACCGGTATGGGTTTGCTGGAAAGGTCACATTCTTATAAAGATAAATTGGCTAAAGGCATTCCGGCCAGCCATGGTTTATTCTCATATCCGGTATTAATGGCGGCTGATATTTTATGTTACGGAGCCAACCGGGTTCCGGTCGGGAAAGATCAAAAACAACATGTTGAGATCGCCAGGGATGTTGCTGCCAGGTTTAATAATACTTACGGAGAAACCTTTATTTTACCGGAACCGGATATTGAAGACGATCTAGCGGTAATCCCGGGACTGGATGGGCAAAAAATGTCCAAATCATATGGAAATACTATTGAAATATTCGTGGATCAGGATACGTTAAAGAATAAAATAATGACGATCAAAACCGATTCTACTCCGGTAAATGAACCTAAACCGATTAAGGACAATATCCTCTTCGATTTATATTCACTCTTCCTGGATGAACAAGGTAAGGCAGAGTTAAAAGAGAGATTTTTAACTCCCGGTTTAAAATATGGTGAACTTAAAAAAGAGTTAGTAGCAAAAATTTGGGATTATTTTACTCCTTACCGGGAAAAACGAGCTGCTGTTAAAAAGGATGATATAATTGATGTCATGAAGGAAGGCGCCAACAAAGCCCGGGCTGTTGCGCTTGAGTATCTAAATAAAGCCCGTCATAATGTAGGAATGGATTACTTCAATTGAGAATGGAGAATGAAAAACTTTTAGCTTAAATTTTGGTATATTAATTTCATCTTTTGAATCACGAAAGGCACGAAACATACGAAATAATGAATTGAATTAGTTAAATTTAATTTTCGTGCCTTTCGTGGATTTCGTGGTTAAATTATTTTATATTGTTTTATCCATTTGGGGGGGAATTTGTTTTGGAAAAGAGCTTTGCCGGGTTGGGGATTAGGGTTCCGGAAATTTTGTTACCGGATCAACAGATTGATTTGACTAAATGGTCGGTAGTGGCTTGCGATCAATATACTTCGCAGCCGGAATATTGGGAAAAGGCAGCGGAGTTAGTTGGAGATCATCCTTCGACCTTACATCTAATTTATCCGGAAGTATACTTAGGAAAAGAGGACGGAGCTCAACGAATCCTAAAGATTCAACAGAATATGCATGATTATTTAGATAATAATATCCTAAAACCGCAAGGTTTGGGGTTTGTTTTTGTCAATCGTAAAACTTCACATGCACCGTCAAGAAAAGGGTTAATAGTTGCCTTGGATTTGGAGTGTTACGATTATCACTTGGGATCACAAACTTTAATCAGAGCCACTGAAGGTACGGTGCTTGAGCGAATTCCACCCCGGGTCCGGATTAGGGAAGAAGCAATTATTGAAGTACCTCATATTATGGTATTAATCGATGATCCTCAAAAAACCATTATCGAGCCTATTGCTGATCGATTATCCGATTTGAAACAGTTATATGATGTTAATCTGATGTTGGATGGCGGTCATGTTGAGGGATATATGGTTGATCAGGACGAAATAATAAATAATATTTTGGGTGGTTTACAAACTTTAGCTGATAAAAAAAGCTACAATAAGCGATATGGATTGGAGGACCGGGAGGTATTGTTATATGCGGTGGGAGACGGGAACCATTCTTTGGCGACCGCTAAAGCTGTTTGGGAGAAAGTCAAACAAAATAGTCAGTCATCCAACTTGGAAAATCACCCGGCTCGGTTTGCCTTAGTAGAATTAGTCAATATCCATGACCCCGGAATCGCTTTTGAGTCGATTCACAGGGTTGTTTTTCATGTTAACTTTGAAAATATGCTTACAGCAATGGCAGATTTCTATAATAGAACCGGTTCCGGTTTCCGTTATTGCCAATTTTCCAATGAGGCAGAGTTTAAAACCGCTTTATCCAATCATCTTTCTAACTCGGGAACTCAAGTCTTCTCATATGTCATAGAAAATAGTTATGGTATCATTGAAATTACCAGACCGTCTCATAATTTGGAAGTAGGTACCTTGCAAGCATTTCTTGATGATTACATTAAAGATCATCCGGGAATGGAAGTTGATTATATTCATGGTGATGATGTAGTGTCCAAATTAGGTTCCCAAACCGGGAATGCCGGTTTTTATCTGCCGCCAATGGAAAAAAGCGCTTTATTTAAAACGGTAATTGTAGATGGAGTATTGCCACGGAAGACATTTTCCATGGGTGAGGCTGAAGAAAAGCGATTTTATATGGAATGCCGTAAAATTGTCCAACTTTAAGGGTGTTTTTTGACCCGGAAATTAACGAATATTACTTTTAAGTTTTAATTATTTTCCGACATATAAATTTAAAATGGGTATAAAAAATAAAACAGGTCTCCTGTTTTTATTTTTTTATTTAAATGTTAGAATAGTTTTTAGGGAGGTTTTAATTATGGAAGCGGTGTTATTTGATATGGATGGAGTGCTGGTTGATTCGGAGCCGGTAATTTTGGCTGCAGCTATTACCGGCTTAGCTGAATATGGAGTTCAAGCCAAAGCGGAAGATTTTAAACCGTTTATTGGGGCTGGTGAGGACCGGTTTATTGGCGGTGTAGCCGAGAAATATGGATTGAGTTATAAAAAAGAAATGAAAACCAGAGTGTATCAGATATATCAGGAAATAGCTCCTGTAAAATTAAGAGTATTTAGTGGTGTAATTCCTTTATTAACCGGGTTGAAACAGAAAGGATTAAAAATTGCTTTAGCTAGTAGCGCCGATCTAATTAAAATCACTATAAATCTTAAAGTAGCAGGGCTCCCGAAATCTTTATTCGATACCATAATAAGTGGGGAGGATGTGGTTCATAAAAAACCGGAACCGGAGATTTATATAAAAGCAGCTGGAAGTCTTCAGGCAAATCCGGTTGATTGTATTGTAGTTGAAGATGCTTTAAACGGGATTAAGGCTGCTAAAGCTGCGGGGATGAAATGTATAGCTATTACTTCCTCTTTCGATAGCAAAGCTTTGAAAAAAGAAAATCCGGATTTTATCTGTAACAATATTTCCGAAATAAGCAGTTATATATAGTTTAATAATATGGGTCAGACTTTAATTTAAAAATATATGCACAAAAGTTATCAATATGTCAACAAAAATTATCCACAAATGTGGATAATTTTTGTATTTTTACTATAAAAATTTTTTGTCAATAAAGGAAATACATGTATACCATCGAATATATAAAAAGTAAACTAACATAATATATTTCCTTTTTTATCAATCATTTGTTCCATCTCTTTGTTTCTTTCCCAAAAGTTAAAATTAGGGAGGTGAGATATGATTTTATATCCTCATTTTTACTAGTTTTGATTTGAATTTTAAGGAGGAGTAGAGATTGAATATTGCAATCCTAATGATTATTACAATTCCGGTGTTTTGGTTGGCATTTCGTTATTTTGGGAGATATTTGGAGAAGGTTTTTGATGCTGATAACAATCGTTCTACACCAGCAGTTGAGTTGAAAGATGATGTAGATTATGTTCCAACAAAGACCGGAGTTGTTTTCTCCCATCACTTTGCCTCAATTGCCGGCGCCGGTCCGATTATTGGGCCTACAGTGGCAATGATCTTTGGCTATATCCCGGTCTGGCTATGGGTAGTTGTCGGGGGAGTATTTATCGGCGCAGTACATGACTTTACCGCTTTGTTTGTCAGCATCCGGGAGAAGGGCAAATCAATTGCCGAGGTGGCCAACCACAATTTAGGCAAATCGGGATTCTTACTGTTTATTGCTTTTACAGTTGCCTTGTTGATTTTAGTTACCGCTGCCTTCTTACAGTTAACCGCTACTGCTTTAGGCTCGCTGGTGCCGCTAAAAGATATGGGGTTGGAAGCTGGAAAAACCATATTAAAAGTAGTGGAAAAAGATGGAGTCGCTTATGGGCAAATTGGTGGTATTGCCTCAATGTCTGTAATAATTATGACTTTATTTGCTCCGTTACTTGGTTGGTTGATATATAAAAAAAATATTAATATTTATCTAGGCGCTCTGTTGGCTGTGTTAGTAGGTGCTCTTTCTATTACCCTCGGAATTTACTATCCCGTCACTATTCAATCGGAAATTTGGATGATAATTTTATCCGTTTATACTCTCCTCGCTGCTGGAATCCCGGTTTGGGCTTTATTGCAGCCGCGTGATTTTACCAATTCATTCATTCTGTATCTAGGAATGGCAGCAATGGTAGTTGGGATCTTTGGTGGAGGCTTAGTTGGATTGAAATTAAATATGCCTGCTTTTAACATCGCCGAAGGAGTAAAATTCGGCGGAGCTATCTGGCCGTTCCTGTTTATTACAGTTGCTTGTGGAGCAATCTCCGGGTTTCATGCTTTAGTTGCCGGTGGGACAGTTTCCAAACAAGTATCCAAAGAGAAAGATGCCCGGACTATCGGTTACGGCGGAATGCTGCTGGAATCTCTATTGGCGGCTGGAGTTATTATAACCTTGGCCAGTAGTTTGAATTTTGATACCTATCATAATATAGTTTTTCCGACCATAGCCGGAGCTAAATCAAATCCGATTCTGGCTTTTGCTCTTGGCGTCGGTGGTTTACTCAATAAGAGTATTGGACTTCCGATACCAGTAGGAACCGTATTTGGGATCTTAATGGTTGAAGGTTTCGTGGTAACTACCTTGGATACTGCAGTAAGATTACAACGTTATCTCCTCGAAGAGCTATGGACTACTTTATTCAAAAACCCACCGAAAATCTTAAAGTCGTATCTACTCAATGCCGGTATTGCTGTAGCTTTAATGCTCTATTTTGGCTGGACCAACCTCTTCACTTTAATATGGCCGATTTTCGGGACCGCAAATCAGTTACTAGCTGCCTTAACCTTTATTGCTATAACCGCTTGGCTGGCTAATCGAAAAAAACCAACTTGGTTTACTATTATTCCTGCAATATTCATGATGGCTACAACGCTATGGTCCTTGTATATTTTGCTGGTCACCAAATACTTGCCATTAAAAAATATGTTATTAACAATTACCGATCTTATTTTGATGTTGTTAAGTATCGGTGTCGTTATACTTGGAGTTTCCAAAGTGATGGCTTTTAGAAAGTCAAAGACTACAATTAGCGCTTAAAATCTAAAGATAGGCATATAAAAACAGTCATTATTCTAAAATGGCTGTTTTTTTCTTTATGGTAATTTATATAACGACACTACCTTCATAGATTGAAGTTTCGCTGCGATATGATATGACTTTATTGCAAAATATTTTTGTGATGCGAAAAATGAATAAGAAAAGAAGGAAAAATCGGAGAGAAATTGAAAAGGTTGATAAGTTAATAAGTCTTATAATTGTTAAAATTTTCTAACAGTCATGAAGAAGGTGGTTTATTTTGATTAAGCGTTTCTTATTATTTGTAATAATAATTTTTATATTATTATTAGCTATTTCCTTACCAGTTTTGGCTGCCGGTGAAGATGATTTTTGGAGATCAATTGCCGATGGTGATTATAATAAAGCTGGTGAAATTGCCGAAGAAATCGGGAACACTTCTCCAGAGTATTACTCTTTGGCAGCCATTTGTTATTTGATTCAGTCAAATTATAGTGAATACAGGATTTATAAAGACCGTTTTGAGCGGTACGGCAATCAGGAAAAATTGCTGGAGTTATCACAAAGTTGGGAAACTGTCAATGAGGAAGAACCAAGGGCTTTGCTGATTGAAGGGATAACATTAACTTTGTTTACGGGAGTGAAGCCGGATGAAGTTCAGCGGATTCTAAAAAAAGCCGAACCAAGCTTAAGTAATGACCCTTATTTTTTAAATTATTTTGCTCTAACTTATATAAATAAGCAGAATTATTCTTTGCTTGTTCAAAAATATTTAGAACGAGCTATTAAGTTAAAGAAGGATTTTCCGGAAGCATATATTAATTTAGCAGCAGTGTTAACGGAAAACCAACAAAATGATAAAGCGATAACTATTCTATTGAATTGTTTTAAAAATTGTCCGGAAGTTCCTGTAGAAGCCTATGAGAGCTTAATCAAATTAACGACTACACCGGTTAATCTAACGGTTAGGCCTTTTGGTGAGCCGATTTCAGTAATTGCGCCGGTTTTGACCGAGGTTAATTTCAATAAAATCAGAGAAATATTATTAATAACTCCGCAAAAAACATTAGGATTAGCTGAAGTTTTTATTAAAAAAGGAAGTGTTGATTCAGCTAAACAGTTGATAGATGGTACTAACCCAGTAGGGTGGGAGAGTTTAATTCTTTATCTTAAATTGCAAATAGCCCATCTCGAAGGCGACGATAAAAAAGTAATAGCTGCCGGAGATTTACTGTCGGCAGGAAATAATTTGGATTATTTTCATTTATATGAAGTAGGGAATATCTTTTTTTATAATAAGGAATTTAAAATGGCTGAACAATTTTATGAAAGGGCTTTAACCAGAGCAAATCCTGAAGACTATGAATATTTAACAGAAATCAATGCTAATCTGGGAGCTTGTTTTTATTTTATGAAAGATTATACATTCGCCAGGATTTGTTTTGAGAAAGCTTTAAACTATAACCGGGAGGATACTTTTTCTTTAGCTAATCTGGGATTGGTCTATCGAGATCTGGGAGAAAACGACAAAGCAATCAATTATATCACCAAAGCTTTGGAATATATTTATGATCCGGGGTGGCGGCGGGAACTTGAAAGAATATTGAGTGAATTACAAAATTAAACCTCTTTAACAGTTAAGGGAGTTTTGTAATTTCTTTAACTTAGTTTTGAATACAATATATGGAGAAATGCCCAGATATCACTATCAATATATTGTATTCAAGTATTGAATTTTTTAATTATGAAAATCCCTCAGTTGACAATAGTTTTAATATACTTTAAAATTAACAGTGTTAATTTAATTATTACTGTTAAGAGGAAATTGAAATGGGAATTAAGGAGCGCAGAGAACGGGAGCGGGAGAATTTACGACAGGCAATTCTTGACGCAGCGGGAGAATTATTTGTTAAAGAAGGTTTTGAAAATGTTTCAGTCCGTAAGATTGCCAAAAAAATTGAATACTCCGCTACCACAATTTATATATACTTTAAAGATAAGAGTGAAATTTTCGATTGTTTGTTGGAAGATTATTTTACCAAATTTGATCAGGCATTAGCAGCGGTTTATGATGAGCATGATGATCCGATTACAATGATGAAGAGAGGAATGAAGGTCTATATTGAATGTGGTTTGAAAAATCCCAACTATTACCGGCTGGCTTTTATGGGCAACTTAGAAATCAGTAAGGAAAATTACTTAAGGGATGGTATACCAGGTACTAAAACTTTTTTTGGACATAGAACGGCTGTTGAGGAGTGTATCCGCCAAGGCCTATTCCGGCAATTGGATGTTGATTTGGTAACTCAAGTTCTATGGTCAATGAATCACGGAATAACATCGCTACTAATTTCCAACCCTAATTTTCCCTGGGTTGACCGGGAGCAATTAATTAATCAATCGATTGAAAGTACCTTAGCTGGTTTTTTAAAATGACTTTTTTTCATTATTTTATTGCCATAAAATGAATTATAAATGAAAATCAGATAGGAGATGATTTAAATGAAAAAAGCTATCGACAACTGGGCGCGCCGGATTAAAGCCGATAATGAAATTCCGGATTCATTTCAAAATTTCTTCTCCACATCAGTAGATAATCAAGCACTATTTCCTTACACTATTTTTGCTCCTCCCGAGAGGGGTTACCATTGGAAGTCAACTCCAAAATTACTTTGTTTGAAGGATGATGGTATATCCATAGCTGAAAAGGTCAAAAAACAGATTAAAATAACTCATTTTTCGTTTAGAGATATATATTATCTGGAAACAGGGACATTATTATTACATTCTTGGCTAAAAATCAACGGAATTGTTGATGGTAGATTAACCACTGTGATGGTGGAATATAATACGGTAGTAGAAGAGATTTTTAAGCCTTTGGTCACTACAATTAGGGCTAATATTAATTATTTGGATCAAACCGAATTGTCCAGCGAAAAATTGAAACAGGAATTACATAAATTCGACTATTTGATCAAAGAAAACTTTAAATACATGAATTTCGGAAAACGCAGTTTAATACCTGGTGAGCAAGTAGAACGGGTAATTTTACAGCCGGATATTCGCCTTAAATATCTGCGATTTTTTCAACGTCTTATCTCGTATACTCACCTGATTATATTGACTGATCACGAGCTTATTGTGATAAAAGATGATAATAGTTTAAAAATAAAAAAACAGGCGAGGTATGGAGGCGTTTGGCAATTTATTCCACTTCATAAGATTGATAAAATACGATTGAATAGTAATTTAAATAATGGTTTAATTGAGTTGGATATTATAACACCTGATGACAAAATTACCACACAATTTACAATGGCTCAAAAAGAAGATTTGGAATTACTGGTGGCTGGGTTTGAACAAATCAAAACACCTCCCCGGCGGGAATGTGTATGAGGGTCAAATATTGTTTGCTAAAAGAGCTTGAAAATCAGTCGGAGGTTGAATGGTAAATTTCATAAATTTATTAAAACGGGGATGGATGAAACTTAGCCTGGCAGCGTGTAAAGCCGGACGGGGAAAAGCTGGGTCGGAAAAACCATAAATGGGATCTCCCCAAAGTGGAGTTCCCAAATGTGCAAAATGAGCACGTATCTGATGGGTTCTTCCCGTGTACAACCGGATCGCCGCCAAACAAGCATTGTTTGTTTGCCGTAGTATCCGGTAGCGGGTAATAGCTAATTTGCCTTCCGGATCAATTATCCAACGGAAACCGGTATCTGCATGTTTAAGCGGGGCTGTAATTTTTCCACTTTTATTAAGGGGGTTCCCCCGGCCGATCGCTAAATATAAACGATGAAAACTTCCTGATTGTAATTGCCTGGATAATTGCTGATGAGCCCAAGAGTGCTTAGCTATCAAAATAAGTCCGGAGGTTAATCGATCTAAACGATGGACCGGATGGAAAGAGGCAGCCTCTTTTTTGGCTTGCCAATGAAAGACCAGTGCATTAGCTAAAGTATGACTTTTATAGACTCCTACCGGATGTACGGTCATACCGGCTTGTTTATTAATGACTATTATATCCGGGTCTTCATATAAAATCGAAAGTGGAATATTTTCGGGAGTAATACTCTGCTCTATCGGTTGAATAATTAATGTGAGTTCCTCGCCTCCTTCCAGACGATGTGAAGCCCAAACCTGATGAGAGTTTAACAACATTCCGGAGTTTTTTTTCAGAGCTCTAACCTGACTACGGGAAAACTGGAGTCCATGCCGGAGGTAGGAATCTAAAGTTCGGCCAGCCCAGGTAGATGGGATTGTATAATTAAGTTGATTTGGTTCGACCATAAAAATAACCCTTCAATTTAAATTGCAATCTGGAATACTGAATATAGAAGTCAGAAGCCAGAAGAAAATCATGAAGATCAAGTTCGCATGATTTCTTGGTACTTATTCCGGCTTCAGGATTCTGAATTCCATATTCTATTTTTTTATAAATTATAACACAAATTTTATTAAGTGATGGGGGCAAAATGTTTTATCCATTTAAGTTTAAACCGGTGTATAAAGATTATATATGGGGTGGAAGAAATTTGGAGAAGCTTGGGAAGAAACTTCCACCGGAGGGAATTGTGGCTGAAAGTTGGGAAATATCCAGTCATCCTAATGGAGTCAGTATTATTGACAATGGTGAATTTTCCGGAATGCCGTTAACGGAATTAATTAAAAAATTTGGCCGTCAAGTTGTTGGAAAGGAGCTTCCGGAAAAAGCATTACAGAAGTTTCCTTTATTAGTTAAATTGATTGATGCTAATGATAAACTTTCGGTTCAAGTTCATCCCAGCGACGAATATGCTTTTACCCATGAAAATGGTGAGTTGGGCAAGAATGAGATGTGGTATATTATTGCTGCCAAGCCTGGAGCTAAATTAATTTACGACTTAAAGCCAGGAATAACCAAGGAAAAGTTTGTTCAAGCAGTAGGAGAAGACCGGATTGAAGAATGCCTAAAATCTATTCCGGTTTTTCCCGGAGATACTTTGAATATTCCCGCCGGTTTAATTCATGCTATTGGGGCGGGAATAGTTTTGGCTGAGATTCAACAGAATTCCGACACTACCTACCGGATATATGATTACCAACGGAAGAATGGCATTCAAAGGCCGCTTCATATTGAAAAAGCACTTGAAGTTATTGATTTTAATAAAGCCGGAAGAAAAGAGAAGACTACCGGTTTATCAATAAAGATAAATGAGGACGCTTCCAAAAAGTTTTTAGTAGCTAATCAATATTTTGCAGTAGAATTATTTACAGGCAAAGGCAGTGTTAAGCAAATTGCTGATGGAAGTAAATTTCAAGTATATTTACTCACTGAAGGGACAGGCGAAATTCGGTATTCTGACGGAACCGTACCGGTAAATTGTGGAGAATCCGTATTAATTCCGGCTACTTTAGGAGAATATATATTAAAAGGAGAATTTCAAGCTTTAAAAGCTTTTGTTCCTGATTTGGAAAGTGACCTTTTATCTCCGTTAAGGAAAGCCGGTTTTTCGGAGTCGGATATTTATCAACAAATTAGTGGGTTGAAAAATTACTAAGGAGGAAAAATCCCTCCTTAGTTTAAGTAATGATTCATTTTTGGAGACACTAAATTATTTCCGGACAGGGAGATAATTTAGTAAACAAGGTTAGAATTCGCTCAAAAATTATTCACTATTTCTATTACGAGTGAAATAAATTTGGGCTAAATCCATAGGTTGCTAATTTATAACTTTCGCTCTAATTTTTTCTAAAACTTAAAAAAGGCGAAGTAATAATTTAGCATTTCTTAGCTACTATAGCCGGTGTTGTTAAACTTGAACTGATTTTGTGAAGAATACTGACCGGCTGATGGAGAACTAAGACCAGCTTGGAACCCGGCTTTAACATCAGCGATGGTTTGGTCAGCCAATGATTTTTCGGCTGCCTCGATCATCCGACGAACCATATTTCCTCCGATGGCTCCGGTATCTCTGGTCATCATATAACCCCAGTAGCCACCCTGGACTTTAGAGGTATCGATATTTAGTTCATTGGCGATCTCATATTTGAATTTTTCCATAGCGGCTGAAGCTTGTTTAACAAGCAAATTGTTGCTGCGTTGACCACTACCCATTTAATATCACCTCCTTGTTCTTATGGTCTCCCACAAACTTCAAGCTATGTTGATTTTTTTTTGGAAGTAACGGAAAAATCCAGCTAAGAAGGATTATAATCAAATATAGTTATAGAATATAAAGTTCGGAACGACATAAATCATTGATCGATGCCGTTCCATCAGGAAGCCGGAATAGAAAATTATCAGTTATGGCTTCTCAATTAAGATGATTCGAAGGAGGTTCCTTACTTAATTCGTGTTGAAAATCTTTTCTTAATTCCGAAAGAGTTTTTTGATAAACATAGCTTTCAGCTGCATCGGTCATTACTTTTATTAGTTCTCCGGAAAACTTAGCTATCTCATATGGACTTAATTTCCAAACAGGCATTAAAGGGAGTCCAATTTTTTGCTCGGAATCTGAATTTTTCAATTTTCTTTGAGAGTAATGTCTAATCATTATTTTCACCTCTAATCTATATATATAAGTTGAATTAAATTTCCCGAGTAAATTTTACGTCTCTAAAGCCAGACGTAATAGGATATTAATGAATTTAATTCAACTTATTACAGCGGTAAATAAGATAAACTAAATTCTGCTATTTACTTTTTCCCATTCGGCTTTTGGAAGGGGAAAGCTTATTCGTATGATTTAGTTTATCTTATATAGTTCAGTTTTTCCTTGATTAAAGATGATTATAAAAAAATTTTAGCTACTAAGCCCCAAAGACACTGAGGATTATTCTGAAGAGATTGACTTTTGGAAAATTACCCTATATAATAAGCGGAGGTGATTTTTGGTGAAGGTTAACATCGGACCAATCCGTGAGTTGCGGGGCGGAATTATTAATTTTCAGGGAGAGATTAAACCCCCTGATTTTAAAATGGAAATTAACTTCACTAGTCCTCTGAAAGTAAATGGTATGGTAACAAATACCGGGGAAGGATTTTTAGTTCAGGCTCAAGTTGATTTTGACTATCAGGTAAATTGTAGCCGTTGCTTAAAGGAGTTTCTTCAACATCAACAAATTGAAGTAACTGAGGGATTTCTAACCGGAACATCAAAAGAAACAGATGATTTGGTTTACTATTTTACCGGGGATATAATTGACTTGAAAGATTGTCTGACTGAACAAGTTTTATTATCTTTACCCATGAGTTTTATATGCCAGCCGGATTGTCGTGGATTGTGTTCTAATTGCGGGCATGATTTGAATAAAGGGGAATGTAGTTGTCTCCCGGAGCAAGTTAACCCTCAGTTTGAAAAATTACGAAATTTGTTATCTATAGAAGGAGGTGGAGTGAATGGCAAATCCAAAAAATAGAACCTCCCGGACCCGTAAAAGGCTGAGAAGAGCTAATTATAAAGCGGTTGCGCCAAATACTGGTGCTTGTCCGCAATGTCATGAACCAAAAATGCCGCATCTTGTTTGTGGTAATTGCGGTTATTATAATGGTCGGGAAGTAGTAGCTAAAACTAATGCCTAATTAAAAATGCTTTCAACACTTGTCAATGCAGGTCAACGTTTTTATAATGTTTACGGCGAGAAATTTCATTTTTTTTGTAAATTTTTAACGCATAAATAATATAGAATATGTCATTTTGTCGGACATATATTGTTGACGCGCTTTGACTCCATAAGGTCATCAGACCTTATTTTTTTAAGTACAAATACTGGGATTTTCAAAAAAATAAAAAAGTATACATTCGAATAAAATATATTGATAGCCACATCTGGGTTTTTCACTATATATTTTATTCAAAATTCAGTTAATGTAATTATGAAAACCCCTTACTACCAGATCTTGTCTTGACTTTTGTTTTTTTTTAGTTATACTACTTTTTAGGAATTTGCATATTGGTATAAGTTGACGATAGTGATGTATCTTTTTCTTTATATGTTGAAATAAAAAAACTTTTATAAACAAATTAGTATAAATACATGAGCTCCACTTTAAAAAAGATTGGACTATAAGAAGGAGTGTCGGTAAGACTTGAAAATTGCGCTTGACGCTATGGGCGGAGATTTTGCTCCCAAAGAAATTGTTTTAGGAGCTGTAGAAGCTTGCCGGGAAGTTGGGAGTGAAATAATCCTGGTAGGGATGGAAGAAGCGATAAAAAAAGAATTAAACGCTCAATCAATTACCGGGTTGAAAATTGAAATTCATAACGCTACCGAAGTAATTGCTATGGATGAACATCCGGCTACTGCCATTAAGCGAAAAAAAGATTCTTCACTGATTGTGGCTAATCGATTGGTGAAAGAAGGTAAAGCTGATGCAGTGATTTCGGCTGGAAATACCGGAGCTGCCATGGCAGCTTCTTTACTGACATTAGGTCGTATTACCGGTATTAAAAGGCCGGCAATCGCTTGCTTAATGCCGACAGAAATCGGTTTTAGCGTTGTACTTGATGCCGGCGCCAATGCTGATTGTGAACCGGACAATTTATTGGAATTTGCGATAATGGGTTCAATTTATACCGAGCAAACTTTAGGTATGAAAAATCCCCGGGTTGGATTATTGAGTATTGGGGAAGAAGAAACCAAAGGAAATAAGTTAACCATTGAGGCCCATCAATTACTGAAAACGAGTGGATTAAACTTTATTGGTAACATTGAAGGACATGATGTCCATCGGGGTAAATGTGAAGTTATAATTTGTGATGGGTTTGTCGGAAACATCGTCTTAAAACTCTCTGAGGGATTAGCTTCCGTATTAGTAAAACAAATTAAAGACGCTATTTCTTCCAATGTTGCTTCGATGATTGGCGGGTTATTGGTTAAGGATTCCATTAAAAAACTAATGAGCCGGATGGATTCAACGGAGTATGGCGGTATGCCGTTATTAGGAATTAACGGATACAGCTTTATCAGTCATGGAAGCTCTAATGCCAAAGCCATTAAAAACGCAGTCAAGGGCGCCATGAAGGCTGTGAATGAAAATTATGTTGGAAAAATCGCCGCAATAATTGATAAAACGAGGGAATCAAATGAGTAAAATCGCATTCGTTTTTCCGGGACAAGGCTCACAATATTTGGGTATGGGTAAAGAAGTTGCTGATAATTATCCGGTGGCTCAAAAAGTATTTGATGAAGCCGATAATGTTCTTGGCCGGAAAATCTCCGAACTCTGTTTTTCGGGACCGGAAGATTCATTAAAGGATACCCGAAACGCCCAACCTGCGATTGTAACTACTAGTATTGCCATTTTAAAGGCTTTAGCCGAGGAAGGTCTTAAAGCCGATTTTGTAGCCGGACATAGTTTGGGAGAATACAGCGCTTTAATTGCGTCAGGCTCTTTTTCGGCGGCGGAAGGTTTAAAGTTAGTGGACACTCGCTCTAAATTAATGGCGGAGGCCGACCCGGAGCAACAAGGGACTATGGCTGCTGTTTTAGGAGTAGAACGGGAAACTTTAACCGGTTATCTGACGGAAGTTTCACAAGTTGGTCTGGTCGAAGCGGCTAATTTTAATTGTCCGGGACAAATTGTGGTTTCAGGGGCCAAAAATGGAATCGCTAAACTCCAAGACTTGTTGGCTGAAAAAGGTGGGAAAATGATTCCTTTAGCAGTCAGCGGAGCTTTTCATTCAAGTTTTATGAAAAAAGCTGCTGAAGCATTCCGACCGGCGTTGGAAGCTGTACAATGGAAAGAACCTTCTCCTACTCTAATTGCCAATGTTTCAGCCGGGCCGGTTTCAAAAGATGCTTTAACAGATAGTCTTTATCGTCAGATTTTTTCAGCAGTACTCTGGGAAGATACCATAAATTATCTAAAAGATCAAGGTGTAACAACCTTTGTTGAAGTAGGACCGGGAAAAGTATTATCCGGTTTGGTCAAAAAAACTTTTAAAGAAGCGACAATAGTAAATTGTCAGGATTTAACTTCTATTAAAAAAGCTCTTGCAATTTTTAGGGAGGTCTAGTAATATGAGATTAGCGCGTGAGGTGGCAATTATTACAGGTGCTGCCAGAGGTATTGGTAAAGCCATAGCTTTAGCTTTAAGCGCCGAAGGTGCTTCCGTATTTCTGTCGGATGTAAGTGAAGAAGTACATAATACAGCTGAAGAAATTCGTAAATCCGGTGGTCAAGCCGGTTCATTAGTAGGAAATGTCACTATTGAAGCAGATTGTGAAGCAATGGTTAGTGAAGCAATTAAGATGTTTGGTAAAATCGACATCCTGGTTAATAATGCCGGGATTACCCGCGACAATCTGTTACTCCGAATGTCGGAAACGGATTGGGATGCCGTTTTAAATATTAATCTCAAGGGAACCTTCTTATGTACTAAAGCCGCTATAAAACCCATGATGAAGCAAAGGTCCGGAAAGATCATTAACATTGCTTCGGTCATCGGGATTATGGGAAATGCCGGTCAGGCTAATTATTCCGCTTCCAAAGGCGGAGTGATAGCATTTACTAAAACAATGGCCCGCGAATTAGGATCACGAAATATAAGAGTTAATGCCATAGCTCCAGGCTTTATTGAGTCAAAAATGACTGAAGTGCTTTCCGAAGACGCCCGGAACAAATTGATTAAATCAATTCCATTAGAAACCTTGGGTAAACCGGAATATGTTGCTGACGCGGTTATATTTTTGGCATCACCTTCTGCAGCCTATATTACCGGACATGTTTTAAATGTTGATGGTGGAATGGCAATGTAATTAAATTTGAGAATAAACAATTAAATTAAAAACCAGAGTTGTTTGGAAGGAGGTGAAATGGTTGGATATCTTCAGTAAAGTAAAGGACATAGTTGTTGAGCAATTAGGTGTTGATGAAGAGGAAGTTACTGAACAAGCTTCTTTTGTTGATGATTTAGGAGCGGATTCACTGGATATCGTAGAACTCGTAATGGCCTTAGAGGAGGAGTTCGACCTGGAAATACCGGATGAGGATGCCGAAAAGATCGTAACTGTCGGAGATGCAGTTAGCTACATTAAAGAAAATGCTCAGTAAGTTTAATGAGAGTCCCGTAATTTTACGGGGCTCTCTTAAAATTATGATTATTACTTAAGATATAAATTTTTAGATGGAACAGTTAAAGAAGTCGTATGACTTCTTAATCTATAGGCCTAATTCAATTATAATTATATTCTAGGAAGCGCTGATTAATCCGATTTTGTGCAAGCAAATATGCGGTATTAGGCATTTTGCGAAGCACAAAATCGTCACTTATTTAATTAATCAGCGTTTCCCTAAGAATAGTTCCGAGGAGTGGAAACATGAAACATCGTGTCGTCATTACCGGCTTAGGCGTTGTTTCCCCGGTTGGGACCGGGATTCGGAAGTTTTGGAATTCTCTAGTGGCAGGGACATCCGGTATTGATTATGTTACCGCTTTTGATACCACCAATTTTGAAGTTAAGATCGGTGCAGAGGTAAATGATTTTGAACCCGGAGAGTTCTTAGACCGGAAAGAGATCAAACGCATGGACCGAGTCACCCAATTTGCGGTTGCTGCGTCTAAAATGGCTTTAAATGACGCTAATTTTTTAATTACACCTGACAATGCCATAGATATCGGGGTAATTATCGGGTCCGGTATCGGCGGCATTAAGACATTTGAGGAACAAACCAAAGTGTTTGTTGAAAAAGGTCCGGGTCGGGTAAGTCCATTCTTTATTCCAATGATGATTCCCGATATGAGCTCGGGATTTGTTTCTATTATTACTGGAGCCAAAGGGCCTAACCATACTGTGGTTACTGCTTGCGCATCGGCCTCCCATTCCATTGGTGATTCTTTTAGAATTATTCAAAATGGCGATGCTAAGGCAATGATTACCGGAGGAACTGAAGCTGCTATTACCGGACTAGCTTATGCCGGTTTTACATCCGCCGGTGCTTTGTCAAAAAACAATAATGATCCTAAAAGTTCAAGCCGTCCTTTTGATTTAGACCGGGATGGATTTGTAATGGGAGAAGGCGCTGGAGTTTTAATTTTAGAAGAACTTGAACATGCTATTAAACGCGGAGCTCGTATCTATGCAGAGTTAGTAGGTTTTGGAGAAACGGGGGACGCTTATCATATGACCGCTCCGGACCCGAAAGGTGAAGGAGCTATAAGGTCAATGCGGTTAGCTTTGAAAGATGCCGGAATTAAACCGGAGGAAATTTCCTATATTAATGCTCATGGCACTTCAACCCCTCCCAATGATAGTATCGAAACATTAGCTATTAAAAAAGTTTTTGGAGAGTATGCTAAAACGGTGGCTATAAGCTCAACTAAATCAATGACCGGGCATTTATTAGGCGCGGCCGGAGGAGTCGAGGCTATCGCCTCAGTTCTTTCAATTGTAAACGGGATTATTCCGCCAACTATTAATTACCATAATCCCGATCCTGAATGTGATCTGGATTATGTTCCAAACGAAGCCAGAAAAGCATCGTTGGAGTATGTTTTGTCAAACTCCTTAGGATTTGGAGGACATAATGCCTCTTTGGCATTTCGTAAATACCATGGATAAGAAACTGGTTATTGCAAAATCTAACGATATGGAAATACACCAAAAAAAACCGTCAATTGAAGAATTGGCGGTTTGGCTTAATATCCCGCCAAATAAGGAAGGTTTATTTCGCGAGGCTTTTACCCATTCTTCTTATGCAAATGAACATAATTTACCCAGCAATGAACGGCTTGAATTTTTAGGAGACAGTGTTTTATCACTGATAGCCTGTGAATATTTATATTCCAACTACCGTTCTTACAATGAAGGGCAGCTGGCGAAAGTTAAGGCTATTTTAGTAAGTGCGCCTTTTTTGGCCTCATTTGCCAAAAAATTGAAACTACATGAATTAATTTTACTTGGGGCCGGTGAGATACGAAGCAATGGAAGAACCAAACAGAATATTTTAGCCGATCTGTTTGAAGCTTTTATCGGAGCTTATTATTTAAATTTTGGATTAGCGGAAACCACCAGTTTTATTACCCCTTTAATTAACTCAGTTCTTCCGGAAATATTCTCCCAAGCGGAAATGATTGATGCCAAAACTCATTTTCAAGAATTGGCTCAATCTCAAGGGTTAAAACCGGAATATCGAGTAGCCGGGGAAGAAGGTCCGCCGCATAACAAAACATTTACGGTTGAAGTATTATTAAATAATCAAGTAGTAGGGAGCGGAGTTGGAAAAAGTTTGAAAGAGGCGCAGAATAAAGCGGCGGTGGAGGCCATAAAGGCAGGAATCAGGAGTCAGTAGAATCGAGAACAGGAGACAGGAGATTAGGAGCCAGGAGTCGGGAGTTTATGTAAAGCTTTGTTGGTCTTGGTTTTGAATTCGGAGTATAGGCCTAAGTTTCTGATTCCTGACTACTGACTCCTATAAATATTATTTTAATAATAGGTCGGAATATAGGGTTTTTTTTGAACAGTTTTGAATATGATAGGGAGAAAGCGATATTTTCTGGTGGGAGGCTTATAGATGGATGTATTAAAAGTTTCAGCAAATTCTAGTCCAAAATCGGTTGCCGGAGCTTTGGCCGCAGTATTGCGGGAGAAAGGAAGCGCTGAAATCCAAGCTGTTGGGGCCGGAGCCGTCAATCAAGCAGTTAAAGCAATTGCCATTACACGTGGTTATGTGGCTCCGAATGGTATAAATCTTATTTGTACTCCCGGATTTTCAGAGATAAATATTGACGGTCAGATTCGAACCGCAATCAAATTTATCGTTGAACCCCGTTAAATAATAAAACCGCTAATGGGCGGTTTTTTTTATTTCTATATAGGATGAAATAAATTCTTTATATAAAATTTGCATTCCTAAAGCCGAATGCAAATGCTATTAAATTAGTATTTATTTCATCCTATTACAGCTGTAATAAGTTGAATTAAATTCATTAACTCTCCATCACGTTCGGCTTTAGGGATGAAGGTGTTTAGATATTTATTAAAGAAATTTAATTCAACTTATATATTAATTATTTTTAGGCATATCCCGGACAGCCTACCCATATATTTTTAGGAAAGAGATGATCTGCATCAATATATATGGGGGGAACAGAATGAATCAACAGAAAGACTTAATTTTAATAGAGCGAATTCGTTCTAAAAATGACCCCGGCGCCAAAGAGGAGTTGGTAAAAAAATATTTACCAATGATTCATCACATTATTAAGAATCAGAATTCGTTAGGGTTTGACTATGAAGATTATTTTCAGGAAGGGGCCATCGGTTTATTAAAAGCAATTGAAGAGTATGATCCCAAAAACTATGCGATTAAATTCAGTACTTTTGCCTACATTTGTATTCTTAGACGAATATTTAATGTTGTTAAGCAATCTTATACCAAAAAAGCTTTATTTAGCAGCAAGGCGATGTCGTTAAATGCTGCGCTTGGCGATGATGATTCAAGAACTATACTTGATTCCATAGCCGATAATAGTGTAGAGCCCTTTTCATTGGTGGAAAATGATTGGGTTGGCAAGAAAATAGATTTGGTATTAAAAGCTTATCTTTCGCCGGTAGAATACCGGGTGGTCAAATTAATCCTCCAGGATTACAATTTAAATGATATTCAAAAACAATTGGCTTTATCAGTAAAAATAATTGATAACGCCAGGACCAGGGCGAGATTAAAATTAAAGAAAGTTTTAATTCGTTACGGCTCCTTTTTGAATCCTGAAATACCATTAAAAACTAGGAAAAGAAAAGATTTGGCTATTAGGTTGGAAGTAGGGGTTAGTTAATTGATAGTTGAAAATTGAGAATTAAACAACAGAAATTAAGTACTGTCTTTTAATACTGCAATGGAACTTTGACTAAGTTTTTGTTGTAATATTAGGCAGTATTTTTTATTGGGAAAAGTAATTAATTGACCTGCATTGCAGGAAAAAGGGGATTTTTGCAAGTATTTCTTTTTTGTAAGGGTTATGGTAAAATGTAGTTTGCTAAACTCTCAAAAATGAATTGCTGTAATTTTTTTCCTAATTTTTTTGACTTTTAATTGGGAGGATATATTCTTTTGTACTTAAAACGTCTGGAGATAATTGGGTTTAAATCATTCGCCGATAAGATTAAATTAGAATTTTTGCCCGGAGTTACTGCAGTTGTCGGTCCGAATGGAAGCGGCAAGAGTAATATCTCCGATGCTTTACGCTGGGTTTTAGGGGAACAGAGTGTAAAAACCCTTCGGGGCTCAAAAATGGATGATGTCATTTTTGCCGGAAGCGAACTCCGGAAACCACTGGGACTGGCTGAGGTGACTATTGTTCTTGACAACTCTGATCGTTCTATTCCAATAGATTTTACCGAGATTTCCGTTACCCGTAAGCTTTTTCGTTCCGGCGAGAGTGATTATCTGATTAATAAATCTTCAGTACGACTTAAAGACGTATTGGAATTATTTTATGATACCGGTCTTGGTAAAGAGGCCTATTCTGTTATTGGACAAGGGAAAATTGATTCGATCTTATCGGTAAAACCTGAAGAAAGGCGTAATATTTTTGAGGAAGCTGCCGGTATTATTAAATATAAGACTCGCAAACAAGTAGCAGAGCGAAAATTGGAGGAAACCGATCGCAATTTACTACGATTACAAGATATTTTGGGAGAACTGAACGGCCAATTGGGACCACTTGAAATCCAGGCCAATCTGGCTGAGAATTTTTTAGATTATAAAGAGCAATTGACTAGATTAGAGATTAATTTTTATGGAAACCTAATTAATGAACATCAGGTTAAACTGGAAGAACTTAGCCGGAATAAAACCGAGTTGGAAGAGAAATATCAGGATTTTGAGGGGCAGGAGAATATCATTGAGTCGGAGATAGAGAAAAACCGGCTGGAATTATTGAACATGGACAACCGGATTACCGGGCTTAATGAGGATTACTACCGGATTCAAAATCAGATCGATAAATGTACCGAGCAAATTAGTTTTCTCCAATCGAAATTCGGGGATTTGGACCGGCAGGAACAGGAATATCAACAGAATAAAGCCGCTAATTTGGGACGCAGAGAGAGTATTCTTCAGGAACAAGCAGCTATCGAAAGTGAAATTGCAGTTATCAAAAGTAAGCTTGGGGCTGACGAAACTAATTTGTTGGCCAAAGAAGAAGAATTAACTGCTCTTAATAAAACATTGGCGGAATTGGAGACTAAAGAACAGAACCTGAAGAATGATATAGTTGAAGTATTAAATGAGGTTGCCGGTTTAAAAAATAACATTAATACCAATAACCTTCAAAAAGATTTTGTACTGAAACAAGCAGCCGAATTCCAAAAGAAAATGGATTACTTAACCAATCATCTTCAAGAACTGGAAAAAGACTTTGCCGCCAAACATGAAGCTCTTGAAGAGATAAACCGGGAGATCCAGCATGATCGTCATTTACAAGCGGATTTGGCCGGTCAGATGATTACCAAAGAAGAGGAACTTTCTTCGATAGAAAGTAAAAACCTGGACTGGAAAGAACGGATTCGTGGGATTGAAAGCAAGCTAAGTTTGTTAGATGAGATGGAGCGGGGTTATCAAGGGTATTTCCAAGGGGTAAAAGCTTTGATGGCCGAGGCGGTTGACCAACCGTTTCACCGTAATATCCGGGGTATTGTGGCCGACCTGATTAAGGTGCAAATGGGAATGGAGTTGGCCATTGAGACCGCTTTGGGGTCCAGTCTGCAGAACGTGGTAATCGGTACCGACCAGGATGCTCAAGAGGCGATTGCTTATCTAAAAAGGCACTCCAAAGGTAGAGCTACTTTTCTGCCTTTAAATATGATTCAGAGCAGTGAAGGTAAGATGATGCAGTATCAGTCGGTATTGCAACAGTATTCGTGTCAAGCCGCCATCTCCATGCTGCAATTTGACCCGCAATACCGTCAGGTGTTGAATTACATGTTAAACCAGACCGTAATTGCGCCTGACCTTAAAACAGCAGTTAAAATTAGTTCCAAGCTGGACCGGGGGTTCCGGATTGTTACTCCTGAAGGTGACTTGGTTAATCCCGGTGGTTCAATTACCGGAGGAAGTGTTGATAAACGGAGATTGGGTTTATTAAGCCGCCGCCGGGAAATTGATGATTTAAAAAAGGAAAAAATCGATTCGGAGGCCTTTTTAGAGAAAGGCTTAGCCGGAGCTAAAAATATAAAAAATGAGTTACAACGGCTCTCTACTGAATTGGAAAATCATAAAAAGCATGAACAAGAAGCTAAAATTCGTAAAGTTACTATCGAACGGGAATTACAGATCCATGAAAATAGTATTAACCGGGCTAAAGAGGAAAATGAAGTTTTAAGTAATCAGCAGACAGAGTTGAAAATTGAAAGCGAACGTTTTGACGCCGGAAAAGAAGAACTTAACCAACTTATCGAAGTCAAAGAAAAAGCCCTGAAAGAAATGGAGGGCAATTTGTCCGAACTTAGCGGAACCCTCCGTAATAAAAAAGCCGAAAAAGAAGTTTTTTTACACGCCATAACGGAGTTAAAATCAGGGTTAAGCGCCGGTGTCCAAGAGGTAAACGGGAAGATTGTTTTAAAAGAAAGATTGGCCAAACAAGCGGCGGAGATCGATAATTTATCGGAAGATTTTGATCATAAACAGGAACAAATCGCAGGGGAAAGAGTTAGAATCCATGAGCAAATTGCTGTTTTGGAAGAACGGATTGTCGCCGAAAAGGAACGCCTTTCCCAACAAGAAACTTTAATAACCTCGGGTAAGCAAGATAAAGAACAGATTCAGGCTGTCATCAAGGAGCTGGAAGGTAAGGAACGGAGTTTTCGCCGGAAAAACAATGAATTTCAGAATCAATTGCACAAATTTGACCTGCAAATCAATCAAAAAGCTATAGAAATGGAGAATCTCCGGAATAATCTAACCGAAGATTATGGAACCGATTGGCTGAATAAGATTGATTTTACATGGGAGGCTCCGGTAGATGCACCGGGAATTATCGAGAAATTAAAAGAAGATATTAGGGAATTAGGTCCGGTGAATATAGCAGCCATTGATGATTTCCAACAGGTAAAACAGAGGTTTGAATTTTTAACCAACCAATCCCAGGACTTAATGAAAGCTAAAGAATCTTTGCTGAAAGTAATCAGTGAAATAGAACGGACAATTATTAAACGGTTCAATGAAACTTTCGAAGAAGTGAAGGTTCAATTTAAGAAGCTTTTCGGGGAGTTATTTGACGGAGGTAATGCCGATCTGTTTCTAATGGAACCGGATAATCCGTTAAATTCCGGAATTGAGATTGTAGCTCAACCTCCCGGCAAGAAACTGCAAACCTTATCTTTATTGTCCGGAGGTGAACGGGCGATGACCGCTATTGCACTGCTGTTTTCGATCTTAGCGGTTAAGCCTTCACCTTTCTGTATCCTGGATGAGATCGATGCTACTTTGGATGAAGCGAATGTTTCAAGGTTTGCCAGATTGCTGGAGATATTCAGCAAACAATTACAATTTATCGTAGTAACCCATCGCCGTGGTACTATGGAGATAGCTAATACCCTATATGGAGTTACCATGGAAGAACACGGGGTTACCAAGTTAATCTCTTTAGATCTTGATCAAATGGGACAAAAAGCAGGATAAAAAAGACAGGCATTAGGCATTAGAAAATAGGCATTAGTAAAAACTATATTTGAATTCTGCAAATATTCTACGAAGATTTTTTAAGATCTTTTCCTAGTGCCTAATGCCTTTTGTCTAGTGCCTATAAGGAGTATTATTATCATGTCTGAATCGAACCAAGGATTTTTTAATAGGTTGAAAGCCGGATTGTCCAAAACAAAATCCGGTTTTGTATCGAATATAGAAGGAATTTTTACCGGGGCTAAAAAAATTGATGAGGAATTTTATACCGACCTTGAGGATACCTTAATTATGGCGGATGTTGGGGTTGAGACCAGTATATTTTTAATAGAGCGTTTGCGGAAAGCGGTTAAGGAACAGGGAATCGGTGATCCCTCCAAATTACAAGAGGTTCTAATCGAAGAAATCAAGCGAATCTTTGAATCGGTTGGCGGGAAACCTATAGATTATAAAGCCTCCAATAAAGTATATTTGATTGTCGGGGTTAATGGAGTCGGGAAAACAACTACCATTGCCAAACTTGGAGCCAGAATCAAAGAAAATGGAAGTCAAGCGCTTTTAGTAGCGGCCGACACTTTCCGGGCGGCTGCAACGGAACAGTTAATGACCTGGGGTGAACGAACCGGTATCACGGTAATCCATCACCAGGAAGGAGCCGACCCTGCCGCTGTAGTTTTTGACGGGATGGCGGCCGGAAAATCCCGTAAATCGGATGTAATTATTGTAGATACTGCCGGAAGACTACATACTAAAGTTAATTTGATGGAAGAATTAAAGAAAGTGCAGCGGGTTATTAATCAAAACCTTGATGGCCGAAGTCTGGAAACTTTATTGGTGCTGGATGCGACAACCGGTCAGAATGCCGTCAATCAGGCCAAAATATTCCATGATGCCGTTAACATTGATCGCTTAATCCTAACTAAACTTGATGGTACTGCCAAAGGCGGTATTAGTATTGCTATCGCTAATCAACTTCAAATACCCATATGCCTGATCGGAGTCGGGGAAAAAGCGGAAGACCTACAGGAATTTGACGCCCAGACGTTTACGAAGGCACTGTTTGAATGAATCAATTTCGGATTTCGGACCCCACCTCTTTTGTCTCCTCCCCGTTCGGAGAGAAGAGAACCACAAGGCTTCGCAGGCCCAAAAAACTTGGGTTAGAAAAGTATTTTGGCATTGCGTTCAATTAAAAAAATCCGAAATTCGAAATCTGCAATCCGCAATTATAGGAGAATATATTATGTCGGAAAAATACTTTATCACCACTTTCGGGTGCCAGATGAATGTTCATGACTCGGAAATTCTGGCCGGTCTTTTAGTTTCAATGGGGTATGAGCAGGCTTCTTCGGTGGAGGAAGCTGATTTAATTTTATTGAACACTTGCTGTGTCCGGGAAAATGCCGAAAATCGAACTTTTGGACATATTGGGAATTTAAAAGCCCTCAAAGAAAAGAACTCCGGCTTGATTATCGGGGTTTGCGGCTGTATGGTCCAACAACCATCAGAGGTTGAGAAAATCAGGACCAGTTATCCCCAGGTTGATTTAGTATTTGGTACTCACAACCTGCATCAACTCCCGGAACTTATTCGGAAACTTAAAACGAGCGGTTCCAGGATAATTGAAGTCTGGGATATCGACGGCGAGATTTATGAAGGATTACCGGTAAAACGGGATGAGCAGTTTAAAGCCTGGGTTACTATTATGTACGGTTGTAATAACTTTTGCTCTTACTGTATTGTTCCTTATGTCCGGGGGCGGGAACGAAGCCGGAAACCGGAACAGATACTGGCAGAGGTTCGGGAGTTGGCAGCAGACGGTGTTAAAGAAATAACTTTGTTGGGGCAAAATGTTAACTCTTATGGGAAGGATCTCCCGGGACAGGATTGGAGTTTTGCCAAACTATTACGGATGATCGCTCAGGATACTAATATTCAACGAATCCGTTTTCAAACTTCCCATCCTAAAGATCTCTCGGATGAATTGATTGAAGTCCTGGCGACTGAAGCAAAAATCTGCCGGCACCTTCATCTACCGGTCCAGGCCGGCAGTAGCCGGATTTTAAAGCTGATGAACCGCCAATATACCAAAGAACAATATGAAGCATTGGCTGCGAAAATAAAGACTAGAATCCCGGATATCGCCTTAACTACCGATATTATCGTTGGATTCCCCGGAGAAACGGCGGAGGATTTCCAAGATACTATTGATTTAGTCGGTAAAGTCCGTTATGACGGAGCTTTTACCTTTATTTATTCGCCCCGGATTGGGACTCCAGCGGCTAAGATGGAAGATCTCGTTCCTGAGGAAGAGAAAAAACGGCATCTGATGGAGTTGATTGAGCTACAAAACCGGGTTTCCTTGGAGAAAAATAAAGCTTATATAGGTATTTTAACTGAGACCATGGTGGACGGTCCCAGTGAACGTAACCCAGAGGTTTGGTCCGGTCGGAACAGTCAAAATAAGTTGATTCACTTTAAACCGGTCCCACGGCTTAAAGCTGGGGATTTTGCCCAGGTTAAGATTACCGGGGCTCAGACGTTTACACTGGAGGGTGAGATTTTGGGGTGAAGATTACTTGAGAATTGACAATTAAAAGAAATATGGAATAATAGTAAATATTGACCCCGCAAGAGATATAAACTCAAGTGGGGTTATTTGTCGGTTGGGGTAAAATAATCATGGCAAATTGGTTATGATATAATTGTGGAAGTTACTAGAAAGAATCAATTAAAATCGGAGAAATATAAAATGGGAAAAAGTTTGGTATTAGCCGAGAAACCATCGGTGGGCCGTGATATAGCCAAAGTCTTAAATTGTCATCAAAAAGGCAATGGATGTTTGATTGGCCCAAAGTATATAGTCACTTGGGCGCTGGGGCATTTAGTAACCCTGGCTGATCCGGAGACTTATGATGATAAATATAAAACCTGGCGGATTGAAGATTTACCGATGCTGCCGGCTAAAATGGAGTTGGTGGTCATCCGGGAAACCGCTAAACAGTTTAGTGCGGTTAGAAATATAATGAAAACTCCGGAACTTGAAGAATTAATTATAGCTACCGACGCCGGTAGAGAGGGAGAACTGGTGGCCAGGTGGATTATTAGAAAAGCCGGTTGGCATAAACCGATTAAGCGGTTATGGATCTCGTCCCAAACCGACCGGGCTATCAAGGAAGGATTTAATAATCTGAAATCCGGCCAGGATTATGAGCGTTTATATGCGGCGGCCGAATGCCGGGCTGAGGCGGATTGGCTGGTCGGACTGAATGTAACCCGGGCGTTAACATGTAAATACAATGCGCAGCTCTCAGCCGGCAGGGTCCAAACACCTACATTAGCATTGGTTGTAGAACGGGAAGAAGAGATTAAAAGGTTTGTTCCCAAAGACTATTGGACTATAAATGTTACTGCAAGTGGTTTTACTTTACAATGGCAGGATCAAAACGGTCAAGCCCGGATTTTCAGCCGGGAACGGGCGGAAGGGATTGTAAACAAACTTAGTGGACAAACCGGTAAGGTCGAAATGGTAAAAAAAGAAGCCCGCAAAGAACTGCCGCCACTGGCATACGATTTGACTGAGTTACAGCGGGACGCCAACCGGAGATACGGTTTTTCCGCCAAAACAACTTCCGCTATCATGCAGCAGTTATATGAACGACATAAGCTGGTTACTTACCCGAGGACTGACTCCCGATATATTAGTGAGGATATTGTTCCTACCTTACCGGAAAGATTAAAAGCCGTTGCTACCGGCCCTTATGCGGAAACAGCCCGGAATATCTTGAAAAATAAAATCAATCCCGGTAAAAGACTGGTGGATAACTCCAAAGTATCCGATCATCATGCCATTATCCCTACTGAAGAAACGGTATATTTGTCCAAACTTAGCTCCGATGAATTGAAAATATACGATTTGATTGTAAAAAGATTTTTGGCGGTACTTATGCCTCCTTTTGAATATGAACAAACAACCGTCAAGGCGGAGATTAATGGGGAAGTATTTTCGGCCAAAGGGAAAATTGTTAAAGCTAAAGGTTGGCGAAGTGTCTATGATAACGACGGCGCTTTGGAAGATGAAGCTGCCGATGAAAAAGAAAATGCTCAGTCTCTTCCGTATATCAGTCAGGGAGAAGAAGTAAAAGTACTCTCGGTTAAATCCGTAGCAGCCAAAACGAAGCCTCCGGTCCGGTATACCGAGGCAACCTTATTATCCGCTATGGAACACCCGGGTAAATCCATTGACGATCCGAAACTACGGGAAGCTATTGAGAATAGCAGCGGGTTGGGTACTCCGGCTACGCGGGCTGAAATTATCGATAAATTATTTAATGCGTTTTATTTGGAGCGCCGGGGGAAGGAAATAATACCGGCTTCCAAAGGAATTCAATTAATAGGTTTGGTCCCGCCGGAATTGAGATCGGCGGAATTAACGGCTAAATGGGAGCAACAACTCGCTAATATCAGTAAAGGGCAGGCGAACGGTAATAGTTTTATCACTGATATTCGCAATTACACCGTCAAGTTGGTAACTGCGGTTACCGGCAGTAGTCACACTTATAAACACGATAATCTCACCCGGAGCAAATGCCCGGAGTGCGGCAAATATCTGTTGGCGGTAAAGGGAAAGCGGGGCGAGATGCTGATATGTCAAGACCGGGAATGCAATTACCGCCAAGGCGTTTCCCGGACCTCCAACGCCCGTTGCCCGCAATGCCATAAAAAAATGGAACTGCGGGGTGAGGGGGAAAACAAGGTATTTACTTGTGCTTGCGGTTACCGGGAAAAATTAACAGTTTTTAATAAACGAAGAGAAAACGAAAAACAAAGCGGTAATAAGCGGGAGGTTCAAAATTATTTACGGCGTCAAAAAGAGGATGAACCCATTAACACGGCATTAGCTCAAGCCTTGGCGAAATTTAAGAAGTAAGTTATTTAAACAGAATTAAAAACTCAAAGAAAGGAAGCTAATAATGAAAAGAAAACTTAGTTCATTAATAGTTATATTGCTTATGTTTCTATCAATTGAAATAAACGCCAAGAATATGGATAGAAGCTATAGGTATAAGAGTATCACCAAAGATGAGGTTGTTACATATTTTGATAAAATTGAAACTAAAGAAAATGAAATAATTAATACTTGGGCTACCGCAAATAAAGATTTTGTATTAAAGACAGTTCTAACTACGGAGTTTGTGACTAAAGTTTGGGAAAAGACCGACCAAAAAGAAGATACTGAAATAACGGCGCAAAGAAGCGGCGATATCATTAAAATTCAAGGTAAATTAAAAGGCAAAGAAATCTCAAGGGAATATAAAATCGGCAACCGACCCTGGTTTCAAGCCTGGAACCTCTCACTTGGCTTCTTTGTTTTAAGTGGTGAAACCAGGCAAGAGTTTTGGACGGTTCGTAATGATCTAAAAGAGTTTGTATTGGTAGTACTCCGGGAGCAGGAAGAGACTATCATTATTAACGGAAAAGCGGTAGAAGCGGTAAAAGTAAAGGTGACTGTAAATAATTGGATGTCTAAGTTTTGGAGTGTTTACTATTGGTTCGGGAAATCCGATGGGGTCTATTTAAAATATAAAGGAGCCAACGGACCTCCGGGAACCCCGGTTACAGACATAGAGCTGATTAATGAAGAGAACTAAAATTATGTAATAAATTTTTCATATCCGCCGGTAAAGGAATGGCTAATTCGGACAGGTCAAGCTCCAAACCTTTTTGAAAGATTAATTTTCCGGCATGTAATGCCGGTCGGTTTATTAGTGGAGTTTTAGTTCCATATTGATGGTCGCCGAGGATCGGATGACCAATGTGACTTAAATGAACCCTAATTTGATGAGTTCGCCCGGTTTTCAGGTTTAACTCCAGTAAAGCAGCGTTATTAAAAGCTTTGATTACTTTATATTCGGTTATTGAAGATTGACCACCTAAAGCGACGATTCTTTTGCCGTTTTTACCGGTAATAGGCAAGTTAATGGTACCGGAATTTGGTTCGGGAACTCCTTGTACCACTGCATAATAAATCCTTTGCACCGTGTGTTTTTGAATAGCTAAACTTAATCTTTCCTGAACGGCAGCGCTCTTGGCGAAGATAATCAGGCCGGAAGTTCCGTAATCCAAACGGTTGACCGGTCTGACTTTTATTTTTAAGTCTTTTTTTTCAAAATAAGCGGTAATACCATTGGCTAAGGTGCCGGAAGTGATGGAACCGGACGGATGTACCGCAATCAGGGGCGGTTTATTTATCACCAGGAGGTCGTTATTTTCATAAATAACATCCAAGTCCATCGGTTCGGGTTTAAGGGCTTGGTATTCCGTGCCCGGCGCATATACTTGAATCAGGTCGCCGAGTTTAAGTTTGGCTTGGGAATGAGCCTTCTTATGGTTAATGAGCACTAGTCCCTTAAAGAAATACTGGCGCAGGCTACGGCCGGAAAGAGTTGAAGACTCTTTTAAGTAAGCGCTGATGGTGGAAGAAGTATCTTTTTCAACGGTTGATTCATAGATTAGATTTGTTTTGGATGTAGTTTTCATGCAAATCCACTCCATAGAAAATTTGTTTTAGAATCATACAGGTATTGTAACCATTTTCCTTTTCAAAGTCAAAAATTAAATTGTCGTAAGTTTACAAACATCTTCGTTACTGCTATAATAAATTCAAATTTTCATAAAGAATTTGCAGGATGGTAGGAGGAATCATAATGATTATAGTTATGAATGGAAAGGCTACGGAACCCCAGGTCCAACATGTTCAGGATAAGTTAAAGGAATGGGGATTTGGGATCCATTTATCAAAGGGTGTAGAACGGACAATTATCGGGGCGATTGGGCAGAAGAAACCCGGAATAATGGAGTCGATAGAGGCTATGGAAGGAGTCGATAAAGTCGTCCCTATTCTACAGCCTTTTAAATTGGCCAGCCGGGAGTTTAAAAATGAGACAACCCCGGTACAAGTAGGGAATGTGGTGTTCGGCGGTGAAAGACTAGTGGTAATAGCCGGTCCTTGTGCGGTTGAGAGTAAGGAACAGATGTTGGAGACCGCCAGGGCAGTAAAAATGGCCGGCGCTTCAATGCTCCGGGGCGGAGCATTTAAACCCAGGACTTCACCTTATGCATTTCAAGGGCTTGAGGAACAGGGTTTAAAAATATTAGAGGAAGTCAGTCGGGAAGTAGGAATTCCTTTTGTAACTGAAGTGGTAAACCCAATGGAAGTGGAGTTGGTAGCTAAATATTCGCCTATGCTGCAAGTTGGAGCCAGAAATATGCAAAACTTTACCCTATTGAAAGAGATCGGAAAAGTTAAAAAGCCGGTTATCTTAAAACGGGGTTTGGCGGCTACGGTTGATGAATGGTTAATGGCGGCCGAATACATTCTTAGTGCAGGTAATTATCAGGTTGTTATGTGTGAACGGGGGATAAGGACTTATGAAACTTCAACCCGGAATACCCTTGATTTAAGCGCGATCCCGGCGATTAAAAAATTAAGCCACCTGCCGGTAATTGTAGATCCTAGTCATGGAACAGGGAAAAGCTATCTGGTAACCCCGTTAAGCAAAGCAGCGGTTGCTGTTGGTTCGGATGGATTACTGATTGAAGTTCATCCGGACCCGGAAAATGCTTTATCCGACGGCCCTCAATCTTTAAATTTTGAAGGGTTTAATAAATTGATAGCCGAAATATCGCCGGTAGCTTTGGCGGTAGGGAGGAAATTATGAAACCAAAGATAGCTATTATCGGCTTAGGATTGATGGGTGGTTCCCTGGGATTGATTTTGACCAAAGCGGGTTATAGGGTAACCGGATGGTCCAGAAATGCCGAAACCAGAAATGAAGCCTACCGAATCGGAGCAATTAATTTGTTACCTGCCAGTTTTGAAGAGGCGGTTACGGAGGCGGAATATATTTTCGTGGGGACTCCGGTGGGTTCCATCGGAAAAATCATTAAAGATTGCCTGCCTTTTACGGCTCCGGGAACTATTTTTAGTGATCTGGGGAGCATTAAGGAAGCTATTATGAATGAAGTTTTTGCTTTTTTACCGGATACTCATTATTTTGTGGGTGCGCATCCGATGACCGGATCCGAGCAGCAAGGAATAACTGCGGCTGACCCATTTCTCTATCAAAATGCCACTTATATTATGATTGATGATCCCAGGACTCCCTCAGGGGCGGTAGAGAAGGTTGAAAACCTACTCCAAGTAACCGGAGCCAATCTGATTCATCTGACTGCAACCGAACATGACCGGATAGTAGCGATGGTATCGCATTTACCTCACATGATCGCTTCTACGTTAGCGAAAACCGCCGGCATGGAGGAGGATAAATTCCCGGGAACTTTAAACCTGGCTGCCGGTGGATTCCGTGATACCACCAGGGTGGCTTTGGGAGCGCCGGAGGTATGGGAGAGTATAATAACAGGGAACCGTCTCCGGATCATTGAAGCAATCTCCTCTTTTCAAAATGAATTACAGCAATTAAAAGAGATTTTGAGTTCTTCGGATAATGAAAAATTAGTTAAATTCCTAAGCAAAGCCAGGGAAATCAGGACTCAAATTCCTGCCAAAAACAAGGGATACTTAACTTTGCTTCATGAAATGGTAGTGACCATAGAAGACCGTCCCGGGGCGATAGAAGAAGTCCTGCGCCATCTGGCTGAAGCCGGATTAAATATTAAAGATATTGAAATCCTAAGAGTACGCGAGGGTGAAGGAGGGACTTTACGCCTGGCTTTTGAAAACAGTTCAGCGGTTGACCGGTCGGTAGAAGCGCTGGAAGCGGAAGGCTTTAAGGTCAGAAAGAAATAACGATGGGCTACGACTTACATATTCATTCAATTTATTCCGATGGGACTTTGAAACCGGCAGAATTAATTACCAAAGCAATTTTGCGCGGCCTCGACGGAATTGCCATAACTGATCATGATACTGTAAACGGGATAATGGAAGCTCTGCAAGAATCGGAGAAACAGGGATATGCTTTTATCCCCGGAGTAGAGTTAACTACGGATTTAGGTAATTCCGAAGTACATATCCTGGGTTATAATTATGACTTAAATAATCGGAGATTAATCTCAAAATTGGAGAAGGTTGTAGAAGGCCGAAACGAAAGGGCCAGAATGATACTAAAAAAGCTGAAACAGCATCATATGGCTATATCTTGGGAGAAGGTCCGGGCCCAAACCACTAGTAATTTCGTGGGCCGTTCGCATATTTTTAAGGCTTTGGAAAAAGAGGGTTTAATCGCCGGAGAACACCGGAAGAAGGCTTTTGAGTACTACTTAGGGAAGAACGGGGTAGCTTATATACCGCATCAGGAGATCGGCGCCATTGAGGCGATCCAATTAATTAACAACGCCGGTGGTATACCGGTTTTGGCCCATCCGGGACGAATGGGGAATGATTCATTAATTTCCGAACTGGTTGAGGCGGGACTAAAAGGGCTTGAAGTATATTATCCGACCCATACTCCGGAACAGACGGCCAAGTATCAAAAGATAGCCCGAGATATGAAGTTGTTAATCACCGGCGGCTCTGATTATCACGGAGCTTTAAGCCAGACCAAACTCGGCGATGGACAAGTTGAGAAGCTGCCGTGGTAATGTGGTAATTATGAAGAGAATAATTATTAGCCACAAGGCACAGAGACACGGAGTAAAGATACGGAGAGATTAATATTTAATATACTCTATGCCTCAGTGTCTCAGTGTTGATATTGCTTTGTTTACGGTTTCCAAAATTTATTCGTAAAAAAATAAAAAAAGACTATTTACAGATTGGACTTTTTTAGGTATACTATTAAATGCGTTCCGAAAACGCCAAACGCTCGGGCGATTAGCTCAGCTGGTGAGAGCACCTGCCTTACAAGCAGGGGGTCGTAGGTTCGAATCCTACATCGCCCACCAAATTGTTTAGTTGACAGTTAGCAGTTGATAGATGACAGTTAAAAGAATCTTTAACTGTAAACTGGTCACTGTAAACTGTAAACTAGTTTTGCGGAGCCGTGGTGTAGTTGGTTAACATGCCAGCCTGTCACGCTGGAGACCGCGAGTTCGAGTCTCGTCGGCTCCGCCATTATTTCTCCAGTTAGCAGTAATTTTGATTATATTTTCTAAAATATTAAACTTGATTTTTAGAAAAAGATATTTTATAATTGATTACTGAAACTGATAAATTAAGAGTTCCGCCACGATAGCTCAGTTGGTAGAGCAGAGGACTGAAAATCCTCGTGTCGCTGGTTCGATTCCGGCTCGTGGCACCATTAAGACTAGATAGAATGTTTAATTCGGATTTAAATACAAGAACAAAAAAATGCGGAAGTAGCTCAGTGGTAGAGCATCGCCTTGCCAAGGCGAGGGTCGCGAGTTCGAATCTCGTTTTCCGCTCCAAATTTTAAAATTAAGTTTCATTATTTATATATAGAGCATAAAATGTAAGGGCGAATCTTGGTTCGCCCTACTTATATCAATTATCAATTAAAACGGCGGCATAGCCAAGCGGTAAGGCAGAGGTCTGCAAAACCTTTATTCCCCAGTTCAAATCTGGGTGCCGCCTCCATTTTGATAAAGATTAACCTCCGAATCCGGAGGTTTTTTAATAGTTGACAATTAAATATAATAAGAGTATCTTAAAAGCATAATGCTTATAATCAAATTTTAGGCAGGTGAGGACAATGGATGCAGACGGTAGTAATTTATGTTGGTTTAGATATTCCGGGCATTTTCATTGTCGAACCCTGCATATATTCACTATTAGTTTTTTGATTCTTTAATAACCTCCGTCAGGCCGGGTTCGATTCAAGGTACGTGTACGCTTAAAACCATCCCTTTTAGGCAAATACTAAGCAATTATTTATTAAACACCTTGAAAGGAGAAAACGGCTATGATCAGATCTTACCTCACTGTTTCCGAAGAACTATCCCAAATTGAGGATTTTTCCGAAAAAGGTATTTGGATTAACATTACTAACCCTTCAGAAGAAGAATTGCTTAATGTTTCTGTTGAAGGCAAAATTAATCTTGAACTCTTAAGAGCTGCGTTAGATGAAGAAGAACGTTCCCGGATCGCCGTTGAAGATGGCCAACTGTTAATCTTAATTAATGTCCCAATCTCCGATCTGGGTAGCGGAAATCTCCTGTATGATACAATTCCGTTAGGTATTATCGTTTCGGAAAATACTATTGTTACCGTATGTTTAAGGGAAAACCCGGTCTTGACCGAATGTGAGTATAATCGGAACCATTCGATATATACATTTAAGAAAACCAGATTTGTCTTGCAAATACTGTTAAAAACCGCTTCTTATTATTTGCGTTACCTGAAACAAATTGACCGGAAAACTAATGATATCGAGAATCAACTACACCGGTCGATGAAGAATGAGGAACTCATTAAATTATTGAATCTGGAAAAAAGTTTGGTTTATTTCACCACTTCTTTACGGGCTAATGAGATTGTAATGGAAAAGTTACTCCGTTTACAGCTGCGTTCGCCTAATGCTAATGTAGACCCGGATACGGCAATGACTACCCAAATTTTGAAGATGTATCCGGAGGATGAAGATTTACTGGAGGATGTAATTACCGAGAATAAACAAGCGATTGAGATGTGCGAAACCTACAGCAACATTCTAAGCGGTATGATGGACGCTTTTGCTTCGGTCATCTCCAATAACTTGAATATAGTCATGAAATTCTTAACCTCGGTCACAATTTTAATGGCTTTACCAACCATGGTGGCTAGTTTCTTCGGGATGAATGTGAATCTCCCTTTTCAACATTCTCCTTATGCTTTTATTATGACGATTATAATATCGGTGGTATTAACTTTAGTGGGGATTATTTTATTGAGAAGGAAGAATATGATATAAAGATAAACCCATTATTACCACAGAGACACAGAGATCACTGAGGACATAGAGTATTTAAAGAATAAAAATCCAGGTTTGGGAGAAATAAGTAGGAGAATATTTGAAATAGCAACTTGACAGAGGTTATAGTATGTATTATAATTACTAATGCTTAACAACAACGCATTAAAACAGTTTAATCTTTGCCGAAGTGGCGGAACTGGCAGACGCACAGGACTTAAAATCCTGCGGAGTAAAATCCGTACCGGTTCGATTCCGGTCTTCGGCACCAATTATATAAAAACCGACTTGAGAAAGTCGGTTTTTTGCATACTTAGGGAAGCGCTGATTAATTGAATAAGTGACGATTTTGTGCTTCGCAAAATGCCTAATGCCGCATATTTGCTCGCACAAAATCGGATTAATCAGCGCTTCCTTAGATTGGGAAAAGAAAACCGGCTAATCGCCCGTTATAATAATATTTAAAAAATATTTAACTAATATCTTCCATTAATTTTAACAATTACACTGTATCATTAGTTTTTGGAAAGGGGGAATAATATGATGAGTGAATTAATGGATATTCGCAATAATCTTTTTGAAACCAGACATAAATTGCGAAGATTATGGATTGATAATAATAAAGACAATTTCCGGATGCTCGATGTAATCCGGGAGTTGGATGATTTTATCTATACATTTGATAAGTTAATCGATACCCGCAATATATAGTCTGTTGACGTTGATAATTAAATAAGTTATTGCGAAAACCCCATTCTAACCCGGAAAAGGGGTTTTATAATATTAATTTGGATTATTGCGTGCTTTTGTGAGGATAATATGGATGTTGTCTATTAATTCTTACAAAAAGGAGTACGTAATGGCTAAAGAAAAAGAAAAGAACATCGATCCCGAGTTGAATAACAAAGTAACTTTAGACCCGGAGACCGGTGAAATCAAAGCCGACAAAGCTTTAAAAGATTATACCAATGACGACGACGCCCTTAATCCGGTTTTAAATCGGAAAGGGCAAGGTATAGGCACTCATGAGGTCGATATCAACAAACAAACCGGCTTGGAGTTAGGGGCTTTAGCTGATCCGGGCGGAGTAGATCCGTCATCGGATCAGAACTTCTTAGAAGACATGAAGAAACAGATTAAGAAGAATCAATAAATTATCACAGTACGAACAACCACTGACAAAAATCAGTGGTTGTTTTTTTATGTAGTTTAAAGGATTTTTAAGCTGTTATCAAGAAAATATTACAAAATTTTTCTTTACTGGAGAGCACAGAGGCTACAGAGATTTCGATTTACAAATATTAAATTAATTGACTAATATCTTAGCTCAGGTCGGTAAATACCAACTCACTCTTGCTCTCTTAAAAGAGAGAGTAACCACAAACCTTTGTTGTCTAAAGCCTTATCTGGCAAGAGAACTTCGGCATATATTATCCTTGACTGACGGTTCTTAAGACCTCCTGGCTAATGGTTCTCTCCCTCTCTTCAAAAGAGAGGGAGACATAGGAGGGTGAGTTGATTTGTTCTTCCTGAGTTAAAGATATAGTCATTTTAAATTATTATACTCTGTGCCTCCGTGGTTGAATATAATTTATTTGTTATGGCTCATATAGGAGTATTGCCAAATGAAAACAACAGCACATCAAATCTCAATCCCAACCATTTTGGAAGTGGGAAAAGGAAATCTGCATCAGGTAGGTTCGACAATAGCCCGAAGTGATTTAACCAATATCGCCATCTTCTTCGGTAACGGTATCAATAACTTATTTGGCGAAACTATAACCAACTCCATAAAACAATCTAATATCAATATTTTAGGACTCTACGAAGAAGATGATAATCAGATTGAGAATATGGTTTCCTTGGCTTTTTCCATTCCGGCCAAGACTCAAGCTATTATTGGGGTTGGCGGAGGCAAAGTACTGGATGTGGCTAAATATATCAGTTTCCTAAATGGTTTGCCTTTTATCAGTATTCCCACCTCAACTTCTAATGATGGATTTTCAAGTTCGGGCTGTTCTTTATTGGTCAAGGGACGCCGGAAATCAGTCGGAGCCAAAATGCCCTTTGGTATTATAGTTGATATTGATGTAATAAAAAATTCTCCGGAAAGCTTTATCTTTTCCGGTATCGGTGATCTGGTTTCTAAGATTACCGCTGTTTTTGACTGGCAGTTTGAAGAAGAAAAAGGTATTGGTTCGGTTAATGATTTTGCAGTGATGATCGCCAAAAAATCTGTTAACAGCGTAGTCAGAATGGATATTAAGTCTAATATCCGCGATGATTTTTTCCTGAAAGAGCTGGTGGATTCTTTGATTATGAGCGGCATCGCCATGGAGATCGCCGGAAACAGCGCTCCCGCCAGTGGAAGTGAACACCTAATCTCTCATGCGCTCGATTCTTTTCTGGAGAAACCTCAACTTCATGGAGTTCAAGTAGGAATTGCTACTTATATAATGAGTATAGTCCAAAACCACCGGAGCCAAAGAGTTAAGAAATTTTTTGAAGAGACCGGCTTTTTCGACTATGTTAAGAGTTTAAAAATGCAGGCAGCGGACTTTCAAAAAGCAATTGAAATCGCGCCATCGATCAAACCGGACCGTCTTACCTACATTCATATAAAAGAGTATCAAGAGACAGCAATAAAACTGTTACAGGGAGACCCGGTGTTGAAGGAGATATTGATATAATTATTAGGCAACAGGCAACAGGCAACAGGCAACAGGCAACAGAATTGTAAGTTCATTATTTCAAGATGTCAATAAATTTTTTAAAAGTTTTTCGATGTCGATGTTCGATGTTTTTAATTATCAATTCTCAATTGTCAATTGTCAATTGTCAATTAATTTAATATACCGGATTTAAAACCCTAACTTCACCTCTCTTGACCTGACGGGCAAATGCTAAGCCATCATCCCTGTTACCAATAATAGAGCCGTAATGCATTGGAATATAAAAATCCGCATCTATTACTTCGGTTGCTTTAACGGCTTCCGTTACACCCATTGTATATCTGCCTCCAACCGGTAATAAAGCGATGTTACAATTGACTCTTTGCATTTCCGGTATTAAGTCGGTATCCCCGGCATGATAAATTCTTATATCGTCAATTTGTATAATGTAACCCAACCAATTCTTACTATGGGGATGATAAGATTTATTAATATTGTACGCCGGTACTCCGGTAATATGATAATCACCAACCCGGATTGTCTGCCATTCCGTTAAACCAATCCAATCATATTTAGCCATATTAGCCGGAACTACAACTTTGGTTCCATCTTTTTGCAGACTTTTTATCATTGCCGGATTATAATGATCATAATGACTATGCGTAACTAAAATCAAGTCAGCTTGAGCATAATTTGGGGGAATCTTAACCGGATCAATATAAACTACCTGTCCGGATTTTGAGATTAAAATGAAAGATGATTGTCCAAACCAAGCAAACCGGTTATTGATAAATTCCTCAAGATTATCTTCAACCGCAAGTAAAAATGGAGAACTGCATAATAAAATTATTAAGCATATAATACCTTTTCTTATTATAATCATCTCCTAAAATCGAGAAATTGTCAGAGTTTTCTTATTAATTCAATAATTACCTTCTTCTTCCTCCCAATACTCAAAATATTTTGGGTATTATTAACATAAAAAATATATATTTGTTACTTAAGGAAGCGCTGATTAATCCGATTTTGTGCGAGCAAATATGCGGCATTAGGCATTTTACGAAGTACAAAATCGTCACTTATTCAATTAATCAGCGCTTCCTTAAAGACATTTTGTACCCTTATATAAAAATAAAACGGGAAGAATCCCGTTAATATTGCTAATATAATAAGGTAATTTAAGAACGTACTACTAATCATAAACAGTAATTTTTTTGGTCTCACCACAAATCAACCTTTTTTCCGTTCCTTTTACGCTTGTAATCAGCTCTATTGGTTTTCCCCATAGTTCAACCAAATACTTTAAGGTTTCTCCGGCATAAGTCAACTCCAAATCGCGATCATCATATTCATGTTCTAAAACCAGAGTATGTTCCTTCGAACTCAAATCCTTGACCTTTATTACCGGAATGGATCCGGTTCCAACATTAGCGCATAAGGTATCACGAATATGCTCCCAGCCTTTTTCATCAGCAACTTCGGTTACTATGGCTTTATCATCACTGGCATAATACTCAAATAAATGCAATTCCTCACATAAATCGCGAGTGAGATAACGCCGGATAAATGACCGATCATTTTCTATCTCTCTAGCCTCAAATATTTTAGTCAACCCAAAACGTTTTTCCAAATCGCTGAAAATAGTAAATCCCATATGATAAGGGTTTAACCCGCCTTGATGCGGCCTAATAACTTGATGATGACGTTTTAAAAATTCCAAATGCATATCGGCAGATAACTCTAGATGTTGCAAAATCCGGTAATGCCAAAAACTAGCCCAACCTTCATTCATTATCTTGGTTTCAATCTGCGGTAAAAAATATTCAGTCTCATTCCGAATAATTCGTATAATATCCTTTTCCCATTCCTCTAATTGCCCATATTCAGCGATAAACCAGAGAATATCCTCTTCAGAATCCAGTGGGATCTTGGATAAATTTGGTGAAGGAAGCTCCGGTAACTTTCCAAAACAGTCCCTTTCCATCTTTCGCTGGTATTCTTCCATCATTCTCTTTTTTTGTTCTTCAATAGACAGCCTTTTTCTCCCAAGTACCCGGTTCATTTGAAAGCGTAATCCGTGGGCGGCGTCTAGAATACGCTCAACTTTAAAATACCCAATGCTTGGATCTTGGATATAACTGCGAATTCTTTCTGCATGATTTTTAAAGTTATCTATAATTAGTTCAGCCCTAGTGGATTGAAACAAACGGTTGTTTTTAAAGAAATCGTTATGACCATAAACATGAGCAATTGTTAAAATCTGCAATAATAAAGTGTTATCCCGCATCAAATAGGCTAAACAGGGATTGGAGTTAATAACCATTTCATATGGTAAGCCTGATAAATTCAGACGGTAAAAAGTGTTTAAACGTTCAAAAGCCTTACCATAACTCCAATGCGGGTAATGAGACGGCATCCCGGTATAGGCTTCATAACCTAACATTTCCTCATATGAGCATATCTCAAACTCCTGCGGATAAAAATCCAACCCGAATTCCCGGGCAGAAGCTTCAATCCGGCTATTCCACTTCTCTAACTCCGCAATCGTAAATTCACCCAACTTAATCACCTTCTTCTTGGTCCAACATATCTCGAAGAGCGGGCCAAATATCTTCCCGGCCGGAGATTGATACCAGGGCAAAATTCTGCGCCGTAATCTGTTCTTGATAAAGCCTTCGGATAGTGCTGTATCCGGTCATAATCTCACCATAACCGAAGAGGTTGCATACTTCGCATAATTGCCGGGCCAGCTTAATGGTTTTATCATTATCTTCATCCCAATTATCACCATCACTGCAATGAAATGCATAAACATTCCAGCGGGCCGGCGGATAGCGTTCCTCAATAATCTGGAGCGCTTTTTCATAACCGCTACTAATATAGGTACCGCCGGATTCACCTTTATGAAAAAATTCATCCTCGGTGACTTCTGCCGCTTCCGTGGTATGAGCTACAAAAACCAACTCCACTTGAACATATTTCAACCTGATAAATTGGTATAATAAAAAATAAAAACTACGAGCCAGGTACTTTTTGGTTTGATCCATCGATCCGGAGGTGTCCATAATGCAAATAACCACCGCATTGGATTCCGGAGTACGTTCATCGCGGATTCGGTGATACCGTAGATCTTCTTCCCTGAAAGGAAACCGTTCTTCTATCAACTCATCAACCGCTACCTCCGTAGGCTCTTCATTTCGTTTTACACCCTGACGCCGTTTAATTTTTTCAATTACCGCCTTCTTTTTAGCCAACCGGGGTGGAATTCCTTTGTGTTGATAGCCGCTGCGTTTCTGCTTGGTAATGGTTTCTATTTCGGAGATCTTTTTGCGTTCCATAAAGGGTAGATTAAGATCGTCAAAAAGATACCCAATTAACTCTTCCAGAGTGATCTCAGTCTCATAAATATCCTCTCCGGGTTCATTTCCGGCTCCTTGACCGCCTTTACCGTTACCTTCCGGACTTCCCTGGCGAAACACATCGCCTCTTTGTTCCTCGCCGGAACCGGTTCCTACTCCGGGTTGATTTTTCCCATAAATAAATTGATACTCTTTAACACTCTTAATAGGAATCTTTACTTTTTTATTACCACTTTGGCCGATAATGCTCTCTTCGGCAATTATCTGCCCTATATTTTTCTTAATTGATTCTTCAACCAACTGCCGGTGGCGACGCCGGTCTTCAATCGCCCGCCCCGAATCGCCGGATGACTCACGGAAAATAGCCATGCCAACACCCCCCTTTTATAATTGACAATTGACAATGTACAATTGACAACTATAAAAATCAAAAGAAAAAATGAGAATTGACTTATTTACAGGATTCTATTAATAATTGACCTACTTTTTTATTAAAAAACTTGATTTCAGTCTTTAATTGCTAATTGTCAATTCTCAATTGTCAATTGCTTTTCTTCAGTCTTTCCATAAATTATTAGCCGCATATTTTAAAACTACATTACAGCAGTGATCGCAATAACCGTTCTTTTTCATCTCCATTACCATGGCGTTATATTTTTCATTTTGTTCTTTGTCCCGTACTTTAGATTGGGTAATCACCCGGGAAAGCTCCCGAACCGAAGCGGTTAGCTTCTTCTCTATTGCTACTTTCAAAGGTTCATAGCTATTGTAATCCAAACTTCCGCCGTTTCTTAATACAAAAAACATATATGCGGTCACATCCTGTCGGAATCCTTTAGCAGCAGTTCCGGTAATCCCGATCTGTTCCTCGATTGATTGTAAAAACTTTTCATCCGGTTCCAATTCTTCACCGGTATTTTTATCTTTGATTTTGGTCCGGTTGGCATATGCCTCTGCGTGATCAAGGTAATTGTTGAATAAATCCTGAGCCTGCTCCCGATATCCATGGATAAAGGCTTTAGTAACTTCCAACTCTAATATCTTATGATATTCCTTTCGTAAAATCCCTTGAAGGTAGCTAAGATAACGTTTACGATCATCCTCCGGCAGCGATAATTCTTTAACTGATTTGATCATAGTCTCTAGTACCGATAAAGGATTGATACAGTCATTCTCAGACTCGGTGAGGGCAATATCAAGGCTTTTCATAATGAATCTAGTTGAAATCCCGCTCATACCTTCATGGATTGAAGCTTCCTCCCGTAACTCAGCAATATCCACTTTCTTGGTAGATCCCTGTTCCAGGATTTCTTCACCATTGTAAATCTTGAGTTTGGTCAAAGGGTCGACTTTGGCCGACGCCGCTAATCTGGTCAATATGGCGAACATAGAAGAAATTTCAACGGTATGAGGAGCTATATGAGCCTTAAAATTACTCTGCCGTAAAATTTTCTGATAGATTTTGATTTCTTCATTCAATTCCAAACAATAAGGAACCTCAATTTTGACAATACGATCCAAAATAGCTTCGTTGGTATGGTCGGATTTAAATTTATTCCATTCAGCCTCATTAGAGTGTGCTAAAATTACCCCATCAAAATATATCATGGAACCTTTTCCCGGGGAGGGGATTGATTTTTCTTGAGTTGCCGTAATCATTGCATGAAGATATTCGATCTCATTTTTAAAAACTTCAATAAATTCAACAATACCCCGGTTTCCAACATTAAAAGCCCCGTTTAACGATAAAACCCGCGGATCATCCTCGGAATACATATCCATTTTAGAAATGTCCACCGAACCAACAAGAACCGAAGTATCCTGATTGTTAGGGTCCACCGGCGGTACTACTCCGACGCCTTTCCGGGAACGAATTGAAAACTCCACCGATTCAATGGACATCCGTTCATATTCACCGTTATATTCGTTTTTTAACCGATAGCGACAAACCGGACAAAGATCTCCTTCAATATCAACCTTTAGAATACTACTAATCTCAGCTCGCAGATGTTTAGGGATCAAATGTAGCGGTTCTTCCCGCATCGGACAATCTTTGATTACATAAATGGGTGGCGCGGTTTCCAATGCCCGTTTCAATTTTTCCATAATTGAAGATTTTCCGGCGCCGACCGGTCCTTCCAAGTATAAAACCTGTCTGGACTCCTCACCTTTCATAGCAGCCGCATGAAAATATCTGACTATTTTCATCATTGTACGGTCAATTCCATAAAAGTCCTCAAAAAACTGATATTTCTTTAAGATATCATTACCATAGATCCTTCGGAGTCTGGGGTTCTCCTCAGTTTTAATCACGTCAACTCCAGATTTAGTAATTAAATTATAGAGGCGTTGATGTGCCAATTGGACTAACTCCGGATTTTCCTTTACCATTTCCAGATATTCCAGAAAAGTACCCTCATAATGGTGGTAAATACGTTCGGAACGGTCTTTCTTAATTAGTTCAGCTATCTCGTTTGCACTCATTTCCACCCCTCCATTTCATCCAGTTCGGGCTTTTTGCGCTGTTAGAAGTTTAGGATTCCCAACATTATATAACAAGGCAAAAAGCTTGGTTCTAAAATTTTAAATATTTTTTTAGCTGGCCTTTTATATTACAATTTGATTAATTATGCTGTTTACCTGCTAAGATTGCTTGTTTCCAACAGTTTACTATATAGGATGAAGTAAATTTCTTATCCAAGATTTGCATTCCTAAAGCCGAATGCAAATGATATCAAATCAGTATTTACTTCATCCTATTACAGCTGTAATAAGTTGAATTAAATTCATTGCTCAT